>JBDTWP010000090.1:0-18729 GCA_040006615.1 Ferruginibacter sp.
GTGAGTTTGAAAATATGATCGTAGGCAGCAAGGAAGAATATGAATTGCTGATGACTACGAAAGAGGCAATGAGTTTTGATGAAGAGGAATAATTTGATATTTACTTAATTTGCCAATGATACACATGAAGGAGTAAGATGAAAGTCTTGCTCCTTTTTTTGTGCCTGTAATTTTCGGTTTTATTCCGAAAGGACAAAATACCAAATTTATGGGATTGACCGGAACTTCTTAGCACGGTACTTTTATGTTCTCAAGGGTGATTAGGACCCGGTATACATTTTCTATAACTAAAATTTATTCTGATGAAATCGTTTAACACTCCCGGATTATGGCTGATGTTTTTTGTGATCAGCCTGTTTTTTCCATCATGCAAACCGGACCATGCGATTCACAAACGTGACTTCCATGTGAGGACAGCAACCTGGTACAGGGTGTCTCCTACGCACCCGATCCCACTATCAATTAATGGTGTCGATTATGTTGGGTTTGCCTATTTTCCGGGTGGTGGCGAGGGCAATGCCAGTCATATGGGTAAATGCACAACCTTCTTCAACCAACTCTCTTACGGCACATCGCCACAAGCCCCGCCCGCCGGTTCAATACCAGCCCCATTGGTCGACGTGATTAATTATCCAATTACCGGTGCTCCTTTGCCGTTAATACAGGCAGGAGATTTTTCAACCTTATCGGCTGCGTCATCTTCTCTTAACATTCCTTCCTCTGTTTACAACAAGATAATCAACCAGGTTATCTATAATAAAAAAGGCGATGCCATTTTCATTTCGGCGATTAGCGGTAGTGGCGGCACCTTCCCTATTTCGCCAACAACAGTTGGCTTCAACGGCAAAGCACTGATAACAGGTGGCCGCGGCAAGTTCAGTCGTGCAGTAGGTGAAATTGATTACAGTGGATATTTCAATGTTACTGATCCCAATGATGCTGCGTATAATGCGGAAGGGTGGATTGCATATTGAATATTAAGTCAAGCACATATTGTAAAAGCTGTTTCAATGGACGGCTTTTAATCATATACCATATTGGTTACCCGGTCAGTGGTATTTGTGCTGCTGAAGGCTGGAATATGCCAGGTTTATGGGATTATCGGGCCTTAGTCCCACTTCTACATTTACCAATAAAATTATTTCGTAAATTAATAGTTCTTTAATGAACCACTAAAAAAAGCAGTGTGCCTTTAAGTCCTGCTCAACCTAACCCGTACCCCAAAAAATCAGCATCAATAATCCTTTCCCTTATTTCATCACATATTAAAAACAATATTATGATTGAACAAACTACCTCAGCGCCGGAAGTAATTTCAGTCGTTCTTCCGGATGAAAGACTCAAATCAAATTTTACAGGTGAACTGCTATTGCCCGGAGATGAAGGCTATGGTGAAGTCAGGAAAGTATGGAACGCTATGATTGATAAACGGCCTGCAATAATTGCCCGTTGCAACAATGCTCAAGATGTGATAGAGGCTGTAAATTTTGCCCGGGGCAACAACCTCATTGTTTCAGTAAAAGGCGGTGGACACAATGTGGCCGGCAATGCTGTATGTGAAGGTGGACTAATGATTGACCTTTCAAAAATGAAAGCCATTAATGTTGATATTATAAATAAAACTGCCACAGCAGAACCTGGTGTGATATGGAGAGAATTAGACAACGCCACACAGCTATATAGCCTGGCAACAACAGGAGGTACTGTTTCAGATACTGGTATAGCAGGCCTTACGCTGGGCGGCGGCCTTGGCTGGCTGATGGGGAAACATGGAACTTCATCTGATAATCTTTTATCCGCAGAAATTGTTACCGCCAATGGTGAATTATTGAAGGTTGACAAAGACAATAATACTGACCTGTTTTGGGCTATCCGTGGTGGCGGCGGCAACTTTGGCATTTTTACAGAATTCCAATACCAACTGCATCCGGCAGGGCCAACGATTGTTGCCGGGATGATTTTATATACGATGGACCATGCTAAAGAAGTAATGCAGTTTTACAGAGATTATGCCCGGCAGGCCCCTGATGAACTGATGGCGTATTCAGGTTTTATTGTTACCCCTGATGGATTGCCTGTAACATTTGTTTTGCCTGCCTGGATGGGCCCACTGGAAGATGCAGAAAAGCACCTTACACCTTTACGGAAATTCGGTTCACCCATTGCCGACCTTGTTACTGAAATACCTTATTTACAATTACAGTCTATCCTTGATGCCGCAGCGCCTGCCGGAATTCGCCGCTATTGGAAATCCGGCTATTTCACTGAATTAACTGACGAACTACTGGATATTTTTATCCGGTATATAGGCACCCGTCCCTCACCCTTATCACCTGTTTTGTTTTTCCATATCCGTGGCGCAGCAACAAAAATTCCTCCTTCTGCCACCGCATTTGTACACAGGCTGGACCAGTGGGACAGCGATATTATCAGCCAGTGGCTCGAACCTGCGGATGATGAAAAAAATATTAGCTGGACAAGAAATTTCTGGAAAGAAATAGAACCATTTACCAAAGGCGTGTATGTAAACCATCTTGATGCCGATGATAATACAAGGGTGAGAAATGCTTATGGAGAAAATTATGCAAGGCTTCAGGAAATAAAAAATAAATATGATCCTGAAAATTTCTTCAGGCTGAACAATAATATCCCGCCTGTTCAAAACACCATATAGAGAAATGATAACATTACGCTTTTAAATGGTTGAATTTCACCTTTAATAAAATGCATGAATTAATAAATGATAATACCGGCATTTGTTTTTTATCTCAGTATCGCGCCGTGAATAAAGTGTTTTAATTTCTTCGGTCTGAATAATATTGTGTTATATAATTTCTTAACTAAACCGTATTGCCCTTTAGGGGTTGGGGGCAAAACAGGGTAAACGATTAACTCCTCTTTTGGAACATCCCCGCCATTTCAAGAATTTTACATCCTTGTTTTTTTTAATCAGTTATTAAACAAACATATATCCCTATAATAACTGTCATAGGGCTGGGCTTTGCATAACGAAATAGTAGCGGATAAATGATAATGCAAATGATTTACCATATGCGATAATGAAAGATGTAAGAATGCTATTTGAAATATCAAAACCGTATGCTAACTTTCTGTGATGAAATATGTCTATTCTGCTTTATTCATTTTGGTTTTCACTTTAGCATCCGGAAAATCTTCTGCACAAAATCAAAATGCTTACCTGATAAAAAAAGTAAATCTTAAAGGAGTACCAATTGAAACCAACTTCAGCTCCGTTATACAGGATGATGATGGATTTTTATGGTTAGGCGGCTTAAATGGTTTATACCGGTTTGATGGTTCAAGAGTCACTCGTTTTCTTCGGGATCCTGCAGATACCAATTCACTTACCCATAATTATGCAAGTACGCTTGCAAAAGACAGGAAAGGGAATATATGGATTGGCACCTTCGGAGGTTTTATGAATAAATACGACAGGCAATCCGGAAAAATCAAACGCATTGAACCCTGGGAAAAAAACCAGGCACGGAAAGTTGTCCGGAAAACCAAAATTGCTTTAGACGGAAATATAATAGCTGCAACTGCAAATGGACTGTTCAAAATTAACCCGGGCGGTACGGTAACGGACAGCATACTTATTCCCTCAACCCTTCATTTAATGAATGCAGGTATTACCGATTTCCTGGAATACGAAAATGATCAATTTATAATTACAGCAACAACAGGTTTATTTCAACTTAATTGGAAAACCAGGGATATGCATATTGCTACATTTTTAGCTTCAGGAAAACACTATAGTTGTGTTGAAAAAGACAATGAAGGCAATTTCTGGATAGGTTCGGATTCTTCTCTAACTGTTGTGAAGAAAGATTTTAGTTTAGCTGGTAAATTTGATTTTGATGGTGACACGTTATTAAAAAATAGCCCGGTTAACTGTATGCAAAAGGATAGTGCCGGAAGAATATGGATTGGAACCAATACCGGGCTGTTTCTTACTGGTCACAAAAAAATACAAAAGATAAACCCGGCAACCCGGGAATCTCCTGGAAAAATAGATGGACTGTTCATTGACAATAAAGCTACTGTTTGGATATATTCCGAAGGAAATGGTTTATACCAGGTTTATCAGCCAGGTATCGTATTTCAAACTATACCCGGTATTGAATTATATTCCAAAAATCAATTGATTCAATCCATATTGGAAGAAAAGCCCGGCACCTGGTTTATCGGAACAAAGTTTGGCCTTTACCGGTATAGTTTTTCTTCAAAATCATTCGAACAGATCAATTTCACCGATCCAAAAAACAAACCATGGATAGGCGCCCAATTAATGGATAAAAATGGCGGTCATTGGGTAGGCACCTTTGGTCAGGGTGTATTTTACAGGGCACCGGGAACAAATATATTCAGCCAGTTTACCTACCAGCAGAAAAATGAAAATTCGATACCCTTCAATACAGTCGTAGCCCTGGCGGAAGACAATAAAGGAAATATCTGGATGGGTTCATTCTCCAGCGGTAACCAGACTTATACAAATGCTTTGTGTTATTATGATCCGGCTAAAAAATCAATTCACCGCCTGACCGGCATCGGGGATGTGAAAACTTTTAAAGCAGTTGCCATTAGCCAGATTGAAACCGATGATCAGCATCATGTATGGATCGGCACCTGGGATGGAGGATTATATAAACATTACGGCATGGAGAACCTGCCGCAGGAAAATTCCTTTAGCAACTATACAGAAACATCCGCTGGTCCGCAGAAGATCAGTCATAATATCGTAAGCTGTATCAGGCCGGGAAAGAACGGGAAGATCTGCTTTGGTACGATCAGCGGCGGATTGAATGTACTGGATACCAAAAGCGACAGTATTTCCTGGTATACTGTCAGGAACGGCTTGTCCAGCAACCTGGTTTATCGCATCGAAGAAGACGACCAGGGTATGTTGTGGTTAAGCACAGATAATGGGATTGCACGTTTTGATCCTACAACCAAAAGCTTTATTAATTACAATACAACTTCCGGATTACCCGCAAATAATTTTGCATTCCTCACTTCTGTGAAATGCACAGATGGTACAATCGTCTTTGGCACCAATGATGGACAGGTGGTTTATTTTAATCCCAACTCTTCAAAAAATTTAATAAATACAAAGCCTGTGGTCATCACTGATATCAGGCTTTTTAATAAGTCTCTTGAAACGGGTTCTGCTTCTTTATTACAAAAAGCGGCTTATCTGACCGATACCCTCCATCTTAACTATGATCATTCAGTTATTAGTTGTGAATTATCGAATATGGATTTTCTGAATCCTGAAATCTATACCTATGCTTATAAACTGGAAGGCTTTGATAAAGACTGGACTTATATCACAGACAGGAATTCCATCACTTATACTAACCTAAACCCGGGCACCTATACGCTGTTAGTTAAAAATGCTGATCACCTGGGCATCTGGAACGAAAAGCCCACTAAACTCGTTTTAATTATTAAACCTCCTTTTTGGCAAAGATGGTGGTTTGTATCCCTGGTGATACTCGCTGTTGCTGCCCTTGTCTATATCTTGTTCCTTTACCGCTTAAAGCAAAAGCTCCGTGTGCTGCAGGTTCGCAACCGTCTTCACCGCGATCTGCATGATGACGTTGGTGCCACCCTTAGCAGCGTAAAAGCCTATTCGGAAATACTAAGTGAAAACCCCAATAACCCCGTTATTGCAGAACTGATAAAAGATAATTCCACTGAAATGCTCGAAAGACTCGAAGTAATCTCCTGGGCCACCGATCCGCACCATGATAATTTTAAAAGTTTAAAAAGCAGGATGGCAAAATTTGCCACACCACTTTGTCATGCTAAAAATATCCGCTACAATTTCGAAAGCAAAGGCATCAATGACGAAATGCTGATGCCCGGGGAAGTAAGACAGAATATCTTCCTGGTATTCAAAGAAGCCATAAATAATATGGTTAAATATGCGGATGCTACAGCATGCAATACTCAATTATTTATCCGTGAAAGCCAATTTGTTTTGCAAGTTACTGATAATGGTAAGGGATTTGACAGAACCATCAGGGGAACAGGCAGCGGCTGGAAAAACATGCGAAAAAGAACCGTGGACCTCAGTGGTAGATTAGTGATTGACAGCACCCTTCAGAACGGAACTGACATTACCATGCAAATCCCGTATCCCTTTAAAATACCAAATTCATGGGATATAAAAAAGGATTGATATTAATTAACTTTAATGAAAATGCTCGACATAGCAATCATAGAAGACAATGCCCAATATCGCACAGCTATTTCGATAATCATGCAACTGAATGAAAATTTCCGGCTTATCCATAAACTGGAAAATTGTGATGAAATGATTGGCCGTTTTGAAGTGGAAAAGCCCGATGTTGTATTAATGGATATTGATTTGCCTGGCATGAATGGTATTCAGGGGGTATGGGAAATAAAAAAGCAATTTCCGGAAATAAAAGTGATGATGCTGACGGTATTTGAAGATGAAGATAAAATTTTCAGGGCTATTAAGGCAGGCGCAAACGGGTACTTATTAAAGAAAGACAGCCCTGCAAGGATTTTGGAAGCTATTGATGCAGTGTTCAAAGGCGAGTCGCCCATGAATGGGATGATCGCTTCTAAAGTGCTGGAATACTTTCAGCTCCAGCAAAGTAAAAATAAAGAACTTGATCAATCGAATTTAACCGACCGGGAAAAAGAAATCCTCCAATTGTTGATACTGGGAAATAGTTACAAGGAAATCGCCGGGACCATTTTCATCTCCGTTGAAACACTTAATTCACACATCAAGAATATTTACAGGAAACTGAATGTTCACTCCCGCAGTGAACTGGCTGCAAAATATGGTAATATTTAGGTATTTAAAAGCTTTGTAAAACAAATAGAAGAAAAATGACACCACCAATAACAGATGCAAAACTGAGATTAAAAGGAGTAGGTGCCATCCCTATCCAATTATCTTCTCTAATACCTCATTCTCACTCAGAAAATTAGGCAAACCGGGATTAGTCCCATATTTTTTTGTTTCCTGTCGTAAGATCAAATCCAATCCTGCTATACCGTCGGAAGCTTATACCCATTATGATACTCCTTCATCAAATATTGCTGATTGACCGGTTCATCTGTGAATGCCATTTTTGCTTTATCCCATAATAATTTTTTTCCGCTGCGAAAAGAAATATTTCCCATTTGTGCAACTGTAGCAACATGGGCACCATCCTGTATAGAGCAATGCAGGTCCGCTGTTTTGCGGGACTTAACAACGCTTACAAAATTCTCCCAATGTTTTTCAAGGCCATTGTCAGATGGTTTTATAAGAGGCATTATTACTTTGTTTTTACTTTGCTTTTCTTCAATAACTTCCCAACCACCACGATTTAAGATGAGCGTTCCGTTGTTACCAATATAAGCGATACCATGGTCCCTTTCGTAAGAGCCATTGTCGATGCCCATAGCTGAATCCCACACTAAGTTAAACTTATCAAATTCATACATAGTGGTCAGGGTATCCGGTGTTTCTTCGTACAGGTCAGGGTAGGCGAATCTTCCGCCAAGGCCTACAATACTGATGGGTAATTCAGCTTTCATACCCAGTAAACCATAGTCCAATAAATGTACCCCCCAGTCGGTCATTAAGCCACCGGCATAATCCCAGAACCACCTGAAATTAAAGTGAAAACGGCTGGAGTTAAAAGGCCTTGTTGGTGCAGGGCCCAGCCATTGTGCATAATCAACGCCGGCAGGTGGCGCCGAATCGGGTACCACCGGACCGGGTTTCATCCAGCCCTGGTAGCACCATACTTTTACCGTACGGATATTGCCTAATTTGCCGCTCTGTACAAAATCAACTGCATCCCTGAAGTGTTGCTGGCTACGCTGCCACTGACCGGCCTGAACTACTTTATTGTATCTTTGCTGAGCAGCTACCATCCTTCTGCATTCTCCGATTGAATTACCTACCGGTTTTTCCACATACACATCTTTACCGGCTTCACAGGCGTGTATCATTATTAAGGCATGCCAATGGTCCGGTGTGCCAATGATGACCGCATCAATATCTTTTTGCGCCAATAATTTCCTGTAATCATCATAGATCTTTATTTTAGAAGCATCTATATTTAATTTGGCTAATTCTGCCAGCCTTTCGGTAATTACAGTTTTATCCACATCACAAACTGCAACAAGGTTTACACCCGCTACCTTTAAAGCGGCTTTCACATTGGCCCAGCCCATACCTTTAATACCGATGGCGCCAATATTCAGCTGGTCGCTGGGAGCTATCCCATTATTTAATATGGTAAATGCTTTGCTATCAAAAGCGGACATCATAGCGCCTGCGCCAAGGATCAGGGAAGAATGGTGTATGAATTTTCTACGGGATGACATGATAAATGGTTTTAATAAGTTGAAATTTGTTAATGAGTGATGGGGCGTAACTGTATTAAATTGACAAGGAATGCCTGAGGTTTGTGATTATGGTTACAATATTGTCGATTATGTTAGCAATAGTTAATAATGCATAAATTTAACAAATTTATCTTGTTCTGCGTTGAGTTAATTTATTTAGGGGTATCTTTTTTCACTAATGGATTAATGACTAAATGAAAATAAAACAGTATATGTTATTGCTCATTGCTCATTGCCCATTGCCCATTGCCCATTGCCCATTGACCATTGACCCTGGTTGTACTTTACGTTAGTTCCGATTATACTTTACTTTTGCTCAGCGTCCATAACCGGGTCAACCATTAACTTTAAAATGGATATTTTAATAGCCTGCTTTCAGGATGCTTCCGGGTAATTTCCAATACCAGAGTAAAACCTGAACAAACGCAGAGTAAAAGCAGAGTAAAAGAAGACAGCCTGGAGAAAAGATGCCTGAACATGCCTAATGGGGGCCAAATCGGGCCGAATTGTGCTAAATTGGGCCAAATCAGGACAAAAGCAGATGGCATCTTTGTTGTTTGCTCTTACAAAATGGACAGTCAATTTTTAACATTCAAATCCTCCAAAGAACCCGGAATGGATATTTGAAAATGACTGAATTAATAATTTTGAAAAAGTTGTAATAATTGAAAATGTCCCCTGAGCTATTATGGTACTATTTTATCCCCGCGGTTTTTATTCAGCCGGTAAACGCTTTTTCAAATACCGTGCTACCCTTACTGAAACATTGGACGTTTTTTCGCATGGCATGATAACCTGGTGCAGGATTTTAAATGAGAAAATCCTGGAAAATCCTGCACTCAGAACATTAGATATACCTTAAAAAATTTATATTTACCTCCAATAAAAAATACATGAAATATAAATATATTCTGATTGTGTTTTTAGCCGGATTCATAATATGCACACGAATCTTCGCTCAAACTATTATTCCTGTGGAAACAGCCAACTATTCTTTGATACTTCAGGCTGATAAGGACAATTACCTCGGTATGATTTATTGCGGTAATAAGCTTACTGAAGCCACAGAGTATAAATCAATTGCAGGTGCCTACCATTACCCCGAAGGCAATTCAGGAATCTACAACAATGCATATACGCCGGCAGGTACATGGAACCTTTCTGAACCCGCTATACAGGTTACCCACGCAGATGGTAACCCTTCGCTCGACCTGAAATACATCAGCCACCAAACAACAAAGCCGGATGATAATACCACCCTCACCGTAGTGCTGTTAAAGGATCCGGTTTATTCACTCAATGTTAATCTATTTTATAAAACCTGGAACCGTGAAAACGTAATTGAACAGTGGGCCGTGATAACAAACAATGAAAAAGGTTCGGTGGTATTACAGAAATATGCTTCTGCCAATTTGTACTTTTCCGATAAGGATTTTTACCTCACAAGTTTCCAGGGCGAGTACCTCAAAGAAATGCAACCGGAAGAGGAAAGGTTATTGCAGGGTACCCGAACGATTGACAGCAAATTGGGTACAAGGGCCATGCTGCTGGGTACACCCAATTTTATTGTTTCATTTGGTGGGCCAGCCAAAGAAAACAGTGGTACGGTAATGCTGGGACAATTGGCCTGGAGCGGTAATTACAAACTCGATTTTGAAATCGATTCGTATAAAAATCTGCGCCTTATCACCGGAATTAATCCCTATTCATCTGCCTACGAATTGCCTGCGGGCAAGACTTTTAAGACACCCTCACTAATTTATACCCTTTCGGATAATGGAACAGGGCAGGCCAGCCGCCAGTTACAAAGCTGGGCAAGAAAATACCGGGTATTGGATGGCCAGGGTGATAGGCTTACATTACTTAATAATTGGGAAGCGACTTATTTTGATTTTGATGAGAATAAAATAGCAGGCCTTTTTAAAGATGCCAAAAAACTGGGTGTCGATATGTTCCTGCTGGATGATGGGTGGTTTGGCAATAAATACCCACGTAACAATGATAACGCAGGGTTGGGCGATTGGCAGGAAAATGTAAAAAAACTGCCGCACGGAATTGGCTGGCTCGTTGAGGAAGCCAAAGCAGCTGGCGTAAAATTTGGTATCTGGATCGAGCCCGAAATGGTGAACCCCAAAAGCGAACTGTACGAAAAACATCTTGATTGGGTAATCAGGCAGCCGGATCGTCCTGAAAAGTATTACCGCAACCAGCTTGTCCTGGACCTTTCTAATCCACAGGTACAGGATTTCGTGTATGGCATTGTAGATGGACTGTTTACCAAAAATCCGGAACTTGCATTTATTAAATGGGATTGCAATGCTGTTATTTATAATGCATATTCCGCTTACCTCGATAAAAACAAAATACCACAAACACATTTGTATGTTGAATATATAAATGGCCTGTACAATGTATTGCAACGCATTATAGCGAAGTATCCGAAAGTACCCATGATGCTATGTTCCGGTGGTGGCGGCCGTGCTGATTATGAAATGCTTAAATACTTTACAGAATTCTGGCCCAGTGATGACACGGAACCGGTGGAACGAATCTTCATGCAATGGAATTATTCCTTTTTCTTTCCCTCCATTACCATGGATTGCCATGTAACGGATTGGGGCAAACAGCCAATAAAATTCAGAACCGACGTGGCCAGCATGGGGAAATTAGGCTTTGATATTGTAGCTGGTCATTTGAACGAAAATGACCTGGCGTTTTGCCAGCAGGCAATAAAAAATTATGACGCGTTTAAAGATCTTGTATGGCATGGCACACAGTATCGGTTGGTAAGCCCTTATGAAAACCCGCTGGCCTCTTTTGCCTATGTCAGCGAGGATAAAAGAACCGCTATCATGTTTAATTACCTGCATACGAACCGTGTAATTAATTCTGCTGCAGACAGGCCCGTCAAATTAAACGGGCTTGATCCGGCTAAAAAATATTTGGTGAAAGAACTGAATCTTTATCCCGGCACAAGATCCACCATTGATGAGAATAAAATGTACAGTGGTGCGTTTTTGATGAATGTAGGTATTAATCCGGATCTGAATTCACGGAGGGCAAGTGTGGTGCTTCAAATAATATCCACCGGCCTCTAAAGGGAAATACCATTAAAAAATGATAAATTTGGTTAAACAACAAATTATGTCAGCCTTCCGGATTAAATAAACCCTGCATGAGTGCACAAATACAGCAGATGAAAAAAAACTCGAAGCCATCTGTACAGTGCTTAATGATAGTATACCAGGTAATTATGAATACAGCAAGGATGAACTGGAATCTATATATGACCGCCGAAATATATATAAAAATGGAGATGCACAATTACTGACCGCAGAAGAATTGATTAGCCATTGCTGCACTTTCAGCCAATTACACAATCGTTTTGGATTTATAAATCTTTTAACTAAAATTCTTTTCTTCACCTATTGTACAATCCGGAAATTCTTGTCACATTTACATCATCAAATCTTCAACAGTATGACCGTCCTGGTTTTACTGAACAAAAATACAAAAACAAATATGGACCCCGACCGTGTTCAACGCTCTGAAAAGTTCAGCGCAACTTTTTTCAGCAGCATGCTGTGCCTTACCCTAGTCATTACCTTATTTTCCTGCAGCAAGAAAGACAAATGGATAGAGGTAGACCCGGCATTCAGCCAATACATTGATGCCTATACTACAGGCGTGGTTTCCAAAACAAGTAACATCAGCATTCAATTAGCCACAGATGCCAATACAACCCATACGGTAGGTGAAGAACTGAAGGAGAACCTGTTTGATATTTCTCCTTCCATAAAGGGTAAAGCGTATTGGTTAAACGCCCGCACCATCGAATTTAAACCAGATAGTTGGTTAGCGCCGGACAAACTATATGAAGTAAATTTTAAACTGGGCAAAGTTACCAAAGTACCCGAAAAGTATAGCAACCTGCGCTTTAATATGCAAACTTTAAAGCCATCCTTTAAGGTCAGGGACAATGGTCTGCGAAGCAACGGTACAAAAAATAAGATGACCTTAAGCGGTGAACTGGAAACGGCAGATGTTGAGAAAGGAAAAGAAATTGAAAAATTGTTGACTGCTACACTCAGCAACCAGCTACAAAAAATAAACTGGCAACATAACGATGCCGTCAAAACGCACATCTTTACGATCGACAATATTGAAAGGGGAAGCATGGTAAAAAACCTTCTCCTCAACTGGAACGGGAAGCCAATGGATATTGAATTGAAAGGGGAAACAACAATTGCCGTCCCGGCTGCCGGAGATTTCAAAGTACTGAATGTAGAAGCAATGAATGAAGCCCAACAATTTGCGTCTGTGCAATTCAGTGATCCGATAGCTGTGGGCCAGGATCTTACGGGATTGATCACAATGAGCAATCAATCGGATATATCTTATACAATTAATGGCAGTGAAGTAAAAGTTTTTACTAATGGGAAACTGGATGGTAATTACACGGTGAATATTAATTCCGGGATAAAGAACACCTGGGGTGATATACTTGACAAGGGATTTACGGCTAACATCAATTTTGAAAATAAACTACCGGCTGTAAAAATTCATGGCAAAGGGAATATTTTACCCAATTCAGGCAGGCTGGTCCTGCCTTTTGATGCCATCAATTTAAAAGCGGTAGATATCAGTATCATAAAAATACTGGAAAGCAATGTGCCACAATTTCTGCAGGAAAACAACTTCGGAGGTAACAATGAATTGAGAAGGGTTGCCAGGCCGATTGTGCAAAAGACATTGCGGCTGGATGATGATAAAACCCTTGACCTTCACAGGCACCAGCGCTTTTCCCTGGATATAGATAAATTTTTGAAAACAGAGCAGGGCGCTATATACCGGGTTACCATTGGATTCAGGCCGGAGTATTCGCTATACCAGGGTGTTGATACTACAAAAAAGAATAATGATGGGGACGAAGAAGGAACTGGGGAAGAGTATGATGCTTATGGTAATAATGGTGTAGATGATGATGATGCATTCTGGGAAAGGTATGATTCATATTATCCCTATGGATACAATTGGCAGCAAAGAGATGACCCCAACAGCAGGTCTTATTACAATAAGGACAGGTGGGCCGGCAGGAATATCCTGGCAAGCAATATCGGCCTTACCGCCAAACGGGGGAATGATAATTCAATGGTAATAGCAGTAAGTAATATTCTTACCACAGATCCAATGAGCGGCGTTCAACTGGAAGTGATGGATTACCAGCAATCCATTATCAATTCAGCAAAGAGTGGAAGTGATGGTTTTGTAAAGATTGATTTGAAACGTAAGCCTTATTTATTGGTTGCCAAAAAGGGCAACGAAAGGGGTTATCTGAAATTAGACGATGGAAGTTCTTTGACGCTGAGCCGTTTTGATGTGAGCGGGGAGGAAGTAAAGAATGGTATAAAGGGGTTCATCTTTGGTGAGCGTGGAGTGTGGCGCCCGGGCGATACGATGTACCTCAATTGCATCATCGAAGACAAAGAAAAGAAATTGCCTGGCGAACACCCCGTGGAATTCAGTTTATTTACTCCCCGGGGGCAATTGTATAAACATGGCGTTCAAAATAATGCGATGGATGGTTTTTATCTTTTTAAAACCAATACAGATGCAGCCGCGCCAACCGGCAACTGGCTTGCGAAGGTGAAGGTTGGCGGCGCTATTTTTGAAAAGCGTATTAAGGTAGAAACTGTGATGCCTAACCGCTTAAAAATAAATGTGGATTTTGGAAAAGACGCGTTACTCGGTGTAGGAAGCACCGCTACCGGGAATATTAATGCCAAATGGCTGTTTGGGGCGGTGGGTAAAAATTTGAAAGCAAAGATTGATGCATCTTTGAATGCAAAGAAGACGGCTTTCCCGAAATTCGCGGGGTATGATTTTGATAATCCTACCGCCAATTATGCTACACAAAGCAAAACCATTTTTGATGGCACACTGGATGCTGAAGGTAATGCCGTGTTAAAACCTGATTTCGAAATTGACGAAACCGCACCTGGTATGCTAAGTGCCAATATGGTGGTAAAGGTTTTTGAACCCGGCGGAGCATTCAGCATCGATAACCTGGCCATTCCTTACAGCCCTTTTACCAGTTATGTTGGATTAAAATTGCCCGATGGCGAAAAACCATTTGATTTTTTATTATCCGGTAAGAATCATACGATGCAAATTGTAAATGTTGATAACCGCGGTAACCTTATCCCGGGTGGAAATGATGTGGAAGTTCAGTTCTATCGTATTCAGTGGCGCTGGTGGTGGGATGACAACGGGGATAACCTGAGCAACTTCACACAAAACGAATACAACAAACTACTTAAAAAGGAAAACATTCATTTAACTGGTGGTAGGGGACAGTGGCAGTTTGGTACCTCCGAGGATGAGTGGGGCCGTTACCTCGTCCTGGTAAAGGACCTAAAGAGCGGTCATACTACTGGTTCCACTTTGTATATAGATCAACCCGGCTGGCAAAGCAGGGATGGTAATGATGACCAGACAGCTGCTTCAATGCTGTCATTCAGCACCAATAAAGAAAAGTACAATGTAGGTGAAGAAGTGGTGTTAAACATACCAGGCAGCAAGGGTGGAAGGATATTGGTCAGCCTGGAATCTGGCACAAAAGTGATCAGGTCTTTCTGGCAGGAAACGACCCAGGGCCACACATTGGTAAAGTTTAAGGCGGAAGCATCGATGACACCCAATGTGTACGCGACCGTTAGCTTGTTGCAGCCACATGCTCAAACCATCAACGACCTGCCGGTCAGGATGTATGGATCCATTCCTGTTTTTGTAGAAGATAAAAATACAGTTCTGAAACCAATTATTAGTATTCCCAACACGATCAGGCCGGAGCAATCCGTTTCTTTTTCAGTGACTGAACAGCAAGGAAAAGAAATGACCTATTGTGTAGCAATTGTAGATGAAGGATTACTGGATCTTACAAGATTTAAAACCCCTGATCCGCATGGTGCTTTTTATGCACGGGAAGCATTGGGTGTAAAAAGTTTTGATATGTTTGATTATGTGATAGGGGCATGGGGGGGTGATCTCGAACGTATCTTAACAATTGGGGGTGACGGAGATGCCGGCCCGGTAAAACAAAAAACAGCTAACCGTTTTAAAGCGGTTGTGAAATACCTGGGACCTTTCCATTTAAACAGCGGGCAAAAGCAAACCCAAACATTTACGTTGCCTTCATATATTGGTTCGGTGAGGGCGATGGTGGTAGCCGCACATAATGGGAGTTATGGTTTTACTGAAAAAGCGGTATCCGTTAAAAAGCCATTGATGTTGCTTGCAACTATGCCCAGGGTATTGGGCCCGGGCGAAACAATCAAATTACCGGTTACCGTTTTTGCGATGGAGAATACCGTCAAAAATGTGAAAGTGAGTTTACAATCCAATCCATACCTGCAGGTTTTGGGTAATAATTCCCAGGCTGTCAGCTTTGCAGCGACAGGTGAACAGATGGTATATTTTGATGTGTTGGTAAAAGCTGCCATTGGTGTTGGAAAAGTAAAATTACTGGCTTCATCCGGCAACGAAAAAGCGGACTATGAAGTAGAGCTTGACATTCGTAATCCGAACCCACCGGTAACCAGTGTAAGTGAAATCACCCTGGCACCGGGGCAACAATGGAAAACCACCGCATTGCCAATTGGCGTTGCTTCTGCTAGTACGGCAGTTGTGGAAATTTCCAGTGTGCCATCCATGAACCTGCAAAAACGGCTGGATTATTTGATTCAATATCCACATGGTTGTATTGAGCAAACGACTTCTGCAGTGTTTCCTCAATTGGTATTAAATCAACTGGCAGACCTGGATGAGTATAAAAAATCACAGGTAGAAAAAAATATAAAAGCAGGCATTGCAAAAATGCAGAATTTCCAACGGCCGGATGGGGGCTTTAGCTACTGGCCTGGTGGTAGTGAAAGCGATGAATGGGGCACCAACTATGCCGGCCATTTTTTAGTGGAAGCGCAAAACAATGGTTACCTGGTAGGTGATTATATGTTGCAGCAATGGAAAAATTACCAGCGGGGGAAGGCAAATGGTTGGGTGGCAACCAGTACTAATTTTTATGGTGGTGATCTGTCACAGGCATATCGCTTGTTTACGTTGGCATTGGCGAAAGCTCCTGAACTGGGTGCTATGAACCGGCTAAAGGAATTCAAATATCTGTCTCCCGAAGCAAAGTGGCGACTTGCTGCCACGTATAAATTAACCGGGCAGGATAATACAGCCCTGGACCTGGTAACTGGGTTGCCCACATCGTTTGAATACCGGCCGGTACCAGGTATCAGCTTTGGTTCCGATCTGCGGGATCAGTCAATGGTGCTGGAAACTTTAACGATAATGGGTAGACGAGCAAAGGCCGCCGAATTGCTGCCTGCGATTGCGGCGAAACTATCGCAGGATAATTGGTACAGTACCCAAACCACGGCGTACGCATTGATCGCAATCGCAAAGTATTGCGGTAAAAATCCATCAGGCGCTAAAATAATCGCTGCAGCCATTGTAGATGGAAGATCAACTGATATCAACTCCGCCGCCTATATCCGGCAATTACCCATTATTTTTAAAAATGGCGGCAGCAATCTGATAATCACCAATAAAGGAAACAATACCTTATATGCACGCTTGGTAACACAGGGGCAGCCATTAAGCGGTGATAGTTTGAAAGTGAATAACAACGCTGCGGCATTGGTTATGAGCGTGAGTTATATATCACAGAATGGCGCAACCATTGACATCAATAAACTAACCCAGGGATCGGATTTTGTGGCCAAAGTGGTAATTACAAATCCGGGTAAGCGGGGGAATTATTCACAAATGGCATTAACGCAGATTTTTCCCAGTGGCTGGGAGATATTAAATGCCCGCATGTTGGGTGGCGAAGGCTCCTACAAATCTTCTTCCTCCACCTACCAGGATATTCGTGATGACAGGGTATACACTTATTTCAACATCAGGGAAAAAGAAACGCTTATTTATTATGTTCAGTTGAATGCTTCCTACCTTGGCCGTTATTTTTTACCGGGAACATTTTGCGAAGCCATGTATGATAATAATATAACTGCAGGGGTAAACGGGAAGTGGGTGGAAGTGGTGCCCCCGGGGCCCGCTGGCTAGCGGGGAGGTCTACGGACACATTACATAAAAAGGGAAAATATATTTGCTGTTGCGGTTATGATTTTAAAGCCGGCTTCTTATCATGGCACGCCGCCGTTCGGGCTTATGACCAACTGCCTAAGCCCACCACATAAAAGATGATTTGATAAAATAAGCGTTCTACATTACAAATGATCGGATTAAAAAAAGCTTCAAAACTCTGTCGGCGGTTGCAAACCCCGACAGTGGTTTTTCGAAAGTTAAAAGCTATTGGAAAATAGGTATTCGTCTTAACATTAAACAGACAATGTGTTCAATGGATAGGGGAGTGTGAAAACTATGAATACAAGCCAATGAAATTTGAAATTTAATTGAAAGCTGAGAATAATTTTAAAGGACAATGCCCGAACAACAAAACATTGAATATAAACAACGCTGGCACGATGACTACCTGAAATGGATATGTGGCTTTGCCAACGCACAAGGTGGAACAATATATATAGGCAAAGATGATGAAGGCAAAGTCGTAGATTTGACGGATTATAAAAAACTAATGGATGAAATACCCAACAAGATTAGAAATTCGTTGGGAATTATTGTTGAAGTAAACCTACAGGAGGAAGATGGCGAATATTTTATTGAAATTATAACCCATTCCTACTCTGTCCCCATTTCCTTAAGGGGCAGGTACTATTACCGGAGCGGTAGCACTAAACAAGAATTAATGGGTGCCTCACTCAATGAATTCCTGTTAAAGAAATCCGGCAAAACATGGGATGATGTAATTGAACCCAGGGCTACATTTGATGATATTGATGAAAAGACAATCAGGATTTACCTGGCTGCATCTGAAAATGCCGGCCGCCTACCGGAAAATAAAGGACTTGGTTTACCTGAATTGTTTGAGAAATTACGGCTCTTGGAAAATGGACAAATAAAAAGAGCAGCCATAATTTTATTTGGTAAAGACCCTGCAAAATTTTATCCCAACACTTTTGTAAACAATATTTGGCGGATAAATGGCGGATATAATCAATATTTGGCGGATAAATGGCGGATATTTTGGAATCAGGTTGGCTCAGTTGGCTCATGACGGGCTCACAGTTGTCTCAACTGGCCAACTAATTATTTTCTGTACTCCGGGAAACTTCATTTTTTGTGACCTTGTAAAACTTGCCGGCAAGAGTATTTCTAAAAATCCAGTATGCAAAT
>JBDTWP010000091.1:0-18640 GCA_040006615.1 Ferruginibacter sp.
CCTGGGGCGAAAAAACTTCAAATAAACTGTTGGATTCTAAAATCTGGGATTATTGAATCGCCGCTAATACCATCATTTTAAAATTAACCACATAGGTACATAGGACACATAGGAACCTGGGGCGAAAAAACTTCAAATAAACTGTTGGATTCTAAAATCTGGGATTATTGGATCGTTACTTATACAAACATTTTTAAATAAACCACATAGGTACATAGGACACATAGGCAACGGGGCGAAAAAACTTCAAATAAACTGTTACATTTTAGAATCTGGGATTATTGAGGATCGTAGCTTATACAAACATTTTCAAATAAACCACATAGGTACATAAACCACATAGGTACATAGGACACATAGGCAACGGGGCGAAAAAACTTTAAATAAACTGTTACATTTTAAAATCCGGAATCACTGATCAATTATCAACAAGATTAATTCACCCCTGTGAATAATTGAGTTTAAAGAGAAGGTATCTTTGCCCAATGCTTAATAAACTCCCGGATTGGGATGATACCATCGTCGCCCTGGCTACTCCACCCGGTGTTGGCGCAATTGGTGTAATACGATTAAGTGGCAGTGGCGCTATTGACATTGTAAATGGGTTATTCCCTTCCAAAGATCTTAATAAGCAACCATCTCATACTTTACACGTGGGCTTTCTTAAAGATACCAATGACCATATTGACGAAGTGGTAGTGTCATTATATAAGAGCCCAAAAAGTTACACCGGCGAGGATGTAGTTGAAATAGGTTGTCATGGCAGCCCTTATGTGCAGCAGCAGGTTTTAGAAGCCTGTATACGAAGAGGCGCAAGGATTGCAAAGCCAGGTGAGTTTACACAAAGGGCATTTTTAAGAGGGAAATTAGATCTCACCCAGGCTGAGGCTGTGGCTGATTTAATAGCCAGCAATACGTCGGCCTCCCAAAAAACAGCTTTGGATAATATCCGGGGCGGCTTTAGCCTGGTATTGAAAGCCTTAAGGGAGCAACTCATTGGTTTTTCTGCATTGATAGAATTGGAACTTGATTTCAGCCAGGAAGATATAGAATTTGCTG
The DNA here is from genome assembly GCA_040006615.1 of Ferruginibacter sp. GTDB lineage: Bacteria > Bacteroidota > Bacteroidia > Chitinophagales > Chitinophagaceae > Ferruginibacter. Next base: position 1,060 of record JBDTWP010000091.1, read on the forward strand.
ACCGGATCAAATTGTATGATCTTATTGAAACCGCCCTTGAAACTACGGATCAGCTTCTGCAGTCATTTCAATTGGGTAATGTTATTAAAAATGGCGTAAGCGTAGCAATTATAGGTAAACCCAATGCAGGCAAAAGCACGCTTTTAAATACTTTATTAAATGAAAACCGCGCCATCGTGAGCGAGATTGCCGGTACTACCCGTGACACAATCGAAGAAATAATTAATATCAATGGTATTTTATTCAGGTTGATAGATACTGCAGGTATCCGGGAACATAGTACGGATTTAATTGAACTGGTGGGAATTGAAAAGACCATGGAAAAAATGAAATCTGCGGATATCATACTCTATATTTTTGATGTTGGTGATATGGAACAAACCGAATTAATAGCTATTGGCCGGGAATTTGAAAAGGCGAAAAAGAAATACCTTTTTGCAGGTAACAAAGTAGATGCTATTAACGGACCGTCCGCAATAAAAAAGTTTAAGGAAGCAGGTATTATTTTTTATATTTCAGCCAAAAACCATCTTGGTATTGATAAGATAAAAAATGCATTGTTTACATCCACTGTAAATGAGCAACCTACAACTGAAAGCGTTGTAATAACAAATGCGCGGCATTACGAAGCCCTACAACAGGTGCACAAATCTATGGTGGATATTAAATGTGGGATGGATAATAATATACCCGCTGATCTGCTGGCTTTGGACATACGTCATTGTCTTCATTATATTTCAGAGATAACAGGAGATATTTCAAATGAAGATGTACTGGATTTTATTTTTTCAAAGTTCTGTATCGGAAAGTAAAATATTCTTTCAATTTCAAATAGGTTCTTATATAAGTAATATTTATAATAAAATCCTGCAATCGATTGCAAAATGCGATACCTTTTTATGAATTTATTCACATAAGTATCACTTTCCTGAATTTAACAACGTCATTTATATTATTATTAAATAATATTTTGTTAATTCAAAGAAAGTTATATCTTTAAATCCTGATTTGCTTTTACCTGATCGCAATTCTATTTACCTGAATATTGCTGTATGATGAAAAAATCTGCTACATTTTACCTGATTTTACAAATCGGTATTTCATTAACTACAATTACCTGGTAAAAAGTGTTTCCTTATTTGCATTGCATTTAAAAAACCAAAATTAAACGATTTGATTATGAAACTGTTTATGACACTAAAAAGCCTTACAAAAGGCCTTCTCTTCTTATGCCTTGCCTTGTTTTCCACAATGGTGTTTGCCCAAAACAAAGAAGTTACCGGTAAGGTGACCGACTCGAAAGATGGTTCGCCCATTATCGGTGTAAGTGTTTTGGGGGTTACTTCTAAAGGAAAAAAAGTTGGAACTGCAACCGCAGCCGACGGCACTTTCAAATTATCTTCAGTTGACGGGATTTCCAAATTATCCATTTCCGGGGTTGGCTTTGAGAACCAGGAAATAAATGTATCGGGCAGATCTGATATTTCTATTTCAATGAAAGCCAGTGATACCAAACTGAATGAAGTTATAGTTGTTGGTTATGGTACCCAAAAGAAAAAGGAAATTACCAGCGCCATTACGAGCATTAATGCGGAACAGTTTAATAAAGGTAATATCAATGATGTTGCCCAGTTGTTGCAGGGTAAGGTTGCCGGTCTTTCTATATCCCGTCCGGGTGGAAACCCCAACGGAGGTTTTGAGATCAGACTTAGAGGCCTTTCCACAATTGGAGCGAATACCTCGCCATTGGTTGTAGTTGATGGTCAGGTCGGCGCTGATTTGAATTCAATTGATCCGAATGATATCAAAACCGTAGATGTCTTGAAAGACGGTTCTTCCGCCGCCATATACGGAACCCGAGGATCTGCAGGCGTAATTATTGTTACCACTAAAAGCGGCGCACGTGGCGGTTCGCAGGTTAACTACAATGGGTCAGTGAGTATAGAAAACGGCGCCAGGTATACTAAACATATGAACTCTGCTCAATATCGCGCTTTAATTAAATCCATTGGTGCGGGCACAGATTATGGTGCCAACACAGATTGGTACGATGAAATTACAAGAACCGGTATTTCTCATCAACACAATCTTGCTTTTTCCGGGGGAAACAACCAGACTACTTATAGTGCTTCCATTAATTATAGAAATGCACAGGGTATCGCCATTAATACCGGATTTGATCAATTGAATGGCCGCTTAAACCTTACCCACAAAGCTTTAAACGAGAAACTGGTTTTTAATGTGCAGGTGAGTACAACACGTAAGAATGGGGATTTAGGGTTTGGCAATGCATTTGAATATGCCACTATTTATAACCCCACTTCCCCTGTGTTTGCGCAAAATCCCGGACAGGATTTAGCTGGTGGTGGCTATTTTGAAGTAAGTGCAACAGAATATTCCAACCCGGTGGCTGTTTTATTACAGAACTCAAATGAACAGACTTTAAAAAGGCTCAATTTCTCAGGATCGGCAGAATATGAAATTATTAAGGGTTTAAAAATTTTGACAAGGTATGCACAGCAATCTACCAGCACATACCTTACGGCTTATAGCCCTAGCAATGCTTTTATCGACCGTGGATTTTATAATGGCGTTACAGGTGTTGGCCGTCATGGTTATTCTTATAAGCAGGATGATGAGGCAGTAACTCAGTTATATGAAAACACCCTATCTTACACGAGGAAAATTGCAGGACTTGATGTTGCAGCCATTGCGGGTTATTCTTACCAGGATTTCATTTACCAGGGTTTAACTGTTGGCGGCGGTAATTTTATCACGGATTTATCCGGCCAGGATTTTTCTACTGCCCAGGATTTTCAAAATGGTCTGGGGCGGGTAACCAGTTATAAAAATGGTAATAGGCTAGTGGCCTTTTTTGGACGCCTGAATTTTAACTATAATAATCTGGTGTTTTTATCTGCCTCCTTAAGGAGAGAAGGTTCTTCACAATTTGGACCTAATAGTAAATGGGGTTATTTCCCGGCGGTTAGTGCCGGTGTGGATTTAAATAAATTTCTAAATTTGCCCGGTGTTACTACGCTTAAACTCAGGGGCAGCTATGGCGTAACAGGAGCGCTTCCTCCAGGCTCAGGATTGTCTCAATTAACCTTTAACGGAAGGGGAAATTACCTGATCAATGGTGCCTGGATAGCCACTTATGGTCCAAGTCAAAATGAAAATTTCGACCTGAAATGGGAGAAAAAGGCCGAAACCGATATCGGAATTGATTTTGTGGTACTTAACAGCAGGTTAACTGGTACGATTGATTACTATAATCGTAAAACTTCTGACCTCATTTTTAATGTTACGGTTCCTTCACCTCCTGCATTGTTTAACAGGGCATGGAAAAATGTTGGAGACCTGAAGGGAACAGGTTATGAAATAGCCTTGAATTATGATGTTTTAAAAGGTAAAGACTTTACCTGGACTTCCAGTTTAAATTATGCGCATAACAAAATAATTTTAACCAGGCTTGATCCTTCAGCAGGCTCATTTATTGGTGAAACCAACCTGGGTTCTCCCGGCCAGGAAGCAACACAAATAACCAGGTCCTATGAAGGTGCCGAAATTGGTGCCTTTTATCAGGCAGTTTACCTGGGTACTGATAATAACGGAAAGCTCTTATTTGATGATGGTACGGGCAAAGCAGTTCTTTCCGATAAAACTACCTACAAAACTGTAATTGGTCATGGATTGCCGAAATTTGAGATGGGCTGGACGAATACATTTAAATATAAAAATTTAGATTTAAATTTCTTTTTCCGGGGTTCTTTTGGACACGACCTGATCAATACCAACAGGGCGTTTTATGAAAACCCCTCCCAGGCTTCTCTTTACAATTTAGTCAATACAAAATATTTTAATCCGAATCTTAAAGAGAATGCTCAAACATTCAGCAGTTTGTATGTAGAAAAAGGTGATTTTGTTAAACTAGACAATGCTACATTAGGTTATAACTTCAATATTTCGAAAAATTCATCTTCTATTAGAAATATAAGGGCATTCATTTCAGGCCTTAACCTGTTTACGATCACAGATTACACTGGAGCTGATCCCGAAGTTCGATATTCAGATAATTTAACAGGTAATATTTTGGCGCCCGGCATAGACAGAAGGGCAACATGGGTATTAACGCGTTCTTTCACATTCGGCGTTAATATTGGTTTTTAATAAAATAAATTTTATTCATTTATATACTAACTATATGAAAAATAGATCATCTAAAAATATTTTAATTGCCGGGCTGCTCATTTCAGGGTTATCCTGTACCAAGCTGGATGAGAAGCAGTATCTGTACGATCGGGTATTGGGGGCAGACTTTGGTACAACGGAACTTGAAATAAGTTCTGCTGTTGGTGCCGCCTATTCTAATCTGGCGGGTATTGGTGGTAATAATCACTACATTCCGTTAAACGAAGTTACAACCGATGAAGCAATAGTTCCAACCCGTGGACCAGACTGGAGTGACGGGGGACATTGGGTGAGATTAAAAGAGCATAAATATATTTCCACAGATGCCACTCCAGGTAATGGATGGAACTTCTGTTATACAGGGGTCTCTACCTGTAACCGGCTTATCGCTACGCTTACCACCATTAATACACCTACTGCACTGGCTTATATACCAGAATTAAAAGCACTTCGTGCTATTTATTACTACTGGCTACTGGATTGGTACGGCAATGTTCCGCTAAGCATTGATTTTAATGATACTAAGCCGCCTTCGAATGCTACCAGGAAACAGGTATATGATTTTGTTGCCTCGGAACTGGTGACAAATGCTCCCCTGCTAAAAAAGCCAACCGGTATTCCCGATGTAGCTACTTATGGCCGCGTAAATTATTACACCGCCCAGGCATGTCTTGCCAAGTTATATTTAAATGCTCAGTTGTATACAGGAGCAGCAGAATGGGATAAGGCAATTGCTGCCTGCGATCAAATAATCAACTCAGGCATATATGCTTTAACCCCAAATTACGCTGATAACTTTTCACAAAATAACCAGGGATCTAAAGAATTTATTTGGGCTATTCCATTTGACCATATAAAATTTACAGGTTTCAACATGCCAATGATGACTTTAAGTTATCTCAACCAATCAACATATAATATTAATGCACAGCCCTGGAATGGTTTCGCTTCAGTATCAGAATTTTATAACTCTTATATTGATACGGTTGCTAATCCGGGAATAACAGGTAAGGTTATTGGTCTCGATCCTAAAGGAGATAGTGTAAGAGGTACTTTAGATAAAAGATTGACTAATTTTGTTGTTGGTCCTCAATTTTCTGCGGGTGGTGCAAGGTTATCAGATGATGCTGCCGATCCATCAGATCCGGATGGCAAACCTTTTACTTTTACACCCTATATTAACGAGTTAGCGCCCGGAGCCTGGCGCCAGTCCGGTGCAAGAATTGGAAAATGGCAGTTTTATTTGGGAATGACACCAGACCTGGATAATGACTTTGCCGTATTCCGGTACGCAGATATCCTGTTAACTAAAGCGGAAGCAACTGCAAGAAAAAATGCTAACTGGAGTGAAGCAAGTGTATTGGCTGTAGTGAACCAGATCAGAACACAACATGGTGGTGTTGCTCCTTTTGCCACGCTAACTGCCGCAACGTTCCTGGCTGAACGCAGCCGGGAGATGTTCTGTGAAGCCTATAAAAGGCAGGATATGATCCGTTTTGGAACATATAACAGTGCATTCCAGTTTCACGCCGCTGATCCCGTAGACGCTCTTGGGCCTAACGGTATCAATCACCTGAATATTTTCCCTATTCCGGAAACTCAGATTAACGCTAATAAGAACCTTAAACAAAATCCAGGGTATCAATAAAATAATGTCATAGTTTAAGCTTTTTTTTGACTGGGGAAAGTAAGTAATTGGTTATTACCTGCTTTCCCTTTTTTTATAGCCGTGTTATTTTTAAGTAACCAAATTATTCCTTAGATTTGATTCTTTTATGCCTCATTTTCCAGTGAGATCGTTTTCTTTGTTTGTAGATATATAAATGATCGTTTTGACCAGGCTAAATGTAGGAATTCTAATTGAGGGTCAATAAAATATAAGGTGGCTTTCTTAATATTATATGTTTATTATTGACTCCTGGCTATCGTGAAAAATTAACGTCATTTATAAAAAGTTTCTTTTGCCATTTGGATCCCTTGTTATAGCCCTTTCTAAAAGGAAAATAATTTTAGTAATTAATAGTGCCTTTGTTTCTAACCTTGTCATTCTTCCTTCAATGTTATTTTTATTTGGATGTCATTCTGATGAGGTTAAAAAAAGTAATAATAGCGAAAAGCTATTTTCCCTTCTCCATTCATCGTCTACAGGAATAAACTTTTCAAACGATGTAAAATATTCAGAAGAATTGAATGTTTATACTTACCGCAATTTTTATAACGGCGGTGGTGTTGGTATTGGTGACATTAATAATGATGGCTTACCAGATATTTTTTTCTGCGGCAATTTAAAATCAAATAAATTATATCTAAACAAAGGCAATTTTCAATTTGAGGATATTACAGAAAAGGCAGGATTAAATTCAGAAGGGGTATGGTCAACCGGGGTCACTTTCGCGGACGTAAATGGCGACGGCCTGCAGGATATTTATGTTTGCAAGTCAGGAGATTTTAAAACAAAAAACAGGAGCAACGCCTTATATATTAATAATGGCAACATTACTTTCACCGAACGTGCAAAAGAATATGGATTAAATAATATTGGCCTCTCTACTCATGCCGTTTTTTTTGATTATGATAATGATGGTGATCTCGATTGTTATCTTTTAAATAATTCATTTCGTTCCGTAGGCAACTATGATTTAATAAAGGACCAACGTAACATAAGTGATACGTTAGGCGGTAATAAGTTATTTAACAATGACAATAATCATTTTAACGATGTAACAGCGCAAGCGGGTATTTACAGCAGTAAAATTGGTTTTGGATTGGGTGTTACTATTGCAGATCTAAATAGAGACGGATGGCAGGATATCTATGTTTCCAATGATTTTTTTGAACGGGATTATCTCTATATTAACAAACACAATGGCACATTTGAAGAGTCATTGGAAAATAGTATCCGCGAATTGAGTATGAATTCTATGGGTGCTGACATAGCTGATATCAATAACGATGGCTACCCAGATATCTATGTTACTGATATGCTACCCGAAGAGGAAGCAAGGGTAAAAACAAAAACTAATTTTGAAAACTGGGATAAGTATCAATCCAATTTACAGAACGGTTATTATCATCAGTTTGTCCGGAATGTATTACAACTAAATCAAGGCCCGGCAAATATTGCAGGTAATAAAAAGCCTGGCAATATAAATTTTAGCGAAATAGGTCGTTTGGCAGGTGTATGTGCAACAGATTGGAGCTGGGGAGCGTTGATAACGGATTTGAATAACGATGGCTTCAAAGATATTTTTGTGGCAAATGCCATTTATAAAGATCTCACCGACCAGGATTATATTCAGTATATGGCCAATCCGGAAGAAGTGAGAAAAATTTTAAAGGAGGGAAAAAATGGGGGCATAAAAAAATTAATCGATTTAATGCCTTCGCATGCCTTGTCAAACTATGCGTATAGCAATAATGGGGACTTAACATTTACGAATAAATCTGAGGAATGGGGACTGGACGAGCCTGGTTTTTCGAATGGTTCTGCCTATGCGGACCTAGATAACGATGGCGACCTGGATCTGGTGGTAAACAATGTAAACATGCCCGCGTTTGTATACCGCAATCAGAGTGTACAGCAACACCCCGAGAATAAGTTTATAAAAGTAATACTGGAAGGAGAAGGAAAGAACCGTTTTGGCATCGGTGCCCGGGTAACGGTGCATTATAATAATACAATCGCGTACCAGGAGGAGATGCCGATGCGGGGCTTTGAATCCACTGTAGACAGCCGCTTAAACTTTGGGTTGGGAAAAACGGAGAAGATAGATTCAGTAACAGTGCAATGGAATGATGGCAGGGAACAGACAGTAAAGGATGTGAGACTCAATCAAACTATTACCATAAAACAAAGTGAAGCAGGGGTTCATCAACCATTAACGATCAACCATCCACCATCAACCCTTTTTCGTGAAAGCACGGATAATTACGGGATAGACTTTGTGCATAAAGAAAATGAGTTTGTAGATTTTGACAGGGATAAATTAATTTTTCACATGCTATCCACAGAAGGCCCCCGAATGGCCAAAGGCGATGTAAACGGGGATGGGTTGGAAGACCTTTATATCTGCGGGGCCAAAGACCAGCCTGGTGCATTGTACCTTCAATCAGGCAACGGAAGATTTAAAAGAAGTAATGAAAAGTTGCTGGAACGGGACAAAGGGAGTGAAGACACGGATTGCCTGTTATTTGACGCGGACGGCGATGGGGATAAAGATCTGTTTGTGTGCAGTGGTGGCAATGAATTCTCCGCCAACTCAACAGAATTGATCAGCAGGCTGTATTTCAATGATGGCAAGGGTAATTTTACAAAATCACCCCAACTGTTGCCATCGGCACAAATATTTGAAAGCGCCTCCTGTGTAACAGCGGCGGACTATGATGGGGATGGAGACCAGGATTTGTTTGTAGGGGTGAGGTTAAAGCCATTCCAGTACGGTTTCCCATGCAAAGGTTATATATTGCAAAATGATGGGAAGGGCCTGTTTTCGGATGTAACGGAAAAGGTGGCACCGGTTTTAAAGGAAGCGGGGATGATAACGGATGCCAAATGGTTCGATTATGATAAAGACGGCAGACCGGACCTGGTAGTAACGGGAGAATACATGCCCATAAGAATCTTCCACAACGGGAACAACGGGTTAAAGGAAGTAACGGCGGGGGCCGGGCTACAAAACAGCAATGGCTGGTGGAACCGGTTGGTGATAGCGGATATAGACGGAGACGGTTATGAAGATATAATAGCGGGTAACCATGGATTAAACTCAAGGTTTAAATGCAGTGAGAAGAAGCCGGTCAGTATGTATGTAAGCGACTTTGATGAGAACGGGAGCGTGGAACAGGTGATTACCTGTTACAATGGGGAGAAAGATTATCCAATGGCGCTGCGGCACGATTTGGTAGGGGTGCTGCCGTACCTGAAGAAAAAGTATTTAAAATACGAAAGCTATAAAGAACAAACAATAGAAGATATATTTACGAAAGCGCAACTGGCAAAGGCGATAAAGCTGGAAGCGAAAGAAATGCGTACCAGCATAATAATGAATAATAAAGATGGCACGTTTACAATGAAAGCCTTGCCAATGGAGGCGCAGTTTTCCACGGTGTATGGCATATCAGTGAATGATTACGATGGGGATGGCAAACTGGATATTCTGTTAGGTGGTAATTTTTACCAGGGCAAACCGGAAGTGGGAATATACGATGCCAGCTATGGTTTACTGCTCAAAGGCAATGGCAAAGGAAACTTTGTATCGGTGCATAGTAATCAATCGGGCTTCTTTTTAAAGGGTGCAGTAAGAGATATTATTACCCTAAAAAGTAAAAACAGGAACCTTGTGATAGTAGCAAGAAATAATGATCAACCTAAAATATTTCAATAATATATGGGGAGAATTTATATGAAGAATCAAGTTTATTTGTTTGCTATAACAGTAATTATTTCTGTTTGCAGTTGCTCATCTGCTGGTGATGAATATTCAAAATTAGTTAGGAAAGAGCTGGCAAAAGGAACAAAGGTCGATAGCATATTCCTGGGTATCAGTTTTGGTATGACAAGTAAAACTTTTTTTGGCTATTGCTGGGAGCTAAATAAAAAAGGAATTATTTCAGATGGCGCAAATAACACAATGATAGTTTATAAAATAGATACTGCGTTGAAATATCCTGCCAGTATGAATTTTTATCCGGACTTCTATGAAAATAGGATCTGTAATATGCGGGTAACCTTTCAATACAATGCCTGGGCACCCTGGAATAAAGCCCAGTTTTCTGACACATTGTTGCCCGATGTATTAGAGTTATATAAAAAATGGTATCAGGTGGGTAATGAGTTTATAAAAATCACAGATAAAGTAAAGGGAACTATATACGTAAAAGTGGATGGTAACCGCAGAATAACCGTGGGAAAATATGATGATATGATAGTTAAAGCTGATTATACCGACTTGTTAATTGAAAAAAAGTTAAAAAAATAGCATGGGATTGATTGAGTTTTTGGATAAATATTTCGTCAGGAATTTTAATAAATATCTACTGTGTTTGTTACCCATATTTTTTTTACTTTCAGCCTGCAGGCAGGGAGAAAAAAAGGAAGTTAAACTGTTTGAAAAGCTAAGGTCAGATTCGACCCATATTAATTTTATTAACCAATTAAAGTATGATGATCAGTTCAACATCTTCACCTATCGGAATTTTTATAATGGCGGCGGAGTTGCACTGGGAGATATAAACAATGATGGTTTAGTCGATATCTTTTTTACCGCTAACATGTTGCCCAACCGGCTTTATTTGAACAAAGGCAATTTTAAATTTGAAGACATTACCGGAAAAGCAGGAATATTAAAAAAAGCAAAATGGTCTACCGGCGTAAGTATGGCAGATGTAAACGGAGATGGCCTTCTGGACATCTATGTATGTAATAGTGGCGATATAAAAGGTGACAACAGGCAGAATGAATTATACATCAATAATGGGGATCTCACATTTAGTGAAAAAGCCAGTGAGTATGGGTTGGATGAAAAAGGCCTTTCAACCCATGCAGCATTCTTTGATTATGATCATGATGGTGATCTCGATATGTTTTTATTAAACAATTCATTTAAAGCCATTGGCAGTTTTAATTTGCAGCAAAATGAACGAACTGTTCGTGATTCATTGGGCGGCCATAAATTTTTTCGCAATGACAAAGGCCATTTTACGGATGTCAGCGAACAGGCAGGTATCTTTGGAAGTATTATCGGTTTTGGGCTTGGTGTAACAGTGGGTGATTTAAATAGCGATGGCTGGCAGGATATTTATGTTTCCAATGATTTTTTTGAGCGGGATTATTTATACATCAACAATAAAAACGGGACATTTACTGAAACACTGGAAAACCAGGTGCACAGTATCAGCAATGCCTCCATGGGCGCTGATATGGCGGATATAAATAATGATGGAAATCCTGATATTTTTGTTACGGAAATGTTACCGGAACAGGAATCCCGTATAAAGGTAAATACTACTTTCGAGAACTGGGATAAATACCAGCTTGATCTGAAGTATGATTATTTTCACCAGTTTACCAGGAATATGCTCCAGTTAAACAATGGTAACAATACTTTCAGCGAGATAGGCCGGTTGGCGGGTGTACATGCTACTGACTGGAGCTGGGGGGCATTAATTACAGACCTGGATAACGATGGATATAAAGATATTTTTGTTGCTAACGGCATATACCAGGACTTAACCAATGAAGATTACATTCAATACATTTCCAGCCGGGAGGTAATGGAAAGTATTGTAAGCAATAAGGAAAAGGGTAACTATAAGAAATTAATCGATTTAATGCCTTCGCATGCCTTGTCAAACTATGCGTATAGCAATAATGGGGACTTAACATTTACGAATAAATCTGAGGAATGGGGACTGGACGAGCCTGGTTTTTCGAATGGTTCTGCCTATGCGGACCTAGATAACGATGGCGACCTGGATCTGGTGGTAAACAATGTAAACATGCCCGCGTTTGTATACCGCAATCAGAGTGTACAGCAACACCCCGAGAATAAGTTTATAAAAGTAATACTGGAAGGAGAAGGAAAGAACCGTTTTGGCATCGGTGCCCGGGTAACGGTGCATTATAATAATACAATCGCGTACCAGGAGGAGATGCCGATGCGGGGCTTTGAATCCACTGTAGACAGCCGCTTAAACTTTGGGTTGGGAAAAACGGAGAAGATAGATTCAGTAACAGTGCAATGGAATGATGGCAGGGAACAGACAGTAAAGGATGTGAGACTCAATCAAACTATTACCATAAAACAAAGTGAAGCAGGGGTTCATCAACCATTAACGATCAACCATCCACCATCAACCCTTTTTCGTGAAAGCACGGATAATTACGGGATAGACTTTGTGCATAAAGAAAATGAGTTTGTAGATTTTGACAGGGATAAATTAATTTTTCACATGCTATCCACAGAAGGCCCCCGAATGGCCAAAGGCGATGTAAACGGGGATGGGTTGGAAGACCTTTATATCTGCGGGGCCAAAGACCAGCCTGGTGCATTGTACCTTCAATCAGGCAACGGAAGATTTAAAAGAAGTAATGAAAAGTTGCTGGAACGGGACAAAGGGAGTGAAGACACGGATTGCCTGTTATTTGACGCGGACGGCGATGGGGATAAAGATCTGTTTGTGTGCAGTGGTGGCAATGAATTCTCCGCCAACTCAACAGAATTGATCAGCAGGCTGTATTTCAATGATGGCAAGGGTAATTTTACAAAATCACCCCAACTGTTGCCATCGGCACAAATATTTGAAAGCGCCTCCTGTGTAACAGCGGCGGACTATGATGGGGATGGAGACCAGGATTTGTTTGTAGGGGTGAGGTTAAAGCCATTCCAGTACGGTTTCCCATGCAAAGGTTATATATTGCAAAATGATGGGAAGGGCCTGTTTTCGGATGTAACGGAAAAGGTGGCACCGGTTTTAAAGGAAGCGGGGATGATAACGGATGCCAAATGGTTCGATTATGATAAAGACGGCAGACCGGACCTGGTAGTAACGGGAGAATACATGCCCATAAGAATCTTCCACAACGGGAACAACGGGTTAAAGGAAGTAACGGCGGGGGCCGGGCTACAAAACAGCAATGGCTGGTGGAACCGGTTGGTGATAGCGGATATAGACGGAGACGGTTATGAAGATATAATAGCGGGTAACCATGGATTAAACTCAAGGTTTAAATGCAGTGAGAAGAAGCCGGTCAGTATGTATGTAAGCGACTTTGATGAGAACGGGAGCGTGGAACAGGTGATTACCTGTTACAATGGGGAGAAAGATTATCCAATGGCGCTGCGGCACGATTTGGTAGGGGTGCTGCCGTACCTGAAGAAAAAGTATTTAAAATACGAAAGCTATAAAGAACAAACAATAGAAGATATATTTACGAAAGCGCAACTGGCAAAGGCGATAAAGCTGGAAGCGAAAGAAATGCGTACCAGCATAATAATGAATAATAAAGATGGCACGTTTACAATGAAAGCCTTGCCAATGGAGGCGCAGTTTTCCACGGTGTATGGCATATCAGTGAATGATTACGATGGGGATGGCAAACTGGATATTCTGTTAGGTGGTAATTTTTACCAGGGCAAACCGGAAGTGGGAATATACGATGCCAGTTATGGTTTACTGCTCAAAGGCAATGGCAAAGGAAACTTTGTCCCCATTAATGAAATGCAAAGTGGTGTATTGGTAAGAGGGCAGGTTCGTAATATTATAGCAGTTAAAGCCGGGAAAAAAAGGTTGGTAGTATTTGCAATGAATAACGAAGCAACCCGGATTTTCAGTATTGATGAATAGAAACAATTCTTTTAAGTAAACCTATATGATCATGAAAAAGGTATTTGCTTGTTGCTTTTTTTTAACCTGTTTTTGTGCCAATGCACAAGAGAGCCAAAAAGAAACGGAGAAGTTATTTAATGGGAGGAATTTAGACGGCTGGTATAGTTTTCTCAGATCAAAAGGGAGGAACAATGATCCGGAGAAAGTATTCAGTGTTGAGAACGGACTTTTGCATATTTCCGGGAAAGAGTTCGGCTATATTTGTACTGAAAAAGAGTTTACAGATTTTCACCTGGCAGTGGAATTTAAATGGGGGATAAAAAAATATCCTCCGAGAGACGCGGATAGTACAAAACGGGATAATGGCATTTGTTATTATATGCCAGCCGATGCAAAGGATATGGTTTGGCCCAAATCTATTGAGTGCCAGATACAGGAAGGAGATGTGGGTGATATATGGTTAATTGACCATACCACGATTGTAGCGGGTGGCATGCGAACTGTTCCTGATAGTTTTTACAGGGTTGTGAAGAAAAGGGATGGTGAGCGACCAAATGGTGAATGGAACAGGGTTGAGGTAATTTCAAAAAAAGGTAAGATAACATATATCGTAAATGGCATCGTGGTGAATGAAGGTGAAGATCCCAGTTTGACCAAAGGAAAAATACTCATACAATCTGAAGGCGCGGAAATTTATTACCGCAAAATAGAGGTAATTAATTGATAATTGATAAAGTGTTAGTTGATAATTGATAATTGATAATTGATAATTTGTTTGGTAGTAATAGCATTGGTCATTTAAATCCTTTTAAAACATGAAAGAGTTTTGAAAAAGAATTAATTGATCATTTTAAAAAATTCCGGGCAAGCAATTATGGATCTTTCTATTTTCTTTACAAATATAAAAGAGGCTGAAGGAGAAAAGAAACTTCAATTTGAAATGATTATGAATTATTAATTGTTATGTTGGTTACAGTAATAAATATTACTATCTTATTTAAAATATAAAAACTATAACTGAGAAAAGAATGAAAACTTGAATTTGAAGGAATTATCAATTATCAATTATCAATTATCAATTAAAATATATGCCTGGAGATACACTGAATGTAAACAATAAAGCGGTTACTCAAAATACTTATGATGCCATTGTTATAGGCTCTGGTATAAGTGGTGGATGGGCTGCAAAAGAATTAACGGAGAAGGGTTTGAAAGTATTGATGTTGGAGCGTGGACGGAATTATGAGCATTTAAAGGATTACGCTTCTGCCAATAAGGATCCCTGGGAATTTCCGCACGGGGGCGAAGCTCCTTTACAATATAAAAAAGACAACCCGGTAATATCAAGAGATTGGGCAATGTATGGCACGGCAGCAAAGGAAGCCATTTTGGATTCATGGGTGAATGAAAAAGAATGTCCGTATGTTCAGGAAAAGCCGTTCGCATGGTGGCGGAGCTACCAGTTAGGAGGTCGTTCTATTTTATGGGGAAGGCAAAGTTACCGCTTAAGCGATATTGATTTCGAAGCCAATGCAAAGGATGGCATTGCAATAGACTGGCCGATCCGGTACAAAGAAATGGCGCCATGGTACGATTATGTAGAAAAATTTGCGGGTATTAGCGGTTCAATGGAAGGCTTGCCACATTTGCCGGACGGCCATTTTTTACCACCTATGGATTTGAATTGCGTTGAAAAAGATGTGGCTGCAAGAATAAAAACTTTTTATAAAAATCAGCGCCACATGTTTATTGGCCGTGTGGCAAATCTCACCCAGGCCATCCCAGGCAGAACGCAGTGCCGGTATAGAAATCGCTGTTGGGAAGGCTGCCCGTTTGGGGGCTATTTCAGTACACAATCTTCAACATTGCCTGCTGCGAGGGCAACAGGAAATTTAACGGTGCGTCCCTGGAGCATCGTTACAAAAATTATTTACGATAAAAATACTAAGAAAGCAACGGGTGTGGAAGTATTGGATGGTGAAACAAATAAAACCTATGAGTTCCATTCAAAAATTGTATTCTTAAATGCTTCTACCTTGAACAGCGCGTGGGTGTTAATGAATTCTGCAACTGATTTATGGCCTGAAGGGCTTGGCAGCGCCAGCGGGGAATTGGGGCACAACATTATGGATCATCATTATATGCTCGGTGCGCAGGGAACGGTAGAAGGTTATGAGGATAAATATGTTTACGGCCGCAGGGCGAATGGTTTTTATATTTCAAGGTTTGCAAATTTAAATGGGGACAAAAGAGATTTCCTCCGTGGCTACGGTTACCAGGGAAGTGCCAGCAGGGAAGGCTGGAGCCGGGATGTGGCGGAACTTAATATCGGTGCCGGTTTTAAAGAAGCACTGACAGAGCCTGGCGCATGGGGTATTGGCGCAACCGGCTTTGGAGAAATTTTACCATATCACGATAATAAGATTTCACTGAATAAAACGGTTAAAGACAAATGGGGTTTACCGGTATTAACCATGGATGCAGAATTGAAAGAGAATGAACTTAAAATGCGTAAAGACATCGTTAAAGAATTGGTGGCTATGTTTGAAGCTTCCGGTGTAAAAAACATTACTACCTGGGACAAGGATTATAATATTGGCCAGGGTATACACGAAATGGGTTCCGCCCGCATGGGTAAAGATGCAAAAACATCGGTGCTCAATGCCCACAACCAGGTATGGGATGCACAAAATGTTTTTGTAACCGATGGTGCCTGCATGACCTCCAGCGCTTGCCAGAACCCATCATTAACTTACATGGCATTAACGGCAAGGGCAGCCGGCTATGCATTAAGCGAATTGAAAAAAGGAAATATTTGAAAGGGTGAATGGTGAAAGGCGAATGTGAAAGGTGATTGGTGAATGGTGAAAGGTAAATCGTCATTCTTGAAAAATTGCGGATGGTTGTCAGTTCATGGTTCATTGTAAAATAATTTCTAAGGCGATACTATCAAACATCTACCATGAACCCTGGCCTATAAAAAATGAACTATCAAACAATTAACTATCAACCATCAACTATGAATTGACTATTAGCCATTCACCATATTAATTAACATTAAATCAATATTAAAAATATGAAACAGAACCTCTTATTTACCGTCCTGCTCGCGGGCAGTTTTTTTACAGTTAACGCACAAACTGCAAAGCCCGAAGACACTGAGTATTATCAACCCGTGCCCAAAATAGTAACACCTGGTGAATCAAATGGGCTGGCCCCATCGGATGCACTGGTATTGTTTAATGGGAAGAACCTTGACGAATGGGTTGCCATAAAAGACTCTGCTTCTCCGAATAAATGGACAATCGAAGGCGATGCAATGACCGTAAATAAAAGTAACGGCGACCTTAAAACGAAAAGATCTTTTCTGGATTTTCAATTGCATATAGAATACCGGATTCCTTCAAATATCACAGGTTCCGGCCAGGCACGCGGAAATAGTGGAATTTTCCTGGCGGCACTTCCCTGGGGAGCTGGCGGATATGAACTCCAGGTGCTTGATAATTTTAATAATACGACTTATGTAAACGGACAGGCAGGAAGCATGTATAAGCAAACTCCGCCACTGGTAAATGCCTGCCGCAAACCGGGCGATTGGCAGACTTATGATGTAGTTTGGACGGCACCAAGATTTAATGAAGATGGTACTTTAAAATCACCTGCACGGGTTACGGCTTTACATAATGGCATACTTGTTCAAAATAATACTGAATTAAAAGGTGACACACCTTATATAGGTCAACCCTCCTATCATAAGCATGGAGCTGAACCTATTAAATTACAAGCTCATGGCGACAAGAGTGAACCTATAAGTTACCGCAATATCTGGGTGAGGGAATTATAAATGAATTTTCAAAGCTTACTATACTGGCTATGCACGGTTATTTTATTTTCCGCATGTAAAAGTAAAACAGCCCATCTGTTTTCATTATTACCAGCCGGTAAAACAGGTATTTATTTTGAAAATAAAATTGAAGATACCGATACACTCAATATTCTCGATTATCTCTATTACTATAATGGGGCGGGTGTAGCTATTGGGGATATAAACAATGATGGTTTA
>JBDTWP010000092.1:0-18601 GCA_040006615.1 Ferruginibacter sp.
GAAAGGATAGGCAAGGTACCTGTCGGTTTTCAGATCAAAAGGCACTTCATGTTTTCGTAACCAATCTATTATGTTCGGTAAGGTATAAATATTAATTTTACCAAGATTGGTTTTGTATGTCCGCATGTTCCTGCTTGAGTTTATCACGATCTCAAAACCTTCCTTTTTATATTGTTTCAATTTTTCAATAATTTCAGGTACGGGGCTGCTATTAATGTAATCTCCATCTATGGTAATGGAAACAGTATCATCCAAATCTACAATTAGTCTTTTCAAGGTTATTGCTTTATCTATTAAAAAATATTATTTCCATTCGATGTTTACCCTTATTAATCTTGCCGGAACACCTCCCCATAATTGGTTTGGCGGTATATCCTTTGTAACTACCGAACCGGCAGCGATTACCGACCCATCACCTATGGTAACACCCGGTAAGATGGTAGCATTCATACCAATCCAGACATGCTTCCCTATAATTACCTGTTTTTCAAATATGAAACTGCCATCATCCTTTTTCAGATCGTGCCCGTTATTATCCCTGATGGTAACGTTTTTTGCTATTGCGGCACCCGCTCCTATTTCAATTTTATAAAAACAATCAATATATAAATTATCATTGGAGTATCCGCTGGTTAAAGACAATGTTGCATCGGGGTTTATATATATTTTTGTGCCGGATGTCATTCGGAAACTTCCTTTTACGATCAAATTACCTTTCCTGGAAATCTGCAGGAATGATTTAAAGGGGTCATTACTAAACCAGGTGTGATTAAAGGCAAAAACTCCCCCTCCCTTACTTATCTGTATATTTGCTCCTGGATGAATATTTAATTTACTTCCTCTATAAAGTAATAGCCTACCCTGAGTTTTATGACGAATATTATAATACACCCACCTGAGGATACTAATTCTCAGAAAATTCTTTATTTTCATAATTTGATTCTTTTATCATTCTTTCCAACGCAAGAAATCCACCGGCAAGAAGCCCGAATTCAGCCTGTTGAAAATCGAAGGTTAATTCCCACGAAATATAAATCATTCGAAATGTGATCATTGAAATTAAGTATGCTTTGAGGGTGAGACAGAGATAAAGCACAAATGGATATTCATTAATAACAGGAATGCTCATGTCGTACCGATGCTTTCTATTTCCGGACAATAAAAAGATAAACTTCAGATAATACAAAAACATACCCAGGAACCCAAATGCAGCCATGGTACCCAGGAGTGGAAAGTCTACAAATCCGAACATCCCGAATTCCTGCATGCCTTTTATATCAACTATTCCAATACCAGTCCACCAATTATCATTTATGAAACCAGTCAATATCGGAAGTTGATAGGCAAATCTCGCATCTGCAGAACTATCCTGTGACTTGCCGGAAAAATAATCAACTGTAGCAGTAAAAAGATTTTGAATTTCAGTGAGGTAATCACCAAAAAAAAAGCCGGCGACAAAAAGAAAAATAATAAATAGAACAATGTATTTAATTATATTTCTTGTGTCGGCATATCGCCTGATAAAAACAAATGAAAGGATTGTTCCCATAGCGACATAAAACATCGCAAGCCGGTAAAAAGCAAGTATTAAAACTATATAGGAAAATATGCCTATAAACATTAAGAAATATTTGTAAATATTTTTAATGTTGGCAGCTAATGCTACTGCAGGAATCAAATAGGTGAAGAAAATAACTGATTGTCTTATGTCATATCCCGCTAACCGATCAATACTGGCGCCGGTGCCCCGCTCGTAGTTGCCTAATTCAAAAAGACCAAAACCCAGCATGATGTCTAAAAAATAAACAACCAGGAAAGAGGCGGCAACAAGAGATAAGGATATAAAAAGTTTTTTGGGATACCGTAGCGTTAAATAGTATGCCGGCAATATGGTTAAAAATCCAAACATAAAACCAAAGTTCCCCAATATATTTTCGGTACTTAATGTGGATTTGAGTCCAATACTAATTAACACAATGTAAAGCCCGAATATAAAGCCCAAAAAAAATAAAGCTTTAAGTTTCTTATCTTCAAATAATAGAAATAGTGACGAAGCATTTTTAACAAAAACAAGGTACATACCTGCAAAAGTCATGAATTTTACCCAATTATAATTAAAGCACGATATCAGATCAACATGTAACGCAAGACAAAATACAAAAGAATATACCGGGTTAATAAAATATAAGACGGCCAGGAGTAGAAGGAATATCGCCAATAAGGAACTCCCTGATGACGAACCACCCTTAATTGCAAAATAGTTTACAATAAACAACGATCCAAGTAATACCAATAATCCGAAAAAGGGGTTAGTTTCAGAATCCAGATCGCTTTCAATATTATATATTGACAAATCTTTGAGGTTTTTTTTAAAAATTCTTTGTCATTACTATTTTAATGACCAAAAATATCAGTGAAACGAGGGGGACCTTTCAGGACCCGGTTCGGCTATACAGAGTACAGTTATAATTCACAAGGGGTAAAAGGTGAATCTGCCATTGCTGTGCAGGTCCAGCAATGAAATATTATTTACTTAAAATAATCAAAATACCAATCAATAAATTTGCTGACGCCCTCCTGCACTGAAGTGGTCGGGTGATAACCAAGATCTGTTTTTAAATCTGTTATGTCGGCGTAGGTCTTATGAACATCCCCGGGTTGCATGGGCATCAATATTCTTTCTGCCTTCTTTTGCAGTTTATTTTCGATGGCTTCAATAAATGTTGTAAGTTTTACAGGTTTACTATTTCCAATATTATACAATTGATAAGGTGCCTGGGACGAAGCCGGGTCAGGATCGAGCCCGCTCCAGGCGTCATTGCCTTCGGCGGGATTTTTTATTACGCGTACCACACCATCTACGATATCGTCAATATAAGTGAAGTCACGTTCCATTTCACCATTGTTGAATACCTGGATGGGCTGCCCGTCAATAATGGCTTTGGTAAACAGGAACATCGCCATATCCGGTCTGCCCCAGGGGCCGTATACTGTGAAAAAACGTAACCCTGTGGTAGGTAACCCGTAAAGGTGGCTATACACATGTGCCATCAATTCATTGCTTTTTTTTGTAGCTGCGTATAAGCTAATGGGATGGTCCACCGTTTGATGGGTAGCAAAAGGAACGACTTCATTTAACCCGTACACACTACTACTACTGGCATATACCAAATGCCCGATATGGTGATGCCTGCAACATTCCAATAGATTAGCAAAGCCTATAATATTACTATCAATATAGGCAGATGGATTGGTGATGCTATACCTTACACCTGCCTGAGCAGCAAGGTTTACCACTATATCAAAGTTCCGGGTAATAAATAACTCCTGCAGGTTTTCCTTGTCTTCCAACCGAAGCTGGATAAAAGTATAGCCAGGCATTGAATTACTTTTTACCAGTTTGTTGTATTGCACATCAGCTTTTGGTATTCCGGCTGCTTTAAGCCTGTCAAACTTAAAGCCTACTTCGTAATAATCATTGATGGAGTCTAAACCCACCACTTCGTAGCCCCCGGCTATTAATTTGTTGACTAAGTGATAACCGATAAAACCGGCGGATCCGGTAACTAAAATTTTCATTGAATATATTTCTAAGTAATATTTAAAAGAGCCCGGTGTAACCAGGTCAAACATTGAATAAAAAGTGAATTTAGTGCAATCAAAGGTCAAATATAAAAATAAACCATCCGAATTTTTAAAATTGTTAATGTGGGCAACCATGTTGCCCGTTTTACAAAGAGCAGTATCTCACAGGATTTTCCGTTGCCTGATAAATTGCCGCTTTCAGTCTTAAAACCCGCAAGTTATACCCCTGTATTAGTTTCCGTTCAGAATTCTGTCTACAACTAAATCTGTAAATACTTTAGCCCCTCCATGATTTAAGTGCACCATATCGTCAAACAGTGACCGGTTGGACGTAAATAAGGAATCATTCGAATAATCATAAAATTTTATATTATACTTTTTTGCTATCTCCCCGCCGATTGCAATCGAATAATCGGTGTGATTCAATTTAATAAAATATGGCGAAACAAAAACGTATAATTTAATCCCTGCTTTATTACAGTCTTTTATGAAATCTTCGTACATCTCAATTTTTTTATTATCTAACTCATATCTGACATCAGTTGTATCATAGGTAATCGGTTGATCCCAGGTCCTTGTTTTTGGGATATAGCCTTTAATATCGGGACTTCTTTTTTTATTGAAGTCAGTATTTGCAATTGAGATTTTTAATATTAATGAATTGAACGGATAAATCTTTGAAAATAATTTATACTTTTCGTAATGGCTTTTTAGTTCTATAATTGACCTGATTTCCGGATGTGAATCATAATAGGGCAACAATGTAGCTATTCTATCGTAACTATTACTGTTTTTTCTGAACTCTTCCTTTACCAAATCCAGCACTATTATTTTGGGAGCATATCTTTCAAGTATTCCTTTCAGCATAGCATAATGATAAAAAATAAAATTACCGTCCCTGCCCACATTGTAATATGTCATATTTAAGCGGTCTTCAAAAATATCCGGACGATAATGATGGTTTGCCCTGGAAGAGCCGAATATTAAAACATCAGCCTGTGTTTTTTCAAGTGAATAAGTGGTTCTGTATTCATAACCGC
Source organism: Ferruginibacter sp. (assembly GCA_040006615.1). Classification (GTDB taxonomy): domain Bacteria; phylum Bacteroidota; class Bacteroidia; order Chitinophagales; family Chitinophagaceae; genus Ferruginibacter. The sequence goes on from JBDTWP010000092.1 coordinate 4,626, forward strand.
TTTTCTGTTTGAAGTAAAAATAATTCAGTAAACTGCCAATAGTAAAATCAATTATAAATACTATTGAAAGAAAAATAATAAATTTTGCCAGGAATAACCGGTAAGGGTTTTTCTTTATATTATAAATAATCGTGTCTAACATAACGGTATTTAAAATTGAAAATAAATAAACTGACCGCCGTCAAAGACCCCCATCAGTAAAATTAAGATTACCAGGATAGCGTATGACAAATGCCGGACAATCCATTTATCGTTATTAAACAAAGAAAATTTATGGTTGTAATATTCTTTTTTTATTTCAACCACTAACAACATAAGAATACCCAAAAAAGGAAAAATCAACATTGAAGGGGCCTCGAAAAATAACGGGCCCCGCTGTGTAAATATCTTCTTAATTATCAATACAGCGTCAGGGAGATTATTTGCTCTGAAAAAGATCCAGGCAAAAGAGGTCAACATAAATGTTAATAAAATCTGAATGGCATAGTTTAATTTCGGAAGCCTGCTTAAGCCGGTAATTTTATCAAAATTGCTCCTTAGGCTTTGGGTTATAATAGCAAAAATTAAATAAAACCCATTAATCGCTCCCCAGATTATGAATGTCCAGTTTGCACCATGCCACAAGCCGCTGACAAGGAACACAAAAAATAGATTGAAATACCAGCGTGGAATGGAAACTTTGCTGCCGCCAAGTGAGATATAGAGATAATCTTTAAACCAGGTAGATAAGGAAATATGCCAGCGTTTCCAAAACTCTGATATATTCCGGGAAAAATATGGCCGGTTAAAATTAGTCATTAAATTGAACCCCATTACCCTTGCGGCACCAATTGCAATTTCAGAATAACCAGAAAAATCACAATATATCTGAAATGCAAAAAAGAATGTTGCTAAAATAAGCGTGGTTCCATTATGGTGATCAACATTATTAAAAACCGCATTTACATAAATTGCCAATCTATCCGCAATGACTATTTTTTTAAACAATCCCCAAAGTATCAGTTTTAACCCTTCCACCACCCTGCCATAATCAAAATCGAATTTTTCCCTGAATTGATGCAATAAATTCTGAGGGCGTTCAATCGGGCCGGCGACCAACTGCGGATAAAACATTACATACAGGGAATATATTCCAAAATGCCTTTCTGCTTTTTGATTACCCCTGTACACTTCAATGGTATAGCTCATAGCCTGAAAAGTATGAAACGACAGGCCGATTGGAAGTAAAATCTTAAGAAATGGTATGGGGTTATTTGCACTGAATGATCCAAGGAGTGCAGTAAGATTCTGATTTAAAAAGTTATAGTATTTGAATACGGCCAACACCCCAATGTTGGCTATAAGGCTCATTACCAGGTATAGTTTTCGTCTATTACCCTGTTCATTTTCAATCAATATGCCGGCGAAATAATCTATTACAATGGTGAACCCCAGGATTAAAATATAGATGGGTACAAATGCCATATAGAAATAGCAGCTTGCAGCCAGCAGCAAAAACCATCTGAATCTTTGGGGTAATATAAAATAGGCGACGGTTACCAGTATAAAAAAGAAAACAAACTCAATAGAATTAAATAACATGTGTAATAAAATAAATTTGATTTTTGTCTATAAAGTTTGTCTTTGAAATCAACGCCCGGGATTGATTTTCTATTTTGCATCTGAAATTAAAAGGTGCAAATAAGGACCTGTTATTTAATAATTTGAGTATCAAACTGCCTGATGTATGATGTGGTGTTTTCAATATTAGTTTTCGAAGATGCTCCAAACAGGATAGATTCGATATTGGGCAATCCGCAAACATATGCAATGGCCTCTTTTGGAGAAATGGCACCCCCGCCTAAAACCTGCATTGCCACGGCTCTGAACTTTTTCGTTCTTAATGTTTCTTCATAAATATCTTTACCCCCCGACATCCTAAAACCTGCTTTGTTTATAGAAGCACAAACAATTGGATTGGGTATCCCTGCCTGTTGAAGAACGGTTACAAGTTTGGGTAAATTCATTGTGATAAAACCAGCATCCGCCTTGTACTTCAATTTGATATAAGCATGAAATGCGGCCAACATTTCATAAGCCCTGAGGCCAAGCAAGAGGTCCGTAATAACATTCTGCAAAAATATTACGGGTGTATTGATGCCTTTAAACATTTTCATTTCCGCGTCAATCATGAGTTCCATGATGGCTTCATAGTCTTTGGAAAGGTAAGCCAATCCCCCTTTGAATAAGGAACCGAAAAAATTACCGGGAACATATTGTTTTAACGTACCGGCAATTCCAAGTTCTGTAACAGCATTAGCATATTTATGAGCATAAGGCATGCAGGGAAAAATCTTAAAGTCTTTATATTTTTCCGGGTTAGCCCTGATGATATCACAAATGTTGGCGATCCTGTCGTGGGTAGTACACATAAATGTATTGATACCACAGCTGATGGCATCATCCAGCACTTTTATTATGGCGCTATCATCTTTAAATTTAATAGACTGTTCACGGGATTTGCTGTCAGAAATATGATTTACTGCAAAAAACTGGTTATCTCCAAAAAGTATTCTTTCCATCGTTTATTATTTTGTGCTTTTTTAATAATTGTTAAGAGTGTGCTCCTGCTGCCGGCAATAGTACAATAGTTTATATAGCTGAGCCCAACCATTCACCGCCGGTCGGTAATATATTTATTCACCTTCGCCGGAAATCAGGTCTCTTCAATACCACATTTAGAAAATTGGCTGATACGCAATCATACCATTAAAAATAAATGAATTACAAATGTTGAAAAGTTGTTATGAGTGAATAGATGGGCAATAGCAGGTATGATGTTATTTATCCCTTAGAAGGTTAAAAAGTATCAGCAGGGTTGTATTTACAAAATATTTCTATTATCTGTTATGAAAAAATGAAACAACAGAACGATAACCCGGATAACAAGTTTTACAATTTCCTGCAAATAATACAATACGAGCGGGTCAGTAAGATTTCTGCCGGATATTGTGAAAGTTCTGCCTGTACTTCCGGCGTGAGATATCTCTCACCTTCCAGGCCACCTTTATCATGGTTTATATCCCTTCCTTCAAACAACAGTATCTCTAAATTTGCCGGAACGGCAGCTTTATAGTCGGATGGCTTTAACTTATTCAAATAAATATGGGTAGGAAACTGGTTCCTTCTTAAATGGTCCCATGGCTGTATAGTTGGCGAGGGATTGGTATCCGGGAAGGCATTCGCAAGGTTGTGACCTCCGCTTATGCTATAATAGTTGTGAATAAACCCGTAAGCAAGCCCCCCTTTTTTTAACAGACGGTACACTTCAAGAAAATATTTCTTCAAATCGCCCACATGTTCCAAAACAGCATTAGAAGTAATTACATCATATTTACCTGAAGGGAGTTGATAATATCCCGCAGTGGGATCGGCCAGGACAAAATTTATTTTAGGTATAAATGGAGAGAGCAGTTTGCCCGCAGACGCTTCCAATTGCTTCAAATACAACTTATCAAACAGTAATTTCCTGATACTTGATTTGGCGGCTCTTTTGAGACCGTTGGCCATTAATATTTTCAAAAAAAAAACAGGCAAAGCATGTGGTTTTACGTAACTGATATCCAATGCAGTCACACTAGCCCCATCTGAAGCAGCAAGTAGAGAAAAAGGGAACCTGGCACCACAACCAAGATCCAGGATTTCTTTTCCTTCAATTGATTCCAAGCCAAAACCACGAAGCTCTTTAAGGGTCTTTTTGTAAACATTGGTATAGTCATGTATTGCAAATTCCCTGGTGGAACGCTGATGATACTGGTAAATAGTGTTTATTTCCCGTAATAAACTTGCTTTCCCAGGAACAACCTGATTTGATAACGCCGTTAAACCCGATTTCATAGCTGCATTTTTTTTTGTCACTTAGGATACTGCGTAATTATAATTTTAATCAGAGATACTTATTATGCAAATTTGCAAGTAAAGATATATAAAAAAAATAATATCAAATCTGTTTTAATTTACCTTTTACCCCGGTATCAAGCCCGGTGATCATGCATTACTTCCCTCGTTTAGGATTATGCGCTTTTTTTAATAATTGAAATGGCTTTATCCGTTCTGGCGGCGCTTGCAAAATTGTTGATAGTGTTAGGCAATTCCCTCTGTGCCGCTTTTACGAAATGAACCAACTGGGCAGAATATTCTTCGCCTCTTAGATAGAAATCAACTCCTTCCTGCAGATCGGTAATATATTTCACATTCCAGCCACCTGAATAACCTGGGAAAGCCTCCTCGTCCCTGAAAAACACCTTCAATTCATTGGCATCCGAAATAAGTTTGCCTTTAGTTCCTACCAGGGTAATGGAGGTTGACATTTTACGATAAGTATCATCACTCCAGTTTACAGAAAGCAAGCCCGTTTGCCCTGTCTGGAGTTCCAGCATTGAATACACGGCATCTTCCACTTTACCTGAATAGATCGATTTAAGCAAAGTGCCCCTGGCTCCCTGGATGGGAGCAAGAATATCATTTACCAGGTCGATCACATGAGACGCATAATCCAGTAAACAACCGCCGCCTTCCGCGGGATCTGAACGCCAGGTATCGGCTTTCTTTCTTACTACCACAGGGCCATAAGATTCTCCAATGAAATGATAGATATCACCCAACGCCCCACTTGCTACAATCCGCTTTACTTCTTTAAAAGTGCCAATGAATTTATTATGATAGCCCACCTGGTTGACCAGGTTGTTTTTTGCGGCCAGTGCTACGAGTTCCTCGCTTTGTTCATAGTTAAGACAGAAGGGCTTTTCAGCAAATACATGTATATTTTTTTCCAGCAGGGCCCTGATGATTGCATAGTGGAATTTAGTAGGCACGGATACTACAACAGCATCCGGCTTGGTTTCCGCTATCATTTTATTGTAGTCAGAAAAACAATTGAACTTTCCCTGTTTGGATAAAAAATCCGTAACCATTTTGGAAGTATCGCAAACTCCTACTATGTCCGTATTTGCATATCCACCCAGGATAGACAAATGCGATAGTCCCATTTTGCCTGCTCCGATTAAAGCAATTTTAAGCATATTTTTACTATTGTTTTTTAAATAAGTTGATATACTGATCTGTTATCTTATCCCAGTTAAACCGGCTTTTTATATCTGCTGCCCCGGTTTCGGCTTTTTGTATTATTTCATCCGGATGATCTAAAACATGCTGAAGTTTGCGATGAAGGTCACTACTATCACCAGAAGTGAAAGTGGTTCCATTTTCACCACATATAAATTCATTTTCAACTATATCCGAGCAAATCAACGGAGTGCCAAGCCCCATCACGGTAAGAATCACCGGTGATAAACCTTCAATAAGGGAAGGCTGCACATATGCATAGGCATTCTTCATCAGTATATTCGTATCATCACCATATATATAACCGGGAAAAATGATTCGCTTATCTTTTGTATTTTTTATCCCTGCTTCATATTCTCCGGGATTAGGCGAGCCGCCAATCATCACTAGTTTTTTGTTAGTTTGCAAAGCCTCAAATGCGGCCACTAAAAGATGAAGGCCTTTATCCGGTATAAAACGGCCAACAAATAAAAAATACTCCCCTCTGGCAATACTTAATTTATCTAAGGCATCTATGTTGACCGGGAGTGGTTTTACTTCCGAGCCATATGGAATATAGTGATATTTACGTTTGAATTTGTTTTCAAAATATCGTTTAGTGAATACATTATCAAAAGCAACCGCATTGGGGCAATATGCGGTGAGGTAATTAGACACCAAATAAAACATTTTGCCGTACCAGGGCCATTTATCTCTTTTCCAGTCCATCGCAAACTGGCTTATTACCACACGTTTGCCCGCAATTCTTAAAAACAACGCCCAAATACTGTTTGCACCGCTATGCAAATGCACTATATCAGCAGTATTACGAAAAATAACATCAAAGGTGGCTTTTGCAGAATGCACCAGGGTATCAAATCCCGCCTTTTTTACAGTCTTAAAATATTTTATTTGCACCCCTTCATAGCTGAAGTGCAACGCATCTTTGTCGTCGGGATAAATCCTGCTGTAAGCTAACAGGCGATGCCCCCTGGCTACAATTCTCGGGTAAAGTTCAAGCGCAAATTTATCAGAGCCAGCCGCTCCTGCCTTGGGAGGGATGGACCTAAAGCCCCCAAAAGCAGCTATTCTTAATTTCTCCATGGGCCTAATCTAAATAGCCTTGATAGTATTGGTCAATGTATTGTTTCAGTGCCAGTTTCCAATCCTGCATCAGGTTCAGGTTCCTTAATTCCAGTTTGCGGTTTATCAGCCTTTCACAAGGAGGCCTTTCAGCAAAATAAATATCTTTAAAATAATCAGATTTTACACTGGTAATTTTTACAGTACCAGCTAAGCCCAATAATACCAACAGTTCTCCTGCAACTTCCAACCGGCTGGTTTGTCCGCCGCAAACCATGTTGTAAAGGCCCCAGCATTCTTTTTGTATCAATGCCTTTACATTCCTGGCAAAGTCATGTGTGAAAGTAGGTGTGCCATCTTTATCATCTACGATGAACAATTCCTTCCTGCCGTCTTTCAACTGTTGCATCAGCTTCTGTATAAATTTTTTGTCTTTCCCGGGGCCGGCTCCCATCATCCAGCCCGCGCGGCAAATTAAGAAACGCCTGGCATTTTCAGCCACGTACCGTTCCCCCATATATTTAGATCGTGCGTACACTCCCAATGGGTTGGGTATATCCCAGTCGTCGTACAATTCTTTTGCTCCATCAAAAATACCAGCGGTGCTGATATACAAGACTGGAATATCAAGCTCGTTTGCCAGGTACACTGCATTTTCGGCAGCCATGGTATTGGTGGCGTAAGTATCTTCTGCATGCTGTTCACAATATTCCAGGTTGGTATAGGCACCTAAGTGAAATAAGTAATCAGGCCCGAAGTCTGCAACATCTTTCCTGTAAGCGTCCAGGTCCCTGAAATCCAAAAAAGAAAGCCAGTCTGCATTGACATCTATATCCGTACATTTTATTTCATACTCATCTTTAAACTGGTGATAAAATGCTTCGCCAAGCATTCCACCGGAGCCAGCGATGTAGATTTTTTTCTTGCTCATTGACATTAATTAATTGTTTAAATTTTTAGTAATTGCGCCCTGAATCCGGATATTATCAAATTTTATTTCCCATCCTGCATTTGGCAGGGCGCAACGGCATCATCGCCTGTTGCGCTCCATTTACCGCATTTATAAGTGTACCGTTTTGAGAACTTCTTATTTAAACGGCTTCTTCTTTTAAGATGCCTTCATTTTTCAGCACCGAATTGAAAACCTTCAACAGTTTTTTATAATGCATTTCACTACTATACTCTTCCTGTAGCCTGTTAAAACCATTGGTGCCGTATTCCTGACATAAACCAGGGTTATCCAATAAAAAGGATACTTTTTCCTGCAGATCTATAAAATCCTGCTGGATAAATAACAATCCGGTCTTTTCATTTATTATCATTTCTTTCAGGCTGCCTAAATTAGTTGCAATTACTGCCTTTTTATAGGCGTAACTTTCAAGCACCGTGTTAGGAAAATTATCATAATTTTCAGAAGGCACTATCGTAAATGCACATGTTTGTAAATAAGGAATAATTTCCTTAAAACTTTTTCTTCCCAAAAACTCAATATTATGTCGCTTTCCTTTTAAATAAAGTTCAAGTTCCTCCTGGTAACCAGTAGTCGTAATACCAATGATCTTCAGATTAAAGTCAGTATTCACAAAAGCCCTGATTAAAGTGAACAGCCCCTTTTCCTGAACTATTCTTCCGATAAATAAAGCGAAGGGTTTGTAAGTAATCCTTTCCGGTTCCTGAAAGTCCTGGTTATTGAAAAATGTCGGAATATGATGAAGTTTTGCTTTATCAATGCCATATTCAGCCAGCTTTAGTATGGTGAATGAAGAAGGCACAACAAATGCTTTTATTTTAGATTTAACATGCACAACATGTTCAGCCAATTCAAGCGAGGCAGCTTTTATTGCAGAATATACATATGAATCATTCACACATTTATATTTTACCGCATTCCATTTACTGCCATGTATGCATCTTTCGCAAACATCTTTCTGCTTGTTCCTGAATAACAATGAATTTGCGCAGATAAGCCCAAAGTCTGATATGCGATTAACGACCGGAATATTATACCTGACTGCCGCATCAAAAATGCTTGCAGATATTTTATTCTGGTAATGCAATACATATATCAGATCGGGATTAACTTTCTCAATCAGTATCCCCAGTTTCTTTTTCGCTTCAAAAGAATATAACATCCTTGACAGCGCGGTAAATACAGTTTTAAGATTAGTTTTTTTATATTCTTTCGCATATACTTCATCCCCGTGTCCCAAAGGAGACATAAAATAACTATCGTAAGTTGTAGGTTTGTTTCTTGCATGCTGAATGCTGAAAGGGATAACCTCGTGACCATTTTTCTGCAGCAGGTCGATTATGTTGAACATGTATCTTTCCGGACCGCCTGATACAAAGAATCTATAATTAACGAGTATGATTTTTAATTTTTTATTAGTCATTTCAGATCTTAGCTAAAACAGGAAAGTTTTTTTGAGCAGGTATTTCAGGGATCGCTTTACCTAAAAGCTTTTCATAAACGTTTATAAAACTGTGGCACATGCCCTCAATAGAAAAATGTTCTTTTATCCTTTGTTGTCCCTTTAAGCCCATCACCCTGGCTTCGTCGCGGTTATTCATTATGTGAATAATCTTATCCTCCAGCAGGATGGGTTGTTTTGGTTTTATAAGAAATCCTGTTACATTAGCAATAACAATTTCCCTGGTACCGCCACCATCGGTGGCTATTACCGGTTTAGCAATTGCCATGTATTCCAGGATAGCATTTGAGATGCCTTCTCCATGAAAACTGCTGTTGGTGCAAAGCACGCCTACATCAAAAATATTTATATATTCTTCCACAAAGTCGCATTGCCCAGTAAATATGATATCCTTCTGAAGGTGTTCGCCGCTTTGTTTTCTGCGGGGCTCTTCGATATCACCGTAGCCAACTAATATAAATGCAATCTTACCGGGAAATTTTTTCAATAAAGAAAGCGCTGCGGCAATAAATGTTTCATGGTCCTTTCTTTCAGCGAAAGCAGCCACCATGCCAACTACAAATTTGTTTTCCAGGTTATGTTGTTTCCTTAATATTTCGGATCTATGCAGGTTTTTACTTCTTTCAAAATTGAAGCCATTGTATATGCATATGCTTTTTGATTTGGGGGCGTGGTATCTTTCAATGCCGGCCTTCGTGTTGGACGTAATAAAATCAGTGAAGGGAAACGTGTATAATGCCCTTCGGTAATCTTTATCTCTCAGACTGCGGTATGGTATTACACGGGCAATCATGCTGGATATTAGTTTTTTCCCGGTATACAATTTTAAGAAAATTCCTATTACGTCTGTCATGCTTGACCATGAATGGATGACATCAGGATTAAATGATTTTACAATTGCAAGAACCCTTTTAATGTTTTCAGTAGTTTTGTTTTCCGACCATTTGAGCGCATGAAGCTTATACCCGGTTTCATATATTTCTTCATATTCTATTTTGTCATGCATTATTATTATCTCGAATGTTACACTGAAGTGTTGCTTGCAGTATTTTACAAGTTCCACAATGCGGCGTTCCTTACCACCCCTTGTTAACTGGTCATTGAGTATTAAAACTTTTATCATAGTTCTTTCTTAAGGTTACGATTCTTTAGACTGCGACCTCCAGGGCTATAGCTTTATCAGCTTTTTTACCGCAAAGTTTTTCAAAAAATATTCTTAATGCTTCTATATTGGATTGATAATGAAAATTATTTATACCGACTTCGTAGCCGTTGTACCCGATCTTATCAAGGCTTCCCATGTCAGGCAAAATCTTTGCAAGACTTTCAATATACGAGTCTATCGTATAAGCTTCCGCAAGTATCGCTGATGTGCCGTTTTTAAAATAATATTGCGGCTCACCAATATTGGTAGAAATAAGCGGCCGTTTCGAGGCTGTATATTCACTGATCTTATGAGGAAACCTTGCCAGATCCTGTAGCGTATTTCGCAAAGGTATGAGCAAGAGGTCTGCTGACTTATAAGATGCAATAAGCTGGGTATAGGGTATGCCGCTGAGTAAAATAATATTGTTGCCATATTTACATTTATCGATCATCTCCCTGATTAATACAAGGCTTTGAGGATTGTTGGCCCCCACGACGAGCTTTAAATATCCGTTATATAAATTCTTTTCGCGGATCTTTTCATACAGCTCTAAAATAAAAGTAATAACAGGAAGGTATTCTGCAGTGCCGCAATATAAAAAATAAGGATAAGGTGTATCTAGTGCAGGTATAGAAGTAAATTCGTTAAAATTGCAAATAGCAGGCAATTTAACAACCGGCAATTTGCTGTTTCGCTTCAATATCACGTTTCTCAGAAATTCACTGATCACTATTGCGCCGTCCGCGAAATAGGAACAGTAACTATCGAATAAATAATTGCTGATTCTCCTGGCGGGAGAAGCAACCCTTATTGATGACCGGTACTCTACATATTGGAAAACAAGTTTAAAGCCCATCAACCAGGAAACCAGCCTGTAATACAAAAGTTCAGTAAAGGATGAAGTGTTATAAAGTATTATCGCGCCAATTGTTTTCCTCCTTTTAAAAAGTAAATTCAATTCACCCAAAACTCCTGATAACCTGTTCCATCTGAAAGCAATCCATAATTTTGGCTTTGTTAAAGATGTTGAAGTAAACACAAAGGGAATCCCTTCAAACCGGTTCGCTCTTTTCAGATCAGGTTCCTTCCGATAACTTTCTTTATTGATAATGAGCGTTGAAAAACCCGCTTCTTTCAGGGCCCTGTATGTAATCCTCATTCTTTGCACTGCTGCATTTCCTTCGGGAAAATATGGATTTCCTACATGAACGATATACATAAAAATTAATTAGAATATTTTTTAATTTCAATCTGACAACAAAATTATGTCAAATAATTGTATTAGGTACCCCGGGTGGTGACAAAACCATTGATTTTTCGATTAGCATTCATCATTTAAATCACTTTAATCTTCTACAGGTAAGTTTTATGGTTGATTTTAAGAATATGCTAAATTCAAAATCAAAATAATTTCTCTCCTGGTTTGGTTCAGTTGATTCGATTTATGATATGGCTTCGCCCTCCTGAGTCCCATACCCAGGTATTAGTTTTTAAAATGCTAATTGCCGCAGCCAGGCAATTATAAAATCACAAATTGCCTATCCGCCGGCATTATTCAATATAGAGCAACCAAGGCAATTAACCGGGTACATCCCAAATTGTCGCTCCTGATTTCGGTCGGTGGAGACACCGACCGAGGCAGGGAATTGCCTATCCGCCGGCATTATTCAATATAGAGCAACCAAGGCAGTATTAACCGGGTGCATTCCAACTAATAAAATTAATTTAGCCAGGCTTACCTGAATAACTTTATCATCACCATTTATTCCTGCTTATTTTAATTGCCGGATAATTATTTTCTGAATTTCTTTATAAAAAAAAGTTTCCATTTAGTCAAAGGCTTAAACAGCATTTTTATTCCGTCAATTACAATGATGTCATCCAAAACGTTTAGCGTGTGGACCCCCGAATTAAATTCACTGGTTTTATCCGGTTGGATTTTGAAATAAAATTCCTCAGCAAACTCCACTACGGAAAGTTTTGTAACCCGGTTGATTGAAAGGGATTCGCCATAATGCTGACCGCAATTTTGTGCGGGCCGGTATATTTCACCATCCACTTTAATGATATTTCCGGCGGGCCTTGAACCATTCAAATTGTTCTTTACCGGGTTATTCGGGTGTGGCTGGTATTTGCCAAATAAACTATCGGCATAATAAATATGCAATGCGCTATGAGCAAATCCAGGGACGCTTAAGGTAGCAAAGAGCCAATATTTGTCACCGTGTTTAAATATCGTAGAATCGAGCAGCGGTAAATTATTTATAATGACCCGTTCATTGATAAGACATTTATTTTTAAAATCATATTCAAAAGCTGATACCTTGTTCTTGCTGCCGGTTTCGGGAATAATATATGTCTTACTATTTTCAACAAATACAAATGGATAAGAGGTATGGCTTTTAGTATCCAACATTTTCTTATTGCCAGTGAGGGTAAACTCAGGATCTAAAGTGGCTAAGACAATTTTGCCATAGCTGGCAGGATCAATCATTGAAAAATCTTCATAAATAAGATTAAGATTTCCTGCAGTATCCTTAAAAAGGAACGGATCTGCAATTGACCTGGCAGGGTCGTTTAAAGGAAACCATTTAAAAGATAAGTGACAGTTCTTCTCCCTAATGATCTGTTCAATATTGCCTCTTGATAGTCCAATATTCCATTGCATTACACAACAGACTTTATTATATACCCGTTTAAAATTCATTATAGATTTTGTTGTGATCTCAGAACTTTTTTAAAGCTGCTCACTAATTAATTAAAAAGTCATGATCATAATTTACCGGACAAACCCAATAATTTTGAAATCTTTTTCAGCAACCAGTAACTATAAGAATAATAATCGAGGCAAGTAACAATTTTGCCTCCGAATAATAACTTGTAATTATTGATCCCTTTTAAACTTTCGTCCTTTGTATCCTTTGCATATCCGCCAAAATCAAATACTTTAAATCCCATTTCTTTGAAATACAAAATATCCTTTACCGTTAGGTATTTGTTGCTTCTTCCTATCAAATTCCGGTCGAACTGTTCATCTAACCTCTTTGTGGCGGAATGAAGATGTCTTACTATTCCTACCTCCGGATCTACGAGGTAACTGTGGGCCGCCAGTATTTGCCCCTTGTTTACAGCGAAACTAAGCTTCACCGAATCTCCCAATTCGATGATCTTTCTTTTACTTGTGGTAAACGTTTCTTTTTTTAAAGCAAACTCATTAAAGAAATCCACAAACCGGTCAATTTCATTATGGAAGTAACAAATCGTGCCTTCATTTTCAGCAATCCTGACCTGTTGCCTGATCTGTTTAGAAAAATTAGAAAAAATCACCTCAGTATCCTGTTCTAATTTAAGCTCGATGGTGTGAGAATTGTTTTGTACCGCCGGAATTTTTTTATTGTCACAATTTTTCAGGTGCAAAAATACATTCAGGGAAAACATATCCCAAAATTTATAACTATATGTAAACCATGACTCGTGTACCTTGAAAAAAAATATTTTCTTGTAATATCTTATCATTTAGATTTCGTTGGGTTTCCCACTTTTTTTTTGCAAAATTGTACTTTAATCTAACGCCGTTTGATCCTTATTATTTGCAACGAATCAGAATAATTGGAATCCCCGGCTACCGGGCCAATCAATTATCACTTTCTCCTTAAAATTGAAAGAAGTGTCACAATAAATAAAAAATGGAAAGCAAAAAGTTAAGTTGGTAAATCCTACATCAGCCATTGCTTTTTGATGAATATAAAAAGCATTCAAACTGTATAGGTTAATTTTTGGCAATATTACGGTATTTAGGCAAATGTTACGTCAATTAACCAGGATCGGGCAAAAAAAAGGAGACTATTCCCGCAATATGAGGAGGATTGAAGCCTTATAACTTTTTCTACCCATATGTCGGGCACTGCAGCGGAGGGTCTAACGATCATTGCTTATCCAACCCGAATGAAATTCCTGATGAAACGAATTAAGCTATTAGCTTTTTTTAAGGGTATGGTGGGAGGTACTGATCCTGTCTTGACAATTCCGCGGAAATAAAGGATAATTTCGATGTAATTGTTTACCAGGTCTGGTTGCGGCCTGATCCTACGACGCCTATTGAAATGGGATTGTAAATAATTGAGAGAACAGGCCGCGGCCTGTTCCTACTGCGCCTATTGAAAATAGATTATAATTAATTATGAGAACAGGCCGCGGCCTGTTCCTACAACGCCTATTGGAATGGGATTGTA
>JBDTWP010000093.1:0-18494 GCA_040006615.1 Ferruginibacter sp.
ATGTTGGTAGAAATAAAATGATCATTATTCAGGCTGTCCCGTAGGGACAGTATGTGGATAGTAGAATGTTTCAAAATTAATTTGTCAGCACACTAGTTAGATAAAATGATAAGGTGCTAATGGAAAATATGCAAATGTAAAAATGGGAAAATGTGAGAATGTAGAAATAAACAGGTGAAAAAAAGGGTATAATTATTTAATGGATATTGTAGGGAACAGGCCGCGGCCTATTCCTGCGTGGCAAAAATCCGAAACGGAAAACCAGGAACCGATACCTTTTTTATGGTAAAAAATTATTTCAAAATCGCCTGGCGGAATCTTGTTAAAACCAGGGTTGCTTCCATTATCAATATCGGAGGGCTCGCAGTTGGTATGGCCGTAGCAATGCTGATTACTTTATTAACTATAAGTTATCAATCTATTAAGGCAGCATTAATGAACCCGGTTAAGAGTTTACGAACAGGATGATGAGAGATGAATGATGAGTAATGAGATGAGTAATGAGAGATGAATGATGAGTAGTGAGTAAGTAAGAAACAGAAGGCATGAATTAACTAAGAACCATGAACTATCAATACTCCTGTTATGATAAAAAATTATTTTAAGATAGCCTTTAGAAACATCATACGTCATAAAGCCTATTCCCTGATTAATATCTCAGGCCTGGCAATTGGTATGGCTTGCAGCATCCTTATATTTCTTTGGGTGCAAAACGAGTTGAGCTACGACCGGTTTCATAAAAATGCTGACCTGGTCTATCGTATTGTCTGCAATGCAGGTGATTTTAAAGCTGCAGTAAATGCCGCAGGGATGCCTGCAGGTTTAAAAGCGCAAATGCCCGTAATAAAAAATACCGTACGCCTTAGTCATGTCTCTACAAATTTATTTGAGGTTGGCGACCGCAAATTTGAAGAAAAGCGTGTCTTTTATGTTGATTCTACATTCCTCGAAGTATTTTCTTTTCCCCTTTTAAAGGGAAGCGCCAATACCGCCTTGCAGCGCGTGGACGGAGTATTGATTACAGAAGATATGGCGAAGAAGTATTTCGGCAACGAAGATGCTTTGGGCAAAATTTTACGCAAAGACAACGGAGAAAATGTTACCGTTACGGGAATACTGGCCAATATTCCTTCCAATTCCCACCTGCAATTCGATTTTATTTTACCGATGTCCTCTTTTGCCAGAACAAATTATGATTTAAAGAATAATGTGTGGGATAATTTTAACTTTTATTCCTATATTCAGCTTGATAAAACTTTTGTTCCCTCTGCTAAGTCCCTGGCAACACTCAATAACCAGATGAACCAAATTTACAAAACGCATGTGGCTGAGACCCAGATAAAGGTTCAATTTCAATTGCAGCCATTAACAAGTATTCACCTTCATTCCAACTTACAGGTAGATCTCGCGGGACACGGGAATATTCAGTATGTAAATATTTTTTTTGTTGTTGCTCTATTCATTCTCGTGGTAGCCTGTATCAATTTTATGAATCTGGCTACAGCACGCTCAGCCCGTAGGGCCAGGGAGGTTGGACTACGAAAAGTGGTTGGGGCCTTAAGGGGCCAACTCATCAAACAATTTTTGGGAGAATCCTTACTTATCTCTTTTTTTGCTTTGTTCCTGGCTATTGGAGTTGTCTTGCTGTTTCTTCCGGTATTCAATAACCTGGCAGGCAAAAAACTTGCAATACAATTTCTTGATGCTAAGCTTTTGCTTAGCCTGCTGGGGATTGCGTTGGCAACCGGATTTGTTTCCGGCAGTTACCCGGCCCTGTTCCTGTCTGGCTTTCGGCCGGTTAAAGTATTGAAAGGGAACATGAGATCAATGGGTGGCAATTTATTATTACGCAATGGGCTGGTAGTTACTCAATTTATTGTTTCCATTGTGCTGCTTGCGGGTACAGTGGTTGTGTATAGGCAGCTTCAATTTATCAAAAACAAAAACCTGGGCTTTGAGAAAGAAAACCTTTTATATATGCCTATGACGGGTGATTTATGGAATAAACAACAGGCCCTGAAAACCGAATTACAACGGGATCTGCTCACTAATAATTTCACCATTATTTCAGATCTGCCTACAAATCTAACCAGCGGTACCGTTACCATAGAATGGGAAGGAAAAGACCCGCGGTCTCAAACTGTTTTTCCCTCAATGTATGTTTCCGAGGATTTTATCGATGTTTTTAAAATGAAGATATTGAATGGCAGGAGTTTTTCCACATCATTTAAAGCCGATTCAACAAATTATATTGTCAATGAGAAGGCGCTCGAAATTATGGGGATGAAAGTTAATAATGCTGTTGGAAAACCTCTTTCTTTCCAGGGCAATAAGGGAACTATAATTGGAGTGGTAAAAAATTTTAATTTCAAACCAATTCAACAAGCCATCGAACCCCTGGTCTTGTGTCTCAACAAGTGGGGAGGAACAGTGGTAGTAAGAACTAAACCAGGCAACACGGAAGAAACCATAAAAGCATTGGAAAAAATAAGCCGGCAACTTAACCCCGCTTATCCGTTTACCTATAATTTTCTCGACCAGGACCTGGCTGGCCTTTATAGCGGAGAACAACGTTTGGGAAGACTATTTAATTTATTCGCAATCCTGGCAATTTTCATTTCTTGCATGGGTTTATATGGCTTATCTGCTTTCATGGCCGAGCAACGCACCAAAGAAATAGGCGTACGTAAAGTATTGGGCGCATCAGTATTCAATATTGTTTACTTATTATCAACTGGTTTTACCAGGCTCATCTTTATTGCCATGGCTATTGCCATCCCGCTTTCCTGGTTTGCAATCAATAGCTGGCTGGAGGGCTTTGCATATCATATCCAGGTAAGTTGGATTATTTTTCTTCTTGCTTCAGTGACTGCCCTTTTCATTGCATGGATAACAGTGAGCTACGAGTCTGTTAAAGCAGCTATTGCCAACCCCGTTGAAAGTTTAAGAATGGAATGAAGCCAATGTGATAATGATGAATGTGAAAATTTGAAAATAAACAGATGATAAGAGGGATATAATTATTTAACGGGTCTTGTAGGAACAGGCCGCGACCTGTTCTGATGTATAATTGCAACGCAACTAACATTTATTTTGCAGGAACAGGCCGCGGCCTTCCTGCAAGGCAAAAAAACCGAAAACTTTAATCATGCTAAAAAACTATTTCAAAACAGCCCTCCGTCAGCTGCAGCGGAATAAATTCTTTTCCGCATTGAACATCCTCGGACTCGCATTGGGAATAACCTGCAGCCTGCTGATATTATTGTGGGTGCTGGATGAACGCAGCGTGGATAATTTTCATGAAAAGGGTGACCGGCTCTTTACCATATATGAACGGCAATACATCGATAATAAAATAGATGCGGGTTTTTACTCCCCGGGAGTACTGGCGGAAGAAATGAAACATATCGTCCCTGAAATAGAAAAAGCGTCCTCCTTTGCCTGGCCCGCCCCCGATCGTTTTACATTTGAAGCAAATAACAAAATAATAAAGGAAACTGGCTGCCATGCGGGTGCTGATTTTTTTGGAATGTTTAGTTACCCTTTATTGCAGGGAAATGCGCTAACAGCCCTGAACACCCCGGTAAGCCTTGCTATTTCAAATAAAATGGCGAAAGACTTTTTTGGAAGCGCAGAATCAGCAATCGGGAAGACCATCCGGTATGAAAACAGTAAAGAGCTTACGGTTACAGCTGTGTTTGCAGACCTGCCTCATAACGCTTCCACTCAATTTGATTTCCTCATTAACTGGAGTACTTTTCTGGATAATAATGCCTGGGCAAAAGAGTGGGGCAATAATGGCCCTTCGACTTATCTTCTTTTACGAAAAGGAGCTAAGCCGCAACTGGT
Source organism: Ferruginibacter sp. (assembly GCA_040006615.1). Classification (GTDB taxonomy): domain Bacteria; phylum Bacteroidota; class Bacteroidia; order Chitinophagales; family Chitinophagaceae; genus Ferruginibacter. Next base: position 3,850 of record JBDTWP010000093.1, read on the forward strand.
AGAAGCCAGGATTAAAAAATTCTTAGACAACTATAATAAAGAGCAGTCATCCAGCTACCGGATTGAATTAAGGATGCAGCGGTTCGGCGACACCTACCTGCATTCAACTTTTAAAAATGGGGTAATAGCGGGCGGCCGTATTGAATACGTGAACATCTTCAGTATTGTAGCTGTTTTTATTTTACTGATCGCCTGTATCAATTTCATGAATCTCACTACAGCCAGGTCAGCAAAACGCGCGAAGGAGATCGGTGTGCGGAAAGTAGCCGGGGCAATACGCTTTTCATTGGTGCGGCAGTTTTTAAGCGAAGCATTATTTATAACCCTGCTGGCTGTTATTTTATCCCTTGTGCTGGTAATTATTTTATTGCCTTTTTTCAACGGGTTGACCGGTAAACAAATTGAATTTCCTTTTTCCAGCACTGCCTTCTGGCTAAGCCTGGCTGGCTTAACTTTATTTACGGGCCTTATTTCCGGCAGCTACCCGGCGCTGTTTCTTTCTTCATTCAGGCCAATAACCGTTTTAAAAGGTACGCTGAAATTCACCAATGGAGCTACCTTTTTCAGGAAGGGGTTGGTCGTTTTCCAGTTTGTACTTTCAATTGTGCTCATTACCGGGACCATTATTATATCACAGCAGGTAAATTATATTCAACAAATAAACCTTGGTTATGACCGGGAAAACCTTATTTATATTCCTATAGAAGGAGACCTTACCGGGAAGTATAGTGTATTCAAGCAGGATGCATTGAAGACACCAGGTATTAAGGAGGTAACACGCATTACCCAGACACCTACCGATATCAGTAATGGTACAGGAGGTGTAGATTGGGACGGAAAAGCCCCGAATACGTCGCCGCAATTTACACAAGCCGCAACGGGTTATGATTTTGTAAAAACCCTTGATTTAAAATTACTTACGGGCCGGGATATTTCGAAAGATTATGTATCCGATTCCCTGGGGTTTCTCATCAATGAATCGGCGCTAAAAATATTGAATTACAAAGATCCCATTGGCAAGCGGTTAACATTTTGGGGGCAAAAGGGAACGATAGTGGGCGTATTGAAAGATTTTCATTTTGCTTCCCTTCATGAAGCTATCAGGCCATTGGTTATCCGCATGGGTGAAAACCTTAGTTATGGAAACATCCTGGTACGGACAAAACCGGGTAAAATAAAAGAGGCATTGGCCGGGATTGAAAGGATCTGCAAACAATTGAATCCGAAATTTCCCGTTACATACTATTTCTCAGATGAAGAATACCAAAAATTATACAGGAGCGAACAGGTAGTTAGTAAGCTCTCCGGTTATTTTGCTTTTTTGGGAATTTTCATCTCCTGCATGGGATTACTGGGATTGGCCATGTTTACTGCAGAACAAAGAACTAAGGAAATTGGTATCCGAAAAGTGCTGGGTGCCAGTATAGCTTCCCTTTTTTCATTATTGTCAAAAGAATTCATCCTCCTAGTTATTGTCGCATTATTCATTGCATCACCGCTGGCATGGTGGGCAATGAAGGCATGGCTGCAGGGCTTTGCGTATCGTATCCCTATAGCCTGGTGGATTTTTGCTTTGGCTGGCGTGCTGGCAATATTTATTGCGCTTTTGACGGTTAGTTTCCAGGCGATAAAAGCAGCGATAGCAAACCCGGTAAAGAGTTTGCGAACGGAATAGTAATTAGCTAAATAGGTAATGTGTTAACAGGCTAATGAAGAATGTGCAAATTTGCAAAGATGAAAATGTAAAAATGTCAATTGTCACAGGGTGATGAACCGGGTCCTCAATCAGACAATTAATAATCGAAAATCAGAAATAACAATTTTATGTTTAAACATTATTTCAAGATCGCCTGGCGCAATCTCCTCAGAGACCGCCAATTCACTTTTCTTAATCTGATGGGGCTGTCCATAGGTTTAGCTTGTTCCATATTAATTTATTTATGGGCAAACGATGAATTGCATGTTGATAAGTTCAATGAAAAAGATAGCCAGCTATATCAGGTGATGCATACTAATGCCAGCGGTATTGAAACTATTGAAAATACGCCCGGTCTTTTGGCGAAGGCCCTTGCGGATGAAATCCCTGAAGTAGAATATGCAGCATCCGTTATTCCTTCAACATGGTTTTCCAACAAGGGTTTGGTTTCTTTTGACGACACACATTTCCGGGCAAACGGACAATTTATAAGCAAAGATTATTTCAATATTTTTTCCTGTAATTTTTTGGAAGGTGATAAAAGCCAGGTGTTCTCAGATAAATACAATATTGCCATATCCAAAGACCTTGCATTAAAACTATTCAATACCACTCATAATATTATAGGTAAAAGAGTAGAGTGGAACCAGGAACAACTTAACGGAAAGTATTTGATTTCCGGTGTTTTTGAAAAATTTCCTGCTAATGCTACAGCCCGGTTTGACATACTATTCAATTATGATTTGTTTCTTGAAAAAAACCCAAAATTGCAAAAATGGGATAACAGTGATCCCAGCACATATTTAATCCTTAAGAAGGGTACCAATGCTGATCAGTTCAATAACAAAATTGCCAGCTTCATTAAAAGTAAAAAAGAAGGATCAGCTGAAATTTTATTTGTGCAACGTTATTCAGACAGGTATCTCCATAACCACTATGAAAATGGCAGGCAGGCCGGTGGCAGGATAGAATATGTGGAACTGTTTTCCATTATCGCCATTTTTATATTGATCATCGCGTGCATCAATTTCATGAACTTATCTACGGCAAAAGCATCCAAAAGAATAAAAGAAATAGGTATAAAAAAAGTAGTAGGTGCAACTCGCAGAACGCTAATTATTCAATACATGGGCGAATCTATGCTGATGACTTTTTTATCACTGACAATTACTATCATCCTGGTGATGCTTTTTCTTCCCCAATTCAATATAATTACCGGCAAGGATCTTATCCTCGGTTTGAATGTAAACCTTGTTTCATCAATTTTTGTTATAACAATAATTACCGGGCTGATAGCAGGCAGTTATCCCGCACTGTACCTTTCACGTCTCAATCCCGTAACTGTATTGAAAGGCAAAATGAATACTTCAATCGGAGAATTGGTTGCACGAAAGGGATTGGTGATATTTCAATTCACACTGTCGGCTATCCTGATTGTTTCGGTTTTCATAGTTTATAAACAAATAAAATTAGTGCAAACCAAAAACATGGGTTATAACAGGGACCAGGTCATCTATTTTGAAAAAGGAGGAAAGCTTTCGGGCGAAAAAACATATTATAAAGCAGGCGGAGGCTACGAAAAAGAGCTGGAAACATTTATTCAACGGATAAAAAATATACCGGGAGTTGTAGATGCATCAAATTTCAGGCACAGCATAACCAACCGGCAAGGGGGAACAACTGCTGTCACATGGGAAGGAAAGGACCCGGATAACCACACACAATTTACAGACATAGCAGCCGGTTATAATTTTATTGAAACTCTTGGGATTGTGATGAAAGAAGGCCGGACTTTTTCCAGGGATTTTGGATCGGAAAAATCAGCAGTCATTTTTAACGAATCTGCTGTTGAAAGTATGGGGCTGAAAAATCCGGTTGGTAAGAAAGTAAATATATGGGGGGAAGACAGGCAAATAATCGGCGTTGCTAAAGATTTTCATTTTGAATCGCTGTATGAAAATATCAAACCCTGCTTCTTCGATTTCAGCTTAAATCAGCGTGTTTCTAAAATAATGGTCAAAATAAAAAGCGGTACGGAAAAAGGCACCATCGACAAACTTGCAAAATTTTACAAAAGCTATACCGGCGAACCAATTGATTACAAATTTCTGGATGATGATTACAAGGCTTTATACGCTTCAGAAAACAGGGTTGCGATACTCTCCAGGTGGTTTGCCGGGATTGCTATCATTATATCATGCTTGGGCCTTTTTGGCCTTGCGGCCTTCACCGCTCAAAAAAGACAGAAAGAGATCGGCATCCGTAAAATTGTAGGGGCAACCGCGGGTAACATTGCTGCAATGTTATCAAAAGATTTTTTGAAACTGGTATTGATCGCTGTTTTGATCGCTTTCCCATTGTCATGGCTGGCGATGAATGAATGGCTGAATGATTTTGCTTACCGTATTAATATCGGGATCAGTGTATTTGTCCTTGCCGGTATGGCGATACTCTTTATCACTTTATTGACCATTAGTTTCCAGGCAATAAAAGCGGCGATAGCAAACCCCGTAAAGTGTTTAAGAACGGAATGAAACCCGATCACCGTCCGAACGGATTCATCTCTCCCTGCTTGACGCAGTCATGCATGCGGGCGGCCTTAAAGGGTGATGAAGAAAGAGTAAACTGTTTAAATAACTCCCATTAAGAGATGGCGGCAAACATATCAAAAATGCAATATGAAAAATTCTGAGATTACTGATTCTTTATTTCTTGAGGCAGTAGAATCTATTGATTCCGGTAATACAACCCTGCTGGAAAGCCTGCTTGCAAAAAATCCACGTTTGGTAAATGGCCGCCTTTCACATCCAGGCGGTGATTACTTTCAGCATCCCTACCTGCTATGGTTTGTTGCGGATAATCCTATACGTATCGGCAAATTGCCCCCGAATATTATGGACATATCCCGGTTACTCATCCAGGCTGTAAAACGCGAAGCTTCAGGCAGTGCGCAGGACCAACTTGATTATACCCTGGGATTGGTTGCAACCGGCAGGATTCCGAGGGAATGTGGGGTACAGATAGAAATGATCGACATGCTGATTGATGCAGGGGCAAAACCTGGTGGCTGTTTAGGCGCATTGGCCCACGGTAATACCGCAGCAGCCGGGTATCTTATTGAAAAGGGTGGTCAACTGACTTTAGCATCAGCAGTTGGACTTGACCGCATGAGCGATGTTATTCGTCTTGCGCCTTCCGCAAATGAGGATGAGCAATTGACCGCTCTCACCGTAGCCGGCTTCTATGGAAAGCCTCGTTTGATATCTTTTTTATTAGGGATGGGGGTTAACCCCAACGGCTATCCTGAAAATGACCACGGATTTCATGCTCACGCCACGCCGCTGCACCAGGCTATTTTTTCCGGCTCACTGGATTCGGTAAAATTACTTGTGGAAGCAGGTGCAAAACTGAATTCCAGGGACAAGGTTTATGATGGTACACCGCTAGGCTGGGCGGAGTATATGCAAAATGAAGAAGTAGATGAAATTGCGAAAAAAAAATTTGCCCTTATTGCAGACTATTTGCGGGAAAAGAAACAGGCAATCTAACACAATTTGCTAACTGGCTAATGTGCTAATATGCTAATGAAGAATATGCAAATGTGAAAATGAGAAAGAGGAGAATAAAGAATTGCCTGAAAAAAAGCTAGTGACTAAATAGGAAAAGAGCCTTTAATCAGCAGAGTCAGGATCCTCTAAATTTGGAGACGGGTTGGGGGGTGAGGTAAAATCATAACTCCAAAAATCGTAAATCGAACATCAAATTTTATGTTTAAAAACTATTTCAAAATCGCCTGGCGGAATTTGTTTCGAAACAAAGCGTTTTCACTGACCAACTTACTTGGATTAACTATTGGAATAACTTGTACCATGTTGATTTTTTTGTGGGTGCAGGATGAACTTGCCTACGATAAGTTTCATGCCAATTACAATAATATTTACCAGGTAATTGCTCACCGCGATTTTAATAACCAGGTATTTACTGACTGGAACATGGTTTTGCCACTGGCTAAATCGATCGAAAGCAGTTCGCCCAAGATAAAACATGCGGTGGTTACCACGCACCCGCAACCACATGTACTGACCTACGGGGAGGTGAAATTGAAGAAGCAGGGTTATACCGTAAGTGAACATTTTTTCGATATGTTTACCTGGAAATTCATTAAGGGCAATGCCGCAACAGCTATCCCTGATCCTTATACGATCGTGTTAACACAATCGGCAGCAAAAGCCCTATTTGGCGACGCGGACCCGATCAATAAAGTCGTAAGAATCGATAATGGGTATAATGCAAAAGTAACCGCCATACTTGCTGACCTGCCCGGTAATTCTACTTTTCAGTTTGATTATATTAATACATTTAATTATTCCGGCGATTTTGAAAAGCGCGCAATGACCAACTGGCAAAATTCTTCCTGGACCGTATATGTCCAAATGCTCCCGGGGGCAGATATGCAGCGGATGAATAAAATTATAAATGACATAAAAAAACAACATGACCCTACTGATAAAAAAATAAGCACTTATTTTACTTTTCCCATGAACAAGTGGCGCCTTTACAGTGATTTTAGGGATGGGAAAAATGTGGGCGGAATGATCGAATATGTGCGACTTTTTACCATCATCGCCCTGATCATTCTGATGATTGCCTGTGTTAATTTTATGAATCTCTCCACAGCACGTTCAGAAAAAAGAGCAAAAGAAGTAGGTGTGAGAAAAACCCTGGGTTCTGATAGAAGACAACTCATACTGCAGTTCTTTTTTGAATCAATGATACTTGCACTTATTGCATTTGTCCTGTCTATAATCACCGTTTATGTGTTGATGCCTTCTTTTAATACCTTGGTGAATAAGCACCTGTTTTTAAATCTCACTCAGCCGCTTTTCTGGATAGGAGCATTGGCAATTATACTATTTACAGGTATTGTAGCCGGAAGTTATCCTGCATTATACCTTTCTTCTTTCAACCCGGTATTGGTTTTGAAAGGAACATTCCTTGCAGGCAAAAAAGCCGCGTTGCCAAGACATATCCTGGTAGTGGCTCAATTTGTAATTTCTATATTGCTTATTTCTGCAACCATCATTGTTTACCACCAGGTGCAACATGTGAAGAACAGGGATATGGGTTATGATCCCGATAATCTTATCACGTTACCCTCATCTCCTGATATAGATAAAAGTTTTTCGGTTATAAAACAGGAACTGCTGAATACCCGGCTAATCAATTCAGTTACCCGTACTTCTTCTCCGATTACCGATATATGGTGGAAATCTCCGGCTCCTGATTGGAAAGGTAAGCCCGCGAATGCTAACATCATTGTTTCCGGTATAAATACCGATGTAGACTTTACAAAAACCATGGGTATTAAAATTTTTGAGGGAAAAGATTTTTCCGGCACCCCTTCTGATTCGTCTGCAATGTTGTTAAATAAAGCAGCAGTTGATGCAATGGGATTAAAAAATCCAATAGGCATGCAGATGAGCTATGGCAGAAACTATACAGTGATTGGTATAACTGATAATGTAGTAATGGAATCGCCGTTTAAACCGGTAGATCCGATGATGGTATTTTATGATGCCGGCAATTCCAATGCTATAAGCATAAGATTGAATCAGCCTGGTCAAACGCAGAAGGCATTGCAATCCATTGAAACCATATTTAAAAAATATAATCCTGCCTACCCGTTTGAATACAAATTTGTGGACCAGGAATTCGGTAAAAAATTTTTAACGGAAGAGCTCATCAGTAAAATCACCAACATATTTGCTGGCTTAGCCATTTTTATCTGTTGTATCGGGCTTGCGGGTCTTGCTTCTTTCACTATTGAAAAACGCATTCGGGAAATTGGCATACGAAAGGTTTTGGGCGCTTCCGTGCAACAATTATTAATGCTCATTTCTAAAGAATTTTTAAAACTGGTATTTATCGCATTTATTATTGCAGTTCCGTTAACATGGTGGCTTATGAATTCCTGGCTCGAAAAATATCCATACCGCGTCAATATAAGTACAGGATTGTTTGGTGCAGTAGGTGCTATTGTGTTGCTGCTGACATTGATAGTAGTAAGTTTAAATACAATGCGGGCTGCAATCGCCAAACCGGTGAAAAATTTGAGAACAGAATGATAAGACGAGTAGTGAATGATGAATAATGAGTACCGGCAATGAACAATCAACTTTCAACAATCAGCGATGATAAAAAATTATTTCAAGATCGCAACCAGGAACCTGTCCCGGAATAAAGCATTTTCATTTATCAACATTGTTGGCCTTGCAGTTGGTTTGGCTACCTGCTTGTTAATCATGTTGTATATTCTTGATGAAAGCAGTTACGACAGGCATCATAAAGACGGAGACAGGATTTTCCGTGTTGCATCAAAAACCGGTAAAGGTGAAACATGGGCGGCGGGTCCGGGACCGCTTGCATGGGTCTTCGATCATTGGGGAGGATTGGGGTTGAGGTAAAATCACACATCATACATCCGAAATCAAAATTTATGCTTAAAAATTATATTACCATCGCGTTAAGAACACTCTTCAAAAATAAAGTGTTTACTGCTATCAATATACTGGGGCTTTCCATTGGTATCAGTGCTTCATTGGTGATCTGGTTGCTGGTGAACTATCATTTTACCTTCGATAAATTCGAAAAGGATGGCAAGCGAATTTACCGGGTAGTTTCCAATTTTAGTTTTTCCGGGGAGATATACCGTAATTCCGGAGTTGCCGATCCAATGGGTGCAGCAGTCGGCAGGGAACTGACAGGCCTGGATAAAGTGGTATCTTTCAGAACATGGGATGGTGATGCGAAAATCACTGTGCCGCCCACAAACAAAAAGGATCCGGTTGTTTTTAAAAAACAACGCAACATCGTTTTTGCAGATAGTAATTATTTCAATTTACTCGCTTACGAATGGATAGCAGGTTCGCCTAAAATAGCATTTAATCAGCCATATCAGGCTGTCCTTACTGAATCAAATGCAAAACTGTATTTTCCCGGGCTAAATGCTTCACAGGTTGTTGGAAAACAAATTTTCCTTAATGATACGGTAAAGGCAACAATTACAGGCATAGTCAAGGACATAAAACAAAATACCGATTTTACTTTTAAAACCTTTGTCGCATACACTACTCTTGAAACCACTTCTTTAAGGCCCCAAAGCTGGGATCAATGGAACAATACAAATGGCGCCCAGCAGTTATGGGTTAAACTTTCCCCGGGCACTACAATCGCACAGGTTGAAAAGCAGTTGAACCAGCTGTATAAAAAGAATGATAAACGTGAAGCAGGCGATACCGGCAAAACATGGATCACCCTGCAATCATTAAGCGACTTGCATTTCAATTCAGATTACGGGGGGTACGAATTGCCGCTTGCCCATAAACCCACTTTATACGGCCTGCTTGCAGTGGCCATATTTTTATTGTTATTAGGTTGTATCAATTTTATTAATCTCACTACGGCCCATGCTTCACAGCGTGCAAAGGAAATTGGCATTCGCAAAACAATGGGCAGTTCCAGGAAACAATTGGTGTATCAGTTTCTCAGCGAAACTTTATTGCTCACTTTCGCGGCAACCATTATTTCAATTGATTTAACACCATTGATCTTTAAGGCTTTTGCCGGTTTTATTCCCGAAGGATTGCATTTCAATTTATCAGAACAGCCGGGACTTATTGTTTTCCTGCTTGTCCTGATGATCCTTGTTACTATCCTGTCGGGATTGTATCCTGCTATTTTTCTTTCTTCATATAAGCCGGTGTTGGTATTGAAAAACCAGGCCTTTGCAAACACAGGGAAGACCCGCAATGCCTGGTTGCGAAAGTCTTTAACTATTTCACAGTTCATAATTGCGCAGCTTTTTATTATGGGTGCTATACTGGTAAGTAAACAGATTTCATACTCGCTTCACAGGGATCTTGGTTTTAAAAAAGAAGCTATTCTGTATATGTCCACCAATTATTATGATACCGTGAGGAACCATAAATATATGTTCATGGATAAGCTCAAAACAATACCTGGTATTGCAATGATTAGCTTAAGCAGTAGCCCGCCATCTTCCGGAAGTACCTGGAGTAGCACAATGAAATATAAAGACGGAAAAAAGGAAATAGAAACAGATGTGCAGCAGAAATATGGAGACACCAATTATATTAAGTTGTACCAGATTAAATTGGTGGCAGGTACCAATTTTGGACATTCAGATACTGTGAATTCCTTTCTCATTAATGAAACCTATTCACGCATACTCGGATTTCAGCAACCACAACAGGCTATAGGAAAAAAGATCGAGTGGAGTAATAAGCAAATCCCAATTGTAGGTGTGGTATCGGATTTTCACCAGAAATCTTTACATGAACCTATCAAGCCGCTTGTAATCGCCACCTGGAATAATACGGAGCGTACTGTAAATATTGCATTACACCCGCAGAATGAAAGCAGCACTTCCTGGAAAACGGCCATCAGCAAAATAGAAATAGCATGGAAAGAAGTGTATCCGGAAGATGATTTTGATTACAGCTTTTTTGATGAAGACATTGCCAAATTTTACCAGGCCGAACAGCATATTTCAAGCCTGCTGAAGTGGGCAACGGGCCTTGCTGTTTTTATCAGTTGCCTGGGTTTACTTGGCCTTGTAATATATACTACCGCACAACGCACAAAAGAAATTGGTGTACGAAAAGTATTGGGTGCCTCTATTCCCCAGATCGTTGCCATGATCTCAAAAGATTTTATTTTGCTGGTTATGGTTGCCTTTGTTATTGCGGCTCCGGTGGCGGGTATTGGCATGTATAAATGGCTGCAAAATTTTGCTTACCGCACGGATATAAGCTGGTGGATATTTTTACTCGGAGGGGCAACGATGGTTTTGATAGCCTTGCTCACGCTCGCTTTTCAAACCATCAAATCAGCAATGGCAAATCCGGTGAAGAGTTTGAGAACTGAATAGCCACCTGCTCCGCCGCGGCGGAGGTTCCTGGCTCATTAAACTATTCATAGACTTCTACTTTAGGGGATGCTGGCAATTACTTTTATAATCAATAACTCACCATTATGCTGAAAAATTATTTTAAAGTAGGTTTTCGTAACCTTACAAAAAACAAATTGTCATCTTTAATAAACATTCTTGGCCTTGGCCTGGGAGTGGGCTGCTGTTTGGTAGTATTTGAATTTTTAGATTGGTCGATGCACATGGATAACTTTCACGCTAAAATTAACAACCTGTTTGTTGTTGAAAAAGTTGCTGAGAAAAACGGAAACAAACAATATGAGGGCAATTCACCTTCCCCGATGGGTGTAATGTTGAAAAATGATTTCTCACAAATAAAAAATTTCGCACGGGTCAATTATGTTGGAGTTTCAATAAAACAAGACAACAATGTTTTTAAAGAAGAGGTAAGCTTCGTAGATGACCCTTTTTACGAAATGTTTGATTTCCCTGTTAAATGGGGTAATAAGCAACATTTTATTGATCAGGATGCTGTGGTGCTTACTTATGAACTTTCAGAAAAACTCTTTGGTAAAGAAAATCCTTTAGGTAAAAGCCTCAGTATACGATTTAATAATGTTGAAACCGAAACGATCGGGAATTTCATAGTAAAAGGAGTATTGGATAAACGACCAACTGAAGCATCGTTTTATTTTTCCGCCCTTATTCCTTATCGGAGGATGACCGCTTTGGGATTGGATAAAACGGGCAACTGGAACCAAAGCGTAACAATGACTTTTCTTGAAGCGGATAACGAAGCCTCTTTATTGCCTATCAGGAATCAAAATAAAAAGTATTTAAAATTATACAATGACGCTAATCCGGATAATAAAATTTCCTCCTTCCATTTCCAACCTCTAAAATCGATGAAGTTTCATGCTTACCTGGTAGATAACCAGCGGTTTAGTGCTACCCGGCCAGTTGGAATCATTATGCTAACCGTTATAGCCATTTCTATCCTTTTATTGGTTTATTTCAATTATATGAATATTGCAATAGCGGCAGCTTCTAACAGGCTAAAAGAAATCGCCGTCCGAAAAGTGATGGGCAGTAACAAAAGGCAAATCATTTTTCAATTTATTATGGAAAATATGATTCTCTGTTCAATTGCAGTAATCATAGGATTGTTTTTGGCAAAATTCTTTTTTTTACCATGGTTTAGTCCAATTGCAAATATAGAATTGGGTCAAAAGCTCTTTACCAATTATCGTACCTGGGTTGCATTATTTATTTTGATTGTTGTATCTGCAATTAGTGGGGCTGCTTATCCTTCATTTTATATATCCTCTCTTAACCCCATAAGTATAGCAAAAGGGAATAGTAAAACAGGTAATAAAAACCACTTCAGAAAAGCGCTGTTAGGGTTTCAGTTTTTACTTACCTTTTTGGCAATTTCAACGGCAATTGCTTTTATCCTGGAAACAAAAAAATCAAAGGCGAGGCCATGGGGCTATGAACCCGCTAATAATGTGGTAGTAACATTAGATAAATCTTCAAATTTTGAGGTATTAAAAGCCGGATTAAAAAACAGTAATAAAATAAAATCAGTTTCAGGGTCGGTGCAACCACTTGGTAACTTTTCTAAACAACTTGTAATTAAAACTGAAGGAAAAGAACAAATGGTTCAAGGCCTTAATGTTTTACCCGGGTTTGCAAGTCAGTTAGGAATTAAGATCATAACGGGGAGAGATCTAAGTGAGGAATTCGGCACAGATCAAACCTCCGCTGTTTTAGTTAACCACGCATTGATGAAGCAAATGCTGTGGGCATCAGCAATCGGGAAAACAATTGAATACGAAAATAAAAGATATTCTGTTGTAGGGGAAGTGAATGATTTTCATTTTGAGAATTTCCAATCGCCTGTAGTACCATTAATCATGTTTGCATGCAAGCCTGAAGATATAAGATTTGCTTATTTCAAAACCACCCCGGGTTTATTTTCAAGTGCACATCTGGAAGTGGAAAATACCTGGAAAAAAGTGAACCCCAATCTACCCTTTGAATATCATTACCAGGATGCTGTTTTTGATGGATACTTCAATGGATTTACTCAAATTTCCGGGATATTAAGTGCTGCATCAATTATTATGATAATTATTTCGATAACTGGTATATTCGGATTAGCTTTATTGATTTTGGGTAAGAAAATGAAAGAGATAAGCGTCAGGAAAGTACTTGGAGCTGGAATGGGTAGTATTAGCTTTCTAATTAATAAAGAATTTTTATTTGCCATTGGATTTGCAATATTGTTTGGTTTTCCAATTTCTTATTGGGTTACGGATAATATATTTAAACAGTTTTCGCCCGAATCAAACGTTTCTTATTTTCCGCTTTTTTTGTCATTCATAGCAATGTTTGTTATGACGATAATAAGCGTTTCGTGGCATATATACAAAGCATACATTGCCAATCCAACCACTTATTTAAGAGACGAGTAATGAATGATGAATTTATAATGAAAAAAATATTTATAAGTCCGGCGGAAGAATATAAATTAAGCCTGTTACCGCGCCAGTCAGAAATTCATCCCTGTCCGGTTGACGCGGTCGGGCAGGATCCTCCGGGGCAGGACTCACTTGTACTGGTGTATTCATGGCATCAACCTTAAACCTTCAACCTTTGCCTTAGGCCATGATAAAAAATTATTTTCAAACAGCGCTCCGAAACCTCAGAAAGCACTGGATATTTACATTAATTAGCGTGGTTGGGCTGGCCATTGGCACAGGGGCATTCATCATCCTGGTTAATTATGCTGATATTGAAAATAATTATGATAGTTTCCAAAAAGATAAGGATGAGATATATCGGGTGGAATCTTATTTTTCCAAAGGGGGTAATGTTTCCGATTCATGGGTAACAAGTTCCTTTGGTTACGGGCCTGCCATGAAAAAAGAATTTCCACAGGTAAAAAGTTTTTTACGTATAGATAATCTGGACTGCGAAAAAATGGTGCGCTATAAAAATAACATTTACCGCGAGCCAAGGGTGGTGCTTGCAGATTCAAATTTCTTCTCCTTCTTCTCCTACAAACTTTTAATAGGCGACCCGAAAACTGTATTGCAGGGGCCTAATTCAATGGTACTTTCTGCCTCGGCTGCCAGGAAATATTTTGGCAATGAAGACCCGATCGGAAAGTTCATGGACGTATCCACACAACAGGCAGAATATCATTGCGCGGTTACTGGTATTTTTGAAGATTTTCCCTCACAGTCGCACCTTCATTTGGATCTGATGATTTCCTTTAGCGACGCACCGCTATGGCTCAAAGATACCTGGTATGTGCATGAGGCCTATACCTATGTAAAAATCGGCAGCAAGGCAGCGGCAGTAGAGGTGGAAAATAAGTTTCCGCAACTGGCGGAGAAATACAAAACCGAACCGGCGTTACGTGATAAGCTTTGGGGCGTACACCTGGTTCCATTGACTTCCATACATCTGAATGCTTTCAAACCTTACGAACGGGAAGCAAAGGGAAGCCATAAAACAATCAGCTTCATCATGATCATCGCTTTCATAATCCTGGTGGTGGGATGGATCAACTTCATTAATACACTTGTATCAAAAGCAATGGAAAGGGCAGGGGAAATGGGAGTAAGAAAAATCACCGGGGCTTCTGAGTGTGACATCCTGGCGCAATTTATTGTAGAATCCGTGCTGGTAAATATATTGGCCTTGTTGCTTTTTTTTATATTCATGCTTGTCTTCAGGCCGATGTTTGAAGCTTTCTATGCAGACAGTATTTTTTTTGATTTCTGGCGGCGCCGGCTGGTTTGGCAATTGATCGGGTTAACCTTCATTTCAGGTATTATTATTACTTCTATTATCCCCTTATTAAGTTTAAGGAGGCTTAATACAGCGGCGGTATTAAAAAACAAAATGGCGTTCCAGGGCGGCATGGGTAAAACACCCCGGCTGGCGCTTATTTCATTTCAATATTTTGCCGCGATGGTATTGATCGTT
>JBDTWP010000094.1:0-18473 GCA_040006615.1 Ferruginibacter sp.
TATGTTGTTCAAATAAATTTGTTTCTAGAACCTGCGATCTTTCCAACAGAAATAAACCTTATATCAGGGTTTCCTGGCCCCAGGCGCCTATGTGTTCTATGTTCCTATGTGGTTCAAATAAATTTGTTTTTAGAACCTGCGATCATTCAAACCCGCACTGGATTCCCTTACCGTTGCAATAATCTGAACCAGGTTTTATTACAAGGCTCATACCTTCGCCTGTGCCAACGGGATGGTATCACTCAAAGTGTTTCAGGTTTTTATTTAATTCCTGCACCTCCACTATTAAAGAATTTCTAATTTTGGGCTTAAATTATAATCCTGGTGGATCCCGGCTGCATTTTTTATTGCAACGCAGAGGAATGTTGCCGGATGTGTCAGGAACAGATGCAAATATTTTTCAGGCAATGGCGGATCCTTTAACATACGGGCTTACTCATTTAACAATTACCGTTACCGATATTCATCGGACTATGCAGTTTTATCAAAAAGTATTTGATATGAGGGTGATGTATCTCGAAGATAATTTTCTTCAATTAACAACTCCCGGTTGTAGTGATATCCTGGTTTTCGAGAAAAAGCCGGGTGCTCCAACCGGGGATTCGGGAGGCATCGCCCATTTTGGTTTCCGATTGAAAAAGGCAGATGACATTGAGGTAATCGTAAATAAGATTATTGATGGCGGAGGTATAATCATCAGTAGAGGTGAATTCGTCGAAGGCTCTCCGTACGTATTCTTCAAAGATCCCGATGGTTATGATGTGGAGGTTTGGTATGAACTTTTATAATGGCAAAGGGCGATCTTTAAGCGGGATCACTAATTTCAGCCCCGACCAAATTTCATCTACTGCACATACTTTAATATCTACCAGACCGTTAGCCAGGGCCAGTTTCCTCACGAGATTTTCTGTAATATCAGTCGGCATTTTTGATGCTTTTTTGGGCCATGATATCCAGATGGAGCCGTCAGTATTGATTTCATTTTTTAATGAGGGCAAATCGCTTTCCAACTCATTCGCCAGCCTGGCGAAATAGTGAATCAGGTTCTTCCTGGATCTTTTTTCTGTCAGCACCACTACATTCCCAGGCATATCTTCAAACAAAGAAAAATAATAAACCGGCTGGTTTACCAACCGGATGCGGTACCCGCTTTTGATACCCAATTTTCTTGCCAGCGGCGTTCCGGAATATCCTGTTGTTTCCATTGCTACTACTGTTTATTGCCTGAATAAGTTGGAGTAAGGAATCCATATGTTGGTTGAATCATTGCGCTTGCTTCATTTGAAAGGCCGCATATTTCAATCCAACTATTATCAATTTTATCATTCATTGTTAAAATTCCGTCTTATTGATTCTTGCTGTTAATTTCTTCTGCAATTTATCTGCCTGCAATTTTTTCAGCCAGCCGATCAACTGCGAAAATTCTATTTTCTTTATCAATGAAACAGGGTCACGATTTTCCTAAAAATCATAATTAGGGGGGATTATCCCTGTTATCTGGTAATTGTGTAGCATATCGGCGGTTGTTTCCTATTTTGACAAAGTTCCGGAGATAAACCCGCCACATCGTTACTGCTTTACAATTTTAATAACCAGCTTTGTGTCCGGTTTCATTTCTTCATTTCCTTTCATCACTAATGTATCACCTTCCTTCAGGTTGCCAAATATTTCAATTTTATCTGGTAAATTTACCCCCTGTCCTATGTCCACCCAACTGGTTATATTCTCCTGAACTTTTAAAACAAACTTTTTTTCAAGCGTAGTTACTACCGCTGAATAGGGAACGAAAAATGATTTGCCTTCTCTTTGAATGTTTAATTTACATTCGGCAAACATGCCCGATTTAAGGCCACGGTCCGCATTAATAATTGTAAACTCCCATACTTCACTCCTCGTGTTCACATCAATGCTTCCGGTTTTACGGGAAAGTATTCCTTCGAATTTTTTTCCCGGTATTGCTTTGATGCTGAATTGAGCTTTCTCATCCTTCACCTTTGTCCCCGTTAAGGCTTCCGGAATGGCAATCCTCAATCGAAGGGTAGCATTGTCTTCTATTTCAAACAAGGGCATTTCTCCGGGCTTGCCTGCATACGAACCGGCATCCACATTTCTTTTAGTAACTATGCCGGTGAATGGGGCTTTTAGAATTAAATACCGGGCCGTTTCTTCCACAGAACTTAGTTCAGCTTTCGCCGCATCTAATTGTGCAAAATCTGATGCTGCCTGGTTTTTTGATCTTTCCAAATCGGCAGGGGCAATAACCCCATCAGTTTTCGATGCTTCGGAAAGTCTTGTATAGACATCATTGCTGCTAATCCATTTTGCTCTTACAGATGCTAACCGTTCTCTGCTTTCTGATGTCTTTGATAGCATTTCCGGTGCATCCAGTATCGCTATCACCTGGCCTTGTTTTACAGAAGAACCAATATCAACAAAAATCTTTTTTACATAACCGCTCACTTTCCCGTACACCTGCACTTTTTCATTGGGCAATAGTTCGCCTGGGAGCGATATGGTTTTATCCAATGAGGCGCTTTGCAATAGAAATACCGTTACTGAATCAATGGGTGATTTAGCCGCATCCTTTGATCCTTGCCTGCCAGGTTGGTTACAACCGGTCATACAGGTGATCAATAGGGGCAATATAATATTTTTTAATCCTTTCATTTTTTTAATCCTTTTTTTGTTGATCGTAATATTTGCTTGATTCATCATCAGGATCAAGAGAAACCTTGTTATAAATTTTCTTCCTTACAACCGCATTGTATACATGCGGCAAGATAAGCAGTGTAGTTACAGTTGAAAAAAACAGCCCTCCGATTACAGCGATTCCTAATGGAGATGTTTGCTCTCCGCCGTCACCGGCACCAATGGCCATTGGTATCATACCGGCAATCATGGCGAGGCTGGTCATCAATATCGGGCGCAATCTTCCCTGTCCGGCTATTGCGCCGATGTTGGACAACTGCGCATTTTCTTTTCTGATGGTTTCTGCCCTGGTGATCAGCAGGATGGCATTGGCAACCGCCACGCCGATCGCCATGATGCAACCCATGAATGACTGAATGTTCAGCGTTTTGCCTGCAAACAGTAATAAAAGGAACGAACCTGATACAACCGCTGGCAAGGTCGACAATATCGTGAATGATAATTTGAATGACTGGAAATTAGCCGCCAGTAATAAGAAGATAACGGCAATGGCCAACAGCAGGCCGGTTGATAATTCTGCTTGTGTTTGTTGCAAAATTTCCGATTGTCCCCGTACATATACCTTTACCCCTTGTGGCAGTGAATCCAGTTGCCGTATGGCAGTTTGAACATCTTTTACTGCTGAACCCAGGTCTTTTTTATGAAGATTTGCTGAAATAGTAATAAAACGCTGTTGATTCAACCGGTCGTATTCCCCCACGGTAGTAACTTTCTTCCAGGTAGCAACATCCCTGAGGAAAATATTTTTATCTGCTGCCGACACAGGTATTTGTTCAAGGTCTTCTGGTGATTTCATTTGATATTCCGGTAACTCCACCTGAACCTGGTACGCATTTCCTGCATTTTTGTCTAACCAGTAATTTAGTTGGATGTTCCTGCTGGAGGAGGTGGCTCCTGATACGGAACGGCTCATTTCATCAATTGTCAATCCCAACTGCCCCGCACGCACCCTGTCATAATCTATTTGCAAACCCGGGTAATCCAACGGAAGCGTATATTGAACATCTCTCATATAAGGCAATGATTCCATTTCCTTTTTTAATTTTTCACCAATCATCCTGCTCTGCTTCAGGTCTTTACCCTGCACCACTACTTCAATTGGATTATTTGTTCCCTGGCTCATTATCTGTTCCACCAGGTCGGCGGGCTCAAAAGAAATCAGCATTGCAGGAATTTCTTTTTTTATTGCAACCCTCAACTGCTCTTTAAAGTCATCTGGTTTTATACCGGCATTATCCGACAATTTTACTTTTAATATTGCTTCATGGGGGCCGCCTGTCCATGTAAATATTGAATTGATAGCGTAAGTGGCAGGTTGCTGACCTACAAATGCCGAACTGATGTCAATTCTTTCCCTGCCCACTTCTTTTTCAATGATTCCCAATACTTTCTTTGTGTTTTCTTCTGTACGCTCTATCCGCGTACCCGCGGGCATTCGCAACCTCAACTGGAATAGGCCGGTGTTTACTTTGGGGAATATTTCCTGTCCTAAGAAATGATAACCCGTCCATAAAAGCAATCCGCAAACTATTAAATAAATACTTATCACCCCGCTTCCCCTGCTGGTCAGCCTCGTTTGGAGGGAATTATATTTTTTACTTAATTTACTAAACCACTTACGTTCTTTAAAATGGGTTCCGTCTTTTATCAGCCAGTTTGAAATAACGGGCACCACTGTCTGGGAAATAAGGAATGAAGCTATCATTGCAAAACCTACTGACAGCGATAATGGCAGAAACATCGCCCTGGGTATTCCTGCCATAAATAAGGAAGGAATAAATACGGCAAGGATGCTGAGTAAGATCAATAATTTGGGCAATGCAATTTCTTTACTGGCATCTGCAATGGCACGGGCTTTCGACTTGCCTTCCTCCAGGTGCCGATGGATATTTTCTACTGTTACCGTAGCCTCATCCACCAAAATACCGATCGACAAAGCTAATCCGCCCAGGGTCATAATATTAATGCTTTGCCCCGCAAGATAAAGGCATACCACTGCTGAAACCAGGGCCAGGGGAATGGTGATCACAACAATAATTGAGCTTGCCCTGTCTGCTAAAAACAGTAATACCATCAACCCTGTTAATATCGCTCCCAGGCCTCCTTCAAATAAAAGGCTCTGCAAAGAATTGACAACATAGGTTGACTGGTCAAATTCATAGGATACTTTTATATCATTCGGAATTGCTGCCTGCATATCAGGCAATGCCTTTTTTATATTTTGTACCACGTCCCAGGTAGAAGCATCAGCTCTTTTGGTAACAGGTATATAAATGGAACGTTTGCTGTTTATCAGTGCATAGCCCGTTGTAATATCCGCTCCATTTTCTACTGAGGCAACATCCCTTACATATACAGCGGTACCAGTTTTAGCCTGCAGCGGAATGCTTTCAAACTCTTTGATATTATCAATAACAGTATTTTGCGGAGTGATCAAAGTCTGGTCGCCTGCACGCAGGTTACCTGCGGGTGAAATGGTATTGCTTTTTGCAATAGCAGTTGCCAGTTCATCCGGCGTAATACCGTAGCTTCGCAGGCGTTCAGGATTGGCCCTTATAATAATGGTGCGCTGGTTGCCTCCTAATGGTGGCGGCGCGGATACACCCTGAAGTGCTGCAAACATGGGCCTTACTTTAAAAAGCGCAAGGTCCTGGATTTCATTCAATGATTTTGTCGTACTGGTGAAAACCAATTGCCCTACCGGTACACTTCCTGCATCGTATCGCATAATAAAGGGTGGTAGGGTACCTGGTGGCATAAATGAACGGGCACGGTTGGCGTAAGAGACCACTTCTGCCATTGCATTTGCCATATCTGTTCCTTCATGAAATTGCAATTTGATCAGAGCGGTTCCCTGCACGGATTTACTCTCTACATATTTTATTCCCGTAATATACAGGAAGTGATATTCATAATACGAGGTAATAAATCCTTCCATTTGCTGGGGCGATAACCCTCCATATGTTTGCGCTACATAAATAACTGGGGTGCCTGATTTTGGAAAAATATCCACGGGCATTTTACGGATAGCCAGCCAGGAGAAAAATATTACCCCAATCACTATTACCATCACAGTAACAGGTTTTCTTAAAGCCGCAATGATAAGTTGCTTCATGTGTCTATTTAACCTGGTTAACAAATAAACTTAAGTCGCCATAAACCGCCGCTTTGTATAACAATGCCTTCCAGAGTTCTGCCTGCGATTTTACCAATTCAATAGTCGCATTTAATAAACCTGACTGTGTTTGTAATAACTCGGTATAATTTATCAAGCCATTGGTATACCTTACCTGCATCGCTTTAAATGCATATGCTGCAGTGCCCGCCTGTACGGGTGTTTCACCCGCAATGGAGCGGGCATTCGACAAAGTTGTTTCAGCCAGGCTTCTTTGTTCCGTTAATTCCAATTTTACCTGGTTAAATTTTTCCTGCTCGGATTTAATTAGCCAATCCTGCTGCTGTAAACGCGTCTTTACTTCCGAATGCTTTAATAGCGGAACCGATATTTGTACGCCCGCCCCGTAGTTAAAGCGATTTAAAGCAAAGCCATCTGACGTTTTGATGGTGCCGTCATAATGCAAGCCTGAACCTCTTGCATAGGTTGTTCCCCAAACGGTTAAACGGGGAACCGTTAATTTAGTGATGGCAAGCCGGTTAATTTTACCTTCTTCAATACTCAACCTGGCCGTTTTAATGATTGGATGTTCTATTGTGTCGCTTGCCTGCTGCAGTGGAAAGGATGTATAAAACAAGGTGTCTTTACTTAAAATAATTGAGTCACTGGCTAATGATTCCTGTAAAGAATTAAGCACGGTAGCAAATGAATTTTTTATTTTCAGCCATTCGATCCTGGTTCGGGAAAGTTCCGCCTGGATCAATGCGGTATCTACGCCGGGCCTCAATCCTGTAACCGCCAATACCTTTATCTGCCGAAGCTGGTTTTCAGAGATGCCCATATTTTCTTCGTATAGCCTTAGCAGTTGCTGTATATATACCACATCAATATACTGGTTACTGACTTTTATTTTATGGGCAAATATTTCCTGTTCGTTTTTTGATTGAAATGTTTGAGAAGCAGCTATCGCCAGGTTGATAGTTGATCTGCGTTGGCCGAATATTCCGGGTTGCCATTGAAACAACAAACTGGCGGCAGAACCTGTAACCGGGCTATAATCATTTGCCGGTGAAGGCGGACCGCTGATGGGTAGCACAAATTGAGGAAAAAGCATTCCGCTGATGTTATTATGTGTCGCCAGGTTCGCCTGGTAAGCAGCATCAAGTTGTGGAATGATCGTTTTTTGTTGAAGTTGTATGTTTGCTTTCGATGCCTCCAGTTCGAAGCCGGCCGCCTTTAACCTGGGGTAGTTGTTTTCAGCGATTGTAAGCACTTCAGTCAATGATAGCCGCACCGTGTCCTGTGCGCTTAGGTTGGACGAACAAAAAAAACATCGGGCCAGCAAAAATATCCATCTCATCAGCATTAATGCTTTAGTGAAAACAAATGTAGAGAACGATTTTGGATAAATCTTGTAGGCTGGATATCAATGGCTTTCCCTTACCGTAATATGAAATTTCTTATTTAAATGACCGTTGGTTATATATCTCCAAAAGCTATTTTTATTGTGTGAATTTCATGCTCATAATAGTATTGCAATTTCATTTTGTATAATTGGGCAATCTGTTTAACCAATGCAAGCCCTAACCCTGTTGTTTTTGAATCTGCATGACCCTTTCTGAATCGTTCAAATAATAATTCCGGGGCTTCCACAATTTTGCTCCCGCTGTTCTCAATGGTAAATTCATTATTCCTGAGATGAACACTGATATATCCGGCATGGATATTATGAACTACTGCATTTTTTATAAGGTTACCAAAGAGAATTTCTATAAGCGCGGGATTAGCGGTTATATAATTTCCGGGTTCAATAGATTTGGTTAGCAAAGGAAAATCATCATAATGTTGCCGGTAGTTGGTTAGAATTTTATTTACCAATTCAGAAACATCTGTTTTTTCCCGTTCAGGAAACTGGTTATTATCAATTTTGGCAAGCAGTAAAAGGCTCTTGTTCATTTGGCTCAGGCGGTCATTTGCTGCTGTAATATCTTCAAGCAGGGAGGCTGTTCTTTCAGTAAGTCTGGGTTCGTTGATCAGTAGATCAAGTTTGGACCGGATAATTGCCAAAGGAGTCTGAATTTCATGCGAAGCATTCTCCACAAATTCTTTTTGGTTGCTGTATGCCTGGTTAACCTTTTCTATTAGGTTAGTGAGTTCACTATTTAGTTGATTGAACTCTGTGATACCTGTTTCTTGCTCCAACTTAAACGATTGGTTGTGTACAACGTCATATCCCGCGGTTTTTTTCAGGGTCGTATAAAAAGGTCGCCACAACAAACGGGAGCTTTTGCGGTTGATGACTGCAATGGCCAGCATCAGCAATAAAAAGATCAGGGTTTCCGTCGCAAAAACTTTTATGATAAGATGAAAAAATTCTACTGAAGATACATAGGTCGTCACCTCGTAATTTTTACCATTCCGGGCATATTGTTTTGTAAGTATTTTAAAATTAATATTTTCGTCTGTTTCAGGGTAATATAAACTGGTATCCCGCGGACCAGTTAATAAATCTTTTGAAACAGGTATATCTTCTTCGATTGTATATTCACCGGTTATATACAAGGCGCCGGGCGCGGGTTTTGCAACAAAAGCCTTCCACACATGTTGTTGTTTTAATTCCAGCAGGTTTTCCTGCATGTGATGTGAGTGCATATTCAGCATTACAAAAAATAACATTGAACCCAACAGTAAAACAATGGGCGACCATATCAGTAAATAACGGGTATTTTTTTGTTCTAAGGTTTTGCTCATAATGATAGTTTATAACCCAATCCATACACTGTTTGCAGCAATTCTTCACATCCCTTTTCTTTTAGTTTTCTTTTAAGGTTTTTAATATGCGAATACACAAAATCGAAAGAAGCAAGGTTATCAGTTTGTTCCCCATAAATATGTTCAGCGATCGCCTGCCTGCTCACTACCCTGTTTTTATTGGTAAGTAAAAACAGTAATAATTCATATTCATTTTTTGTGAGAAGGATGGTTTGACCGGAATAACTAACCGTCCTTAAGAGCAGGTCCAGTCTAAGCTCGTTAACTTCCATCACACTTGAACCGGCAGCATATTTTCTTCTTATCAGGGCCTTTACCCTTGCAAATAATTCCGCCAGGTGAAATGGTTTCGTGAGATAGTCATCAGCTCCCAGGTCAAGTCCTGCTATTTTGTCATCTAGAGCGTTTCTTGCCGAAATGATAATAACGCCATCAGTTTTCTTATTTTGTCTTAAATATTCCAATAACTTTAATCCGCTGCCACCGGGCAGGTTAATATCAAGTATGATACAATCATATTGGAAATTATCTACCCTCTCAATGCCCTCGGCGAATGTACCGGCAGCCTCACATAAAAATTCTTCCTGCGTAAAGTATGCGACGATACTTTTAAGCAGGCTGGCCTCATCTTCTATAACCAGTAATTTCATTTAACCAATTTTGCACTAAGCTAACATGATATTTTGGAGAAATGTTGGGGGAGTATTTATAATGCGCTGGGGTGGCCTTACCTATTTAATACCCGGGTCCTGTCTGACCCGGGTTTAACCCTGCTTAACGCGTCAGCGGCAGAAGCTTTTTATTATCTTTGTCAAAAACTTAATCACCCTGCAGGCACCCGGTAGATTTTTTATGATCCGGTGATCGGCATGCTAACAAAATTAATTTCCCGTTTAACCGGATCAAATAAATAATTATGGCCCTACTTCACAATCGTGTCTCCCAGGTGGAGCTAAAAAAGTTATTGTATGAAGAGAAGGAACATCGTACAACGATTTCCTTTTATCAATATGTCCCCATTAGCGATCCGCTGCAATTCAGGGATGAACTATATGCAGCATTGAATGCAATGAAAGTGTTTGGCAGAATTTACATCGCACCGGAAGGGATCAACGCACAAATAAGCGTGCCTGATAGTAAAGTAGATGCGTTTAGAAATTACCTCGGTTCCATGGGGCCTTTAAAAGCTGTCCGGTTAAATATGGCCGTGGAAGAAGGCGGGAATGACAAATCCCGCCAGGGTAAATCCTTCTGGGTCCTGAAAATAAAAGTGAGGGCTAAGATCGTTGCCGATGGTATCAGGGACCCCGGTTTCAATATGGAAAAGAAGGGGAAATATGTAAATGCAGCCCAAATGAATGAATTGATGCAGGATGAAAATACAATCGTGATCGATATGAGAAATCATTATGAATACGAAGTGGGACATTTTGAAAAAGCCCTGGAGATTCCCAGTGATACTTTCAGGGAACAGTTGCCCATGGCAGTCGATATGATGCAGGATAATAAAGATAAGAACATTGTCATGTATTGTACCGGCGGTATACGCTGTGAAAAAGCCAGTGCATATATGCTTCATAACGGATTTAATAAGGTGTTTCACCTGGAAGGCGGTATTATCAATTATGCAAAACAGGCTAAATCGGCCGGATTGCAAAGCCGGTTTATCGGTAAAAATTTTGTATTTGATGACAGGCTGGGTGAGCGCATCACGAGTGATATCATTGCCCGCTGTCATCAATGTAATAAGCCGGCAGATACACATACGAATTGTAAAAATGATGGATGTCATTTACTTTTTATTCAATGTGCGGAATGTGCCGCTAAATATGATGGCTGTTGTTCAAAAGCATGTCAAACCACGTTTAATCTTCCGTTGGAAGCACAAAAGGAATTGAGGAAAGGAATTGAAAAAGGGCGAATGGTTTTTAATAAAAGCAGGCAAAGGTTGAGGCCAAGGTTGGATGAATTAAATAAAAAACCGGGTGGATAAATCCTTACGGTATTTTATACACCTGCACTTGCATAAAAATTAAATATGTGGTGATAGCAGGATATTTATTTTATCCATTTTATACACACCGGGTTTGGCACATCGATCCTCTTGCCTGTGTCTGTTAATAGACCGGTTTCTTTATTAATTTTAAAAATAACAATATTATCAGAATCCTGGTTGGCTACCAGTAGAAAATTGCCGGACGGGTCAAAGTTAAAATTCCTTGGTGTCCTCCCCATGGTGGATTGATGACCCGCCACAGTTAACTTGCCGGTTTGGCCATTGATCTCAAATATGGTAATGCTATTGGATTCACCCCGGTTACTGCAATACAAAAATCTGCCATCCCTGGATACATGTATGTCTGCACTGCTGATCTCTCCATTAAATCCGGACGTCAGGGCGCTGATACGTTGTATCGGGGTAAGTTTTCCCTCGCTGTATTTAAATGCTGCTACCGTACCCGTCATTTCCTCCATCAGGTAAGCATACCGGTTATTGGGATGAAAATCAAAATGCCTTGGGCCGCTTCCGGCTATTGACCTGGCGAATGGCGGCGAAGCAGGGCTAAGTTTTCCATTAGTTTTATCAAACCGGTAGATCATTACCTTATCAATACCCAGGTCGGGGGAAAATAAAAATTTATTGTCCGGTGAAAGTACAGTTGAATGCACATGAGGGCCATCCTGTCTGCCCTTATCTGGGCCCTTGCCTGCGTCCTGCATAACCTGTTTTGCCAAACCAAGTGCTCCGTCTTCTTTTAGAGGGAATAAAACCGCACTTCCGCTACTGTAGTTGGCAGCAAATACCCATTTTCCTGACTGGTCGATGGAGACATAACATGGGTGTTTGCCACCCGAAAACTGTTTGTTGATCTCTGTGAGCGATCCCTTTTCCTTATTAAAGGAAAAGGCAGAGATATATCCGCCAATACCAGACTTCGTACTATCAGCATTTTCAGATACAGCATATACCATCTTCTGGTTTGGCGACACTGCCAGGTACGAGGGATTAGCTGTTTTAACAGAACTTACAAAACTATTGTCGCCGCTGGTCGAATTAAAATTATAAACGTAAATACCTTCACTTTTACCCGATGTATACGTGCCAATTAATAAAAACGAATTTGTTTGCGCAAAAACTGAATTGAATGTAAACAGGAATGAAAAAACAAAGATGGTTGGCATATGGTATAATTTAAATTTTCCTGAATGTACGATTTTAACCGCATCATCGGGATGACATCTTTTTAAAAGATACCATCCCGATGATGCGCCCTCTGTATCCGTCAACCATTTACAGACTGTATAACCTTACAGATTTTTTCATATGTTTCTTCCTCACTTAAATGCTGAGGAATAAATTCTTCTCCTATCACTTTTTCATACAACTCAATATATCTTTTGCTGATCACTTCTATCCATTCATCACTCATTGCAGGCACTACCTGTCCTGCCTTTCCCATAAAATTATTTTCTATCAGCCATTCCCGCACAAATTCTTTACTTAGTTGCCTTTGTTTTTCGCCTGCCGCCTGCCTTGCTTCAAATCCCTCCTTATAAAAATACCTTGAACTATCCGCCGTATGGATCTCGTCCATCAAGTATATTGTATCTCCTATCTTCCCAAACTCATACTTGGTATCAGCTAGGATCAAATCCTGCCTTGCCGCTAATTGTTTTCCTCTTTCAAAAAGTGAACGGGTGTATATTTCAATGATTCCATAATCCTTTTCACTGACAATACCTTTTTGAATGATGTCTTCCCGGCTTATATCTTCGTCATGTCCAATGGCGGCTTTGGTAGAAGGGGTAATAATTGGCCCGGGAAAAAAATCATTTTCTCTCAGGCCATCCGGCATTCTTACCCCGCACAACTCTCTTTCACCGGTTTGATATGTTCTCAAGGCATGACCTGTTATATTACCCCTGATCACCATTTCAACTTTAAAAGGATTACATTTTTTACCCACCGCACTATTTGGAGTAGGAGTTGCTACCAGCCAATTAGGACAAATATCTTCTGTCGCTTTTAGCATATATGCAGCTATTTGGTTCAAAACCTGTCCTTTATATGGAATTGGCTTAGGTAAAATAACATCAAATGCAGAAATGCGATTGCTTGCTATCATCACCAGCCACCTGTCGGAAATGGTATACACATCTCTTACTTTGCCACTATAAAAATTTGTTTGTCCGTGAAATTGAAAATTTGCCATAATGCTAAATTACAGGCATACATTTTATTCACCCAATTAATTACAAAAGGAGATTTCTGCTTACTTTCAAAAATAAAATTTTTATAAAAAATAACATTGCTTATTTTGCTATATATTTAACCTAAATAA
This sequence comes from Ferruginibacter sp., assembly GCA_040006615.1. Lineage (GTDB taxonomy): Bacteria > Bacteroidota > Bacteroidia > Chitinophagales > Chitinophagaceae > Ferruginibacter. The sequence continues at coordinate 12,940 of JBDTWP010000094.1, forward strand.
ACCAATATGAGAAAAATTGCGAGCTATATGTTGGCTTTGTCTTTGGCAAACATACTGACAATTGCAGTATTTGCACAAAGCACCACCATCAGCGGTAATATTGTCAACAGCGTTACCGGCGAAAGCGTTTCTGCTGTTTCTGTTACCTTGAGGGGTGCCCCGGCCGGGACATTTACCGATGATAGGGGTAACTTTAAGATCTCTTTTAATCAAAAATTGCCGGTTACTTTATTGATATCTTCCATAGGATACGCATTACAGGAAGTGGTCGTGAATAATACTTCACAACCCGTGAAAGTACAATTTGTTCCAGCTAATTCACTCGGGCAGGAAGTGATCGTTTCCGCTACAAGGGTGGCGCAAAAAATATTGGAATCGCCCGTTTCTGTTGAAAGAATCAGTGCGGCCGCTATCCGGAATGCTCCTGCCGCTAACTTTTACGACGTGGTGGCAACACTAAAAGGAGTAGATGTTACTACCTCTTCCCTAACCTTTAAGACTCCTACCACACGAGGTTTTGGAGGTAGCGGAAATGCCCGGTTTAATCAATTGGTGGATGGTATGGACAACCAGGCCCCCGGTCTGAATTTTTCTGTGGGAGCCATCATCGGGTTAAATGAATTGGATATAGATAATATTGAATTATTATCCGGTGCATCCTCTGCTCTGTATGGCCCGGGAGGAATGAATGGAACAATGTTAATGACGAGTAAAAATCCCTTTAAATACCAGGGTTTATCCTTTATTGTAAAAACAGGAATAAATCATACGGATGGAAAAGAAAGACCAGCTTCTCCTTACTATAACTGGAGTTTGAGATGGGCCAAAAAGCTTTCAGAAAAATTTGCCTTTAAGATTACTACCGAATTAATACAGGCAAAAGACTGGATAGGTACTGATTACCGGGATTACGACAGATCCAATGCTGTATTAAAAGCTGGCAGCAGGGCTACTGATCCCGGCTACGATGGTGTAAATGTCTATGGCGACGAAACTTTCGCAGACATTCGACAGGTATTATCAGGGATTGCCTTGCAGGCACCATTCTTAGGTCCTTTTATCAGTTCGATATCCGCAAATCCAATCAATGTATCCCGTACAGGTTACACAGAACAACAGATTCTAAATCCCAATACAGTAAACTTCAAACTGGGTGGATCATTGCATTATAAAATAACACCCGGTACGGAAGCTATTCTGGCGGGCTATTGGGGAACGGGAAATACTGTCTACACAGGCGCTTCAAGGTATTCGATCAAAGATTTTAAAATGGGGCAGTACAAGTTTGAGTTAAATAATAAGAACTGGCTGGTGCGTGCATTTACTACACAGGAAAATGCCGGGGAAACTTTCAATCTTGGGGCTACCACCCAAAATTTTAATGAAGCATGGAAACCCAGCCCCGGAGCAACAGGATGGTTTTCACAATATGGCCAGGCCTATTTAAGTTCCAGGCTATCCGGAGCATCAGACCTTGATGCACATACGGCGGCAAGAGCTATTGCTGATGTGGGAAGGCCCGTGGTAGGGACAGCGGCTTTCAATGACATATATAACAGGATCCGGAGATTACCTGTTCCCAAAGGAGGAGCATTATTAGACAGAACTGACCTCTACAGCGCGGAGGGTAATTACAATTTTTCTTCGGTTACGAAGTCTTTTGCTGATATCCTGGTGGGTGCCAATTTCAGAAGATATTTGTTGAGCTCTCAGGGAACATTATTCGCAGATACGGCAGGCAAGATTGGCATCAATGAATATGGCGCATTTATCCAGGCTTCAAGAGATATATCAAGCCACCTTAAAATAACCGCCTCCGGCAGGTACGATAAAAATCAAAACTTCAAAGGCCGCTTTACGCCAAGGATTACTGCCGTGATTAAAGTTACAGAAAATAGTAACATCAGGTTATCTTATCAAACAGCCTACCGTTTCCCATCCACTCAAATGCAGTGGATCAATCTCGACCTGGTTTCTTACAAACTCATCGGCGGTAATAAGGCCTTTAAAGATATTTATCATTTCAATACAAATCCTGCCTATTACAGGGATTCACTAAAAAATGGCAATAAAGTAGTAAAAGATTTTCCAACGCTGAATCCAGAAGCAATCTCTTCTTTTGAAGTAGGTTATAAGGGTTTGCTGATGGAAACAAGATTACTGTTGGATGTGTATGGTTATTATGGACAGTATACTAACTTCCTCGCGCGTACGGAAGTTGCTCAATCCAAAACAGGCGGACCGATTACACAGGCCGATGCGATTACGGGCCAGATCTATTCAGTACCTATTAACTCCACTTCAAAAGTAAAAACCTATGGTTTTGGGATAGGGATCGATTATAGATTTCCGCTTAATTTCTCCATAAGCTTAAACGGTGCTTCGGATAATTTAACGGACGTCCCTTCAAATTTTATTGCATCCTTTAACACCCCAAAATACAAAGCGAACGCCACTTTTGCTAATACGGGTTTTGGCAAAGCCAAACGCCTTGGATTCGCTGTGGCTTACAGATGGCAGGATGCTTTTTACTTCCAGGGAGATTTGGCAAATGGAAATTTACCTGCTGTGCAAACTGTAGATGCACAGGTTAGTTATAAATTACCGCGATCAAAAACGCTGTTAAAGTTGGGTGCCAATAATTTGCTGAACCAATATTATTATAATGGTGTTGGTAATTCAAATATCGGTGGGTTGTATTACTTCAGCGTTGGTTACAACGTTTATTAATACGATAATTCCATCTGCTTCAATTTTTAATACCCAGAAAAAAAATTATATGATTCATTTAATTAAGAAATTTAAAATAGCAGGGCTGCTTGCATTGTCAGCCTTAGTTTTTTATACCAGTTCCTGCAACAAAGACCTGGAGCAATTTACAGAACCGGTCATTTCAAATGCCGGTACGCTTACTCTCACTGAAGCAATTGCTGCAGATCCTGACAATAGTCTGTATAACGCGTTGCTTGCTAAATCGGGAATGGCACCCCTATTTAGTGATAAAGCATCTTTATTTACCATGTTTGTACCGGTTAATAGCGGGATGAAGCTCTTTATTAATGTCATTTCCGGGGGCCTTGTAGACATAAACTCACCGGATGCCGTATTCACCGGCTTTATTTCGGCAAATATACCGGCAGCAACTGCCGCAGCGTTAATAAGTTATAATACCATTCCCCAAAAAGTTACTTCAGGCCAGGTGCCCACCATTTTCCCCAATTATGAGTATCCCACCATTTTAAATCCAACAGGTACTTCCACAACCGCGGGATTTAACCCTTTTGCACGGTTAACTACTTTTCCCAGCCGCCGGGGAACAACTTTATGGGTAGATAATATTCCGGTTACAGCGATAGACATACCTGTTGTGAATGGCGTGATTCATAAAATAGCGGTATTGGTGGCTCCCCCAACTAAATATCTTTGGGACGACATCGCTGCCAGCACTGATTTAACTTACCTCAAAGCAGCGATCATTCGTGCCGATAGCGGGGTGGCCGTGGCGGGGAGAATACAAACAGCGCTTAGCAGTTTCGGAGCTAATTTAACCGTTTTGGCTCCAACTGACCTGGCTTTTAAGCAAACCCTCACCGGCGCGATTACACAGGCGCTTATTCCGGTTGTAACTGCACAATTAATCGCCTTCGGACTTACCCCGGCTGCTGCCGCAGCCCAGGCTCCGGCAGTCGCATTTGCGCAAGCTTCCGCACTTGCATCTTCACCCGGCGTATTTACTAATCCTGCTTTGTTTAGTGCACTTACTGCTCAAACAGTAAGAGGAATCGTTGTATATCATGTCCTGAGTGCACAGACAGCGCCATTTTTCCCGCCTGGAGTAAGAATTTTTTCTGTTAACATACCCGCTACGCCAACAACAGTAAAAACATTGTTGAACTCCTCACCACTGGCAGCCCTTCATCCCGGTTTGTCTGTGCAGGCAACCGGTACGGGAATCACTGTTAAAGGAGCCGCAAATGCAACACCCTCAAATATTATTTTTCCGGCAGACCGCAACGCGTTGAATGGCGTTTTGCACAAGGTTGACCAGGTGCTCCTACCACTTTAATCATTAGAGTTTTTTGCAAAACACCTGGTAAAGATGGCATCTTTCTAAAAGATGTCATCTTTACCAGGTGTTTTAACACAATTTGCTTATCTGGCTCCGAAGGAATAAATTTGCACAGATTAAAAATAAATAGCAAAAAATTATATGAACCACCTACCGGCTCATATTAACCTAATAACCATCAAAACACATGCGACAAATTGCGTTTAGGGAGGCTTTAAGAGAGGCCATGCAGGAAGAAATGAGAAGGGATGAAAGGGTTTTTTTAATGGGAGAAGAGGTGGCCGAATACAATGGCGCCTACAAGGTGAGCCAGGGTATGCTCGAGGAATTTGGGGAAAAAAGAGTGATAGATACGCCGATCGCAGAATTAGGTTTTGCGGCTATTGCGGTTGGAGCGGCCCAAAACGGATTACGCCCGATCGTTGAATTTATGACCTGGAACTTTGCCGCTTTACCTCTGGATCAGATATTGAATACCGCTTCCAAAATGCTGGCGATGAGTGGAGGACAGGTTGGATGTCCCATTGTTTTTCGGGGCCCGGGCGGTAGTGCAGGCCAGTTAGGAGCCCAGCATTCTACTGCATTTGAATCTTTATATGCAAATATCCCGGGATTAAAAGTAATATCCGTAAGTAACCCCTACGACGGCAAAGGTTTATTAAAAAGCGCAATACGTGACGAGGACCCGGTTATCTTCATGGAATGTGAGGTATTGTATGGTGAAAAAGGCGATGTGCCTCCCGAAGAATATTTATTGCCTATTGGAAAGGCATTTGTGAAGCGCGAAGGAAAAGACGTAACCATCGTTTCCTTTAATAAAATGATGAAAGTGGCATTGGGAGCTGCGGAAGAACTGGCAAAAGAGGGTATTGAAGCAGAAGTGATCGATCTTGCAACTATTCGCCCGATGGACTGGCTTACTATTTTGGAAAGTGTAAAAAAGACAAACAGGCTGGTGATTGTTGAAGAGCAATGGCCCTTTGCCTCTGTGTCTTCAGAAATTACTTATCGCATTCAAAAAGAAGGATTTGATTACCTCGATGCACCCATCCGCCGGATAACCTCGACAGATGCGCCAATGCATTATGCGCCTAACCTGGTTGCCCAGTATTTACCTGATATCCCGAGAACCATAAAACTGGTGAAGGAAGTAATGTATTTGAAAAAATAAAAGCCCCTGAATCCCACAGGGAAATTTAGTAAGAGTCCTGGGATTACAGCAGTATTTTATTTTCGAAGAATAATTTTTATAAAATTTGAATCTAATGGACCCGAAGTTATATTCGGGCCTTTTTAATGCCTTGCCTGTAGCTATTTCCCTTTAAATGTTATAAATCATGTCCAAACTTTTATTATACTAGTTTGCGAAAAAAGCCATTTAGATAAGGCGCAGGTCAGGAGTCCTGAAGTAATGAATATTTTAAAGCTTCCGAAAATTCCCCGGAACGGCTATTCAACTACTAAA
>JBDTWP010000095.1:0-18420 GCA_040006615.1 Ferruginibacter sp.
CCGGTTAAATGTTTTGGCAGAAAAGTCCTCGATAATTACTTTTCCTACCTGGAGTAAATTCACCTGGCAATATTTGCGCAGTGCTTCTTCCTGGTTGCGTTGCGAGTATCCTTTATCTGCCTGTTCATCCGTGCTTACCCGGATATACAAATCTGCTGTTTTCATCTGTTAAATATTGAGTCACGGCCATATCAGCCAGTTTTCGCAGAAATTCCAAAATCAATTTTGCCTGCTCTACAGTTACATCCATACCCGATTGCCGCAGCATGTCCATTGCCTTTTCAGGTTGTATCTTTTCCATCTTACACCTCCTCATTTTTCGTTCACACTTTACAAATCATTCTCCGTGTAAGAGAATACGTTACACACTAAGATACAAAAACTGTTCCGATAGTTTAAGTTTTACCAAAACTTTTATACTTTAGTATAAAATAACCCACATTTGCCTTAAAAGGTTCTGCCTAATTTTAAGTTTAGCAAAGTTGATTAATAACACATTAGTTAAAACTCATTAAAGTGGAAAAAACGTATAAAGTTACCTACAAAACGTATTTTAATGACCGTTTGAAAAAGGTCTTTTTTCATGGTACACTGACTTTTCCATTATACGTTCAGTTAACATTTGATCGTAGAACAATTGTATTTAAAAGTTACTATTTTGATTTATTCTCCAAACCCCGATACGTGATATTTATGAATGTTATCATGCATGGGCCATCTATCGAAGAAATTATAAAAAAGGAAAATGAATTGATTGATTTTATCATTGATAAAAACCTGGCTGATTGTTCCTTAGAAAAGCTTAAAGAGGATTATATTTTTTACTGTAAAGATCTATGTGATGAAATGGAAACTGGCTTTATTGATTACCTGTTTGTTTATTTTCAGGATAAAGGGATGCCTGCTTTAGCCACCACGATACAAGAAGGTATTAAATTTAGAATTGCATACGACGTATCGAGAGATTTGAAAAGAGCTTTTATCCCAGGTTTGTATAACGAACTAATTGAAAATTCTTTTTATTATGCAAACCCTTATTTGGCCATATATGGATTTATGCTGCAAACAAAAAAATGGCCAATGCTTTGTCTTACAGTAATGGAATGGCAGGATGATACTATAAATACGCTGTTTGCCAATTATTTAAATGAAAATTATAAAACGCTGGATGCAGTTAGCGTAACAGATCAGGTTAATAAATTTATAAAGACTTTAAAGTAACCGATGAATAGAATGATTAATCAAAATAATAGAATAGTTAGTATTTAATCTGGCAAATTGCTTAATAAAAAAAGTAAATAGTGTATGCAGTCTGAGAAGGTCAAAATCCAGAAATGCGGTATTATGATGTTCGGGCGATAATTCAGTTCTCAAAGGGTATGTTTATCTGTTATTTACAAACTTTATGTTTTTCTTAGATAGAGAATCCTTGCAGGGAGTGTCGTTTTGTGCAGATGTGTGTCAAATATGTAATTTAAAAGCACTTTCAATGTGCGGGTAACATATATCGGTTGATTACCACCTGTAGTAAAATATTCTATTTTAGCTTCGGTCTTCATATAATAGATCGTCCCGATCGATTTCCCTGGTATTGTATCTGTCTTTGTGATCCTTTTAAAATCCTTTATCTTTTCTTCATTTAGTGGTAATAGAAAGCCCTTCTTTCATTGCAATCTATATGTTCGTAGTGGTCATCTGCCAAATACATACAACCAGTAGTCGCATTTCCAAAAGCTATTTCCCTCGATTTTCCTGCTCCTAAACAATATACATCATTCCAAAAAGAATTGCTATAATCAAACCAATCACAGGTTGTGTAAGAACTGAGTTAATTAAAAGTTTGAAAGCAAATCACAACGACAGGGGTTTGATTTACCACATCTCCACATTTTTTTTAAGCCCTTGATTTTCAGGGGCTTTTTTACAGATAGTTGGGGAAATCGAACATTGAAATGTTATGTACTATTGATTATTTCAATGTCTCCATATTCTTCCAGGCATACAACAGCCGAAGGAAGGAGCCAGGTCACACTATTTTCCGATAACTTCTCTAAGAATTGTTATACACTTTTATAACGCTTTCTCTCAATACATCCGCAGTATCACCGCAAATAAATTTCATAATGTCTGCTAATTGTTGCGGCTTTACCCAATTGCCTGGATCCTTACCTGGCATTGCTTTTCGGTTAATGGGTGTGTCGATCGTACTGAGCACTATAACTGTTGTTACCACGTCAGTTTCTTTGGCATTTTCGTTTAAAAAAGCAGCCAGATTAAATAACAAAGACTTACTTAAAGCGTAAGCTATCATTGATTTTCCATAGGCAGGTTTTAAAGCAGGCCTTGCCCCAACAAACACCAGTCTTCCTTTCTTTTTTTCTTTCATGTGAATAAACAATGGCCTGGCTGCGTAATAAGCCGTCTCAAAATTCAAGGCATACATTTTTTTAAGATCGTTGCCTGTTGTAGTGGCAATATCACCCATAGCAAAACCGCCTACCAATAATAAGGCAGCATCAATTGTCGAATATTTCTCAATGGTAGATTCTATGAAAGAAGTTGTATCAGTTTCATTGGTAAGATTAACTGCAGATACCTCTAATTGCGGATGAGGAGGAATATTATTTTTTGCAGCGTCATTTATAACCGTTGCAATTACTTGGAGTCATCCTCTAAAAAAGTATTGGTAACAGCCGTACCTAAATTGCCATCTGCGCCGGATATTATTATTGTCTTCATTTTTTGTAATTTATTTTTCAAAAATTACCGCATCTACAGCGGCGCCTGATTTTTCCAACATCGTTGAAATATCTGTGATCATTTTATCTGGCCCGCAAATGTAAAAATGCATATTAAAATCAGTAATATTATTCTTTATAAATGCATCATCATCAATGTGGCCTTTAGCATATCCTTCTTTATCTTCTTTTGAAAGAATAAATAAAACATTTTCTCCCAAAATATCTTTTAACTCTTTTTCATAAATAATATCTGCGGCTGTCTTATTGGAAATGAAAAGTTTGTTGCCGCTGATTTTATTTTGCTTATGCAAGTCACGAAGGATGGCGATAAACGGAGTAATTCCAGCGCCGCCGGCAATAAAATAACCCGGCCCCTTATATTCAATAGCGCCCCATGCATCACGGATAATAATTTCATCGCCCACCTGCAACTGGTGTAATTTATCCGTTATGCCGTGGTGATCTTCGTACCTTTTAATGGTGAACTCAAGATAAGGCTGTAAGGTGAGAGCCGTAAATGTAAAAGGCCTGGTTTCTTCTTCAAGGCCTGGCTTATTAATAGATACATCCGTTGCCTGGCCAGGCACAAACGTAAAGTTGGCGGGCTTATCTATTTTAAAACATCTTACATCATGCGTGACCTCTTTTATACTTATAATCTTTACGATACTTTCCATAATTGCTAATTGTTATACAAATATTCAATTTTAATTTCCATTGCGTGTAACGCTTTTGTTTGGTGATTGCCAAAGGCAGTGTGCAAGGATTGGTATAGTTAGTTACCGTAAAACAAAATTATGTTGCAGAGTATGCAAATACAATGGACAATCAATTGTAAATAATGTATGTTTTACTTATTCGAGTAAAAGATAAAATTTTAAAGTACCTGTGAAAAGTGAACGATAAAATGTACATCGATATCCTTTATTCAACAATTGACAACACATTAAATGCTGCATAATTTTGTTAAATAAATTTTCAATTATGACAACACAAATTGGCATTAAGCAGCAAAACATCAACGAAATAATAAAACCCCTTTGCCAACTGTTGGCAGATGAATTTCTACTGTACGTTAAAACATTAAATGCACATTGGAATGTAGAAGGCAAAGACTTTTACAATAAGCACCTGTTTTTTGAAATACAGTATAAAGAACTTGCAGAAATTGTCGACGCCGTTGCAGAACGCATTCGCTCTTTGGGGCATTATGCGCCTGCAACAGTAGCATCTTTCCTGGAACTTACTCATCTTACAGAACAATCAAGGGAACGTAATGACAGCGATGGTTTTATGACCATGTTACTGGAAGCACATGATGCCATCATTATGTTCATCAGGGGATATATCAATGATATTGGAACAAAACTGAAAGATGCCGGTACCAGCGATTTTATAACAGGGCTTGCAGAAAAACACGAAACAATGGCCTGGAAATTAAGGGCGCATTTAGCCTGATGAGTTGACCAAAGTACGACATCCTGTAGTAAGCATCATGGCTAAAATAAATTACAGAGTTGGTTGAAAAATACTCCGATTTAATTCAGGACTCAAAAGCAGTTTTAAACTAATCATTATGTTAACAGCAGGTAGAGCAGCACCCGAATTTTCTTTATATGCAACCCCAGACCAGGTGATAGCATTGAGCCAGCTTAGAGGAAAGAAAATAATTCTTGCCTTTTACCCTGCAGACTGGAGCCCGGTTTGTGGCGACCAGATGGTGTTGTTAAACGAAACGCTCAAATTCTTTCATAAATACCATGCGGAAGTAATAGGCATTTCCGTAGATGGCAAATGGTGTCATCTTGCCTTTGGCCAGGATAGAAAACTCCACTTTCCTTTACTGGCAGATTTTGAGCCAAAAGGCGCAGTTGCAAAAATGTATGAAGTGTATGATGACGTTACAGGCGAAAGTAAACGGGCTTTATATGTTATTGATGAAGCTGGAATTATTGTCTGGAATTACTTATCGCCTGTTGGGATGAATCCAGGAGTTGATGGAATATTAGAAGCATTAGATAATATGCCTGGTAAATAGAGGCTTTTAAATTGAAGGAAAATTAACTGCTCACTCCCTTGATTCTTCTAAATCATTGTGATCATCGCCACCCAGGCTGTAATAGTTATTCTCTTCATCTTCTTCACCAATCTTTTTATCAGCGTCATCTAATTCAGCGCCAGGAATATCAAGTCCATCATCCAATGACTTATCTTCCTTCTTTTCTATTTCATCAAAAGGAACTTCTTTTTCCTGTTTATATATATCTTCTGCCTCATTGTAAATTGGCAGAGGAAATATTTTGTCTTCTTCAGATGTACGTTCAATTTTCTTCTTTTCCTTACTTATATATTAAATTATTTTTCTAAAAATAGATTCTGTTGCACAACAGTTATTAAGGTTACAGTAATTCTTCCAGTGCATTTTTTAATGCTTCAAATTCATAATTTCCGTTGTGCCTTTTCCCGTTAATAAAAAACGTAGGCGTTCCATTTACCCCGCTTCTTGCACCGCTTTCCATATCGCTTTCAACTTTGTCCATGATCTTTGCGGAATTTATGTCGGCTGTAAGTTTTTTTATATCTGCACCGGCCGAACGTGCATAATTCAAAAGTTGTTTAGAGGAAAGATCTTGCTGGTTTTCATAAATTAAATCATGTACTTCCCAGAATTTCTTTTGCCTGGCTGCAGACTCGGCCACGTATGCTGCTGCCAGGGCATGGGGATGCATTTCAGCCAAAGGAAAATTCCGGAAAACAAACAATAATTTGTCATCAAAATATGCTTGTATTTCTTTAATAATTGGATAAGCTTCCCCGCAATAGGGACATTCATAATCTCCGTATTCTACTAATGTCAATGGGGCGCCTGAAGAACCTTGTTTTTGATCGCTCTCGTTTACGGCTACATGTAGATTCATAAATAATGTTTTATAGTTTGACAAATATGCTTTGATTATGGTATTTCATTTTCAAATGTTCTTCCACCTCTTTTATTATAATACTCTGCTGTTGTGGTATGCGACAATACATAGGTGCATGTTTTATATAAACTGTCAAAATCAATAACACCATTATACCGCAACCCATTTATAAAAACAGTGGGCGTTTTATCAACTCCACTTTTTACACCACTTTCAAAATCATTAATAACTTTTTGAAATACTATTTTGTATTCATGGCTGGCTTCATAAAGATCCATGTCAAGATCTATTTCTTTCGCAAAAGAAAATAATGAAGACCTTGTCAGGTTTCGCCGGTTTTCAAAAATTGTATTATGCATGTGCCAAAATTTTTCCTGCAGTGCTGCGGCTTCCACAGCAATTGCGGCCTCCAGTGATATAGGGCGAATATTCGGTAGTGGAAAGTGCCGAAAGATAAATCGCAATTGACCATCCAAAACTTTCTGCAATGCTTTTATCTCCGGATATACATACTGGCACTCTTTACATTGAAAATCTCCGTATTCTACTAACTCAATGGCTGCTGTGGCCGACCCCAAAAAATGGTCGGCACTACTATTAAATAAGGGATTTAACATCGTTATTATTTATGTATGTAATTAAAAAATAGAATGGTTGTCGCTATTATAAAGTCTATACAAAGGTTTATAAAAAATAACTGCAGGATAATATCTCAATAAAGGAATCTGTGGTATATATAATGGCTATCGTACCAGCATCTGAGATGATTAAAAAATATGCTGCGCTTGTATCAAAATAAATTCAGGGGTAAAAAAAAGATGGTTGGTGCAATGTAATCCTTAATTCATCCCTTGATACAGCGGTTACTCTAAACCATCTTTGTTTAGAAACAAAACATTTTAGCACTTAGATAAATGTAAGGATGAAAATGGGGCTTGATTATTCGCTAAATAAAAAATCAACAGAATTTTATGACAAACAATAATAAGAACATTGGATGGTATAATCCGCATCCATTAATGTTTACCCTTACCAGGCTTATCCTTGGGTCGATGCTTGCAATACGGGGCGTTTATTTTTTTATAAATATAGAGCCGTTGTATTACTTAATAAAAGACAGCCGTTTAAATGAGTTAAATATTAGTATGTGCCTGGCAATGGTAATCTCCTTCATTCATATTTTAGGGGGCGTTTTTATTTTTATAGGATTGTTTACAAAAATTGCTGCCTGGGCTCAGGTGCCTATTTTGTTGGGCGCTATTATTTTTATCAATTCACACAACAGGTTATTATTTACATTTTCCGGCTTATTGTTTTCATTAGGCGTTTTAGCACTCTTGTTAATATTTGCTTTTAAAGGTGGAGGAAAAATTTCTTTAGATGATTATGCGAAAAAAGATCTGCTTTAAAAAAAGTCAGCAACCGGGCAATAAAGCAAAGGAATATAATATGCTCTTGTCTGCCGGTATATCTATCTGCCGAATGGTTAGTCTTCCTAAATTCCTCTTTCACAAGCGCTTTAAAACGAAGCATTCATTTTTTAGGTAAACGGTACAACTAAAACAATGGTTTGCCAATTGTTTGCACTCCTGTATGCTGCTACTTTTGATATTGAAAGAACAAGAGACAATTGTTTTTCTATAAAGGATCGGTTAGTTAAAAAATATTCAAATAACAATTCAAAAAATAAAAAAGACATGAAACAACAAACTTCAACATTCGAAAACAAAGCAGGCTTAAAAATTTTCACCCGTACCTGGTTGCCGGATACAAATACTAAAGCAGTAATTGTAATTGTACACGGTTTTAATGCGCATAGCGGTTATTACCAATGGACTGCCGAACAGTTTGCACGGAAAAACTATGCGGTTTATGCGCTTGATCTGCAGGGGCGTGGCCAGTCGGAGGGAGAACGTTTTTATATACAAAATATGGAAGACTTTGTGAGTGACATTGACACATTGGTTGACATTGCGAAGAAAGCACATAGTGGCCTGCCGGTTTTTTTATTGGGCCATAGCGCCGGTGGCGTGTTAAGCTGCTTATACACACTGGAACACCAGGAAAAAATCAGCGGACTTATTTGCGAAAGCTTTGCCTACCAGGTGCCAGCCCCTGATTTTGCACTGGCAATATTAAAAGGTTTAAGTCACCTGGCACCACACTTTCATGCAGTAAAGCTAAAAAATGAAGACTTCTCCCGTGATGCTGCATTAGTAGAATTTATGAACAATGATCCACTGATTGCAGATGAAAAGCAACCAACAAAAACGATGGAACAATTGGTGCTTGCTGATGAACGGTTAAAAAATGAAATTCCGCTTATTACCTTACCGGTATTAATACTTCATGGCACAAAAGACAATGCTGCAAAATATAGCGGAAGCCAGTTCTTTTATGATAATGCAGGATCATCTGACAAAACATTGAAATTATATGAAGGGCACTATCATGATTTACTAAACGATATAGACAAAGAAAAAGTGATGGCTGACATCCAGGAATGGCTGACTAAACATTCTTAGTAAAAACGAAAGCACAACAGGGTAGGGCAGTAGTTTATGCAATTGCAGGCGTTTGCAAAGTCGCCATCAAATACTCATTTTTAATTATCAATTATTTTTTATGAACAGGAAGGAAATACAGAAGCTACACATGCCATGGGAAAAAGATTACCAGTATGCGCAGGGAGTAAAACGAGGTGGTACCGTATGGCTTGCCGGCCAACTGGGCCACGACGACAAAGGAATATTGGCCGAAGGTATGGAGGCGCAGGTGCAATTGAGTTATAACAATATTAAAAAACTATTAACCGCTTTTAATTTGGAAATGGATGATGTGGTAGAAGAAGTTTTGTATGTGCTTGATATGCCTGCTGCCTTTGAAGCTACTAAAAAATTAAGACAACAGTTTTATAAAAATCCGGGTGAAGTGGCCACCACTATTGTAGCAGTAAGCGGCCTGGCCTTGCCCGGTCAGTTAATAGAAATAAAAATTGTTGCAAAGCAATAAGGCAAATTTTATCGGAACAGAATTGGTTGATCCTGATTCATACAATCAATTTAATAGGCTATCCTTTTTTACAATTCTGCTGCTGATTATTATTACATCATCAAAATCATTTTAAACCTATTCAATTATTTATCATGTCAACAACTAAATGGGTATCTGATCCCGCACACAGCGAAATTGTATTTAAGGTAAAACACCTGATGATTACAACCGTTACCGGCTATTTTAAAATTTTTAAAGTGGAGGTGGAAACTGAGACAGATGATTTTAATACTACCTCCAATATTTTATTTATTGCTGCAATTGAAAGTATAGAGACTACCAATATAGACAGGAATAGGCATCTTTTATCGGCCGATTTTTTTAATGCAGAACAATACCCCGAATTAAAGTTTGTAACAAAAAGATATGAAGGCACTGGCGATGAAGCGAAGCTTCATGGAGAACTAACCATTCGGAATATTACTAAGCCTGTTGTTGTAAATGTTGAGTTCGGCGGTATTGCTGTTGACCCTTATGGTCAAACAAAAGCAGGTTTTACTATTTATTCAAAAATAAGCAGGAAGGAATTTGGCTTAACCTATGGTGCCGTAACAGAGGCAGGCGGTGTGGTTATTGGTGATGAAGTAAAAATACAGGGCGAATTTCAATTGATTAAGCAGGCGCCAGAACTTACTAAAGTACATGCGAAGAGTGAGGATGAACACTCACTTTCATCTGCCAAAATTTCTTGATAAAAACAAATTTATTTTGGAAACGGACGCCATTCTAATGTCATTTTTCTTGCGGCGGTACCCTTAATTTTGTTTAGAAACAACTATTGGCCATCATTTAAAATAAATTTCATGCACACATCAATAACTTTTAAAAACTCAATTATTTCATCATTAATCTTTATTATTATGACAAGCACAATAGAAAATGTTACAGGTCAAACAGTGCCACAGCAGTCATCTCCAGGCCAATTGATTGATGCCTTGCATTCCGCTTTTGGCAATCACCACGCAAGAGCCGTACATGCAAAAGGAATTATTTTAGAAGGCACATTTACACCTGCTGCTGAAGCGGCAAAGATAACAACAGCAGTTCATTTTAAGAAAGGAAGACTGCCGGTTGTAGTAAGGTTTTCTGACTTTACCGGCATACCGGATATCTCGGATGCAAACGGACTTGCCAATCCAAGAGGCTTTGCTATTAAATTCAAATTGCCTGATGGGTCAAGTACTGATATTGTAGGCCATAGTTTTGATGGATTTCCAACTGCTACCTCAGATGAATTCAGGGAGTTGTTGCTGGCTATTGGTGCAAGCGGACCGGATGCTGCAAAGCCTACAGCACTGGATAAAGTTTTAGGCAGTCATCCGATTGCTAAAACATTTCTTACCACACAAAACCCTGCACCGGTAAGCTATGGCACTACTTCTTACTTTGGCGTTAATGCTTTTAAGTTTACAAACGAAAAAGGGGAATCGCATTTTATCCGCTACCAGTTTATTACAGAAGAAGGGGGACATTATTTAACAGCAGAGGAAATGGCCAAAGCCAACCCCGATTATTTGCAAAAAGAAATACCCATCCGTGTTGCTAAAAAAAGCATCAAATTTAAAATGTATGCACAGATTGCAGAAGATGGCGATAAGATTGAAGACCCATCTATTGCATGGCCTGCCAACCGCAAATTAGTATTCCTTGGCACTATCGAAATTAAAAATATGGCATCCAATACGGTAGCAGAAGATAAGGCGCTTTCTTTTATACCTAATAATGTTCCTTCCGGAATAACTCCTGCCGACCCTATGATTAATTTTCGTTCTCAGGCGTACCCCATATCGGTGAAAGAGCGGCAGTAAATTTGCCGTAAAAAGATTGTCTTTTGAAATAAAGATGGAGGAGTTCTAATATACTTTTTAATAAAAGTTTATTGCAATGTATGCCAGTAAATTTACACAGTCTTTTGGGATACTAATCCTATATACGTCTTCCTACAAATAATTTCCTGAAAACTTCATTAACTTCATTTTACTGAGAAGTATTGGAAAATTAATGGTTATTGTATTAATGCCGGTAGATATTCTGAAGGTTATTTACCGGCATTAATATTTTTTTATAAAGCAAATGCTTCCGGAATTAAAGAAAATGGATAAATATATTCTCATCAGTATCGTTTTTATTTTATCCCTGGCCGATTACGGTTGTAATTATAAAAAAAATGCAACGGCACATGTTCCAAAAAACAGGCTGGCTGAAGAGAATAAGGATAAAGGGTTACTTGAGCAGGCGCTGCAATTTGTTTACAGACCCGGCGAAAATAAAGTTGATCTCGATAGTGCAATAATATTGCTGAAGCAATGCGATTCAATAAATAAGTTTTTAAATGATGATGCACTGCAGGCAAGGGCCTATTTTGTTTATTCAAATGCATATCGTGAAGGTGGCCAGATTAATGAAGGATTAAACTGTATTAAAAAATCGGTTGAATTATATAAAAAAGCGGCTCTCTCAACCGAACTGGCGGATGCTTATCTTGAAATGATACAATATCAATCTGTAGATACGGATGACGGGGTAGATAAAAGGATTGAATTATACAAACTGGCTGATAGCTTGTATTTTAAGACAAATCTAAAAGAAAAACGAGCATTCGTCTTAAAAAATATTGCTGACCTTCAACAAATAAAAGGTAATTTTTTAATTGCATTAGGTTATTTAAAAGAATGCGAAACTATCTACGTCAATACTCATTATAAATCGCTCCAGGGCATATATGATCTGATGGGTGCATGCTACACAGGATTGGGTGATTACAACAATGGAATAAAATACGGCCTTAAGGCAATAAGTGCTGCAGAAAATGACAAGGATACTAGTCTTCAGCTTTCTACAATTTATAACCGGTTGGCCGTAAGCTATTATAAATTGAAGAGTTATGAGGAGTCAGTTTCTTACCTTGAAAAAGCATTGGTTATTGCTACAAAATATGGAGCAAAAGCGGATGCCCTTATAATTTCTAATAACCTTAATTCTCTACTGCTTACTTTAAACAGGTGGCAGCAATCACTTGAGTTATCACAACACACAGAACTAAATTTTAAGCCATCATCCAATTCTGATAGTGTACAGCTTTTTGCATTTTATACAAGGGCTTATGTAGAAGGAAAAAAATACGATTTTGCGAAGAAATATGCAAGTCTGCTGGGAATGTTAATAAAAAGGGGCCCCAGGTTTAACCCGATTTTTATCAAGGCCTATTCAACCATGGTAAACTATTTCATAGCAATTCATGACTACGGAAATGCGCAGAAAAACCTGGATGAGCAGTACAGATTTTATCAAAAAAATCCAACACGGGAGGGACTAACGATCTACTATTTAAGTAAGTACAAACTTGATTCTGCAAAGGCCGATTTCAAATCAGCGTTCGAAAGCCTAAGTATTTATAAGCGTAAAACTGATTCAACTTTTAATCAAGCGAAAAGTACAGAACTTGCCCAAATACAGGTGCAATATGAAACCGAGAAAAAAGACCAGGATATTATGATCAAACAAAAGAACATCGAATTGCTGACTAATAAGGACAAGCTACAGGAGGTTAGAATTAAAAAAGCAAATATCACACGAAATATTATTATTGTTACAGCCATTTTTTTGATTGCATTGTTTTTTACAGGATACACGATAAAACAACGCAATAACAGTAAACTTCAGCTACAACAGGATGAAATAGGTAAACAAAACGAGCAGTTAAAGGAATTGTTGTTAGCCCAGCAAAAACTTGTAAGTGAAAAGGAATGGCTGGTTAAAGAAATTCACCACCGTGTAAAAAATAATTTACAGATTGTGATAAGCCTTTTGAACACACAGGCGGCACATCTGCAGGAGGGAGATGCGCTTATTGCCATACAGGAAAGCCGCCGCCGGATGCAGGTAATATCTTTATTACACCAGAAACTGTACCAGGCAGAAACCTCCGGCGTTATTGATATGCAGGTTTATATTCGTGAAGTAGTGAGTTATTTAAAAGAAAGTTTTAGAGGCATCAATCATTTATATTTTGAACAGCAAATTGATCCAATAAACCTGGATATATCACATGCTGTGCCAATTGGGCTTATTTTAAATGAGGCGATAACCAATTGTATCAAATATGCTTTTCCGAATAAAATGAGCGGCAAAATTATGGTGACCTTTACAAAAGAAGAAAATGGAAATTTACAGCTTATTATTTCAGATAACGGAATAGGTATATACCCCAGCATTGCTTTAAAGAAAAGAAATTCTCTAGGCATGCAATTAATGCAGACCCTGAGTGAACAATTGGATGGCAAAATGAAAATAGAAAATAAGGATGGCACTATTGTAAATGTTTATTTCCGGCAGCAGGCTGTTGATAAAATAACTGAAATAGCAATGAATATTTAAGAAAGAATAGCCGACAATATAACAAATACAGATAGTTGCATACAAAGTACTTTCAATAATGAGCATTGAAAAGGTATGCTGCAATACCTTGTACTTCAAATGGGCCACTTTTCCGGCTGGTGATAATACCATGTATTCAATTTTCTAAAGTGAAAAGATTGATATACCAACCATTTTTTTTATTTTTGTATCAGTTGATAATTTTGGATATTTGCAAGCAATGCTGGCTGACATCCTTTAAAAAGTCTTATATTTTCTCTTTGTTTTATTTTTCTGTCAGTAGCAATGAAACTGGGATTACTTAAAATTAAATTCAGGTTGCAAAAGTTTTTCAGCTTAGTGTAAAGACATTCTGATATGATTTTTTTCAAAATTTTTGTCATTGTTTCTTGTCTTATTTTTCCTGTCTATCAATCCCTGTATGCCCAGCCTAACGAAAGGTCAGTAAGTATCATTACCGCAGCTTTAAAAAAAGAAGCAGACAATACTACCAAAGCAAATCTTTTACTGGAACTTGCCTTGGCGTATATACATAAACCCGGAGAAGAAAAAACTGATTTGGATACGGCTCTATTCTTAATAAGCCAGGCTGAAAACATCAATAGTAAAATATTGCACGATAAATCTATTGAAGCAAACACTTATTTTGCTTATTCCAATGCTTACCGTGAAAGAGGCGACACTAAGATTGGCCAGGTAAATATTAATAAAGCGATTAACATCTACGAGGCCTTATCACTCCCCGAAAAATTAGGAGACGCATACATGGAGGCAACAAGTTATTATCAGTCGCCTTCCAGAAAGGATAATATAATTATCCTGAATTACTACGATAAAGCACTTTCTAAATTCAAACTCTCCGGCAATAAAGAGAAGGAAGCATTTGTTTTAAAAAACTTGGCTGATTATAATATTATCCTTCGCAATTATGGCAGGGCATTGGTTCAATTAAATGAATCATTAAATATTTACAAATCCATTCAGTATAGGAAATTACACGGTGTTTATGACTTATTAAACCTGGTTAATGTAAATCTTGGAGATTACCCAACTGCAGTACAAAACGGTTTGTTGGCTGAAAAAACCGCATTGCAGGAAAGGGATACAACGAGGCAATTATGTACTATTTATTATAGGTTGGCATTAGCCTATAATAAATGGTATAACTATAATAGCCCGGAAGCTGCTGAATATTACAAAAGAGCCCTGGACATCGCACTAAAACTCAAAGATTATGAAAGCATTCAATTTATTGCAGTATCGTTGTGCAATCAATTTGTAAACCTGCGTAGGCCGGACAAAGGAATAAGACTAATATCCGAATTGGGGGATAACATTAAATTTTATTACTGGGCTGATAGCTTGTATGTATTTAGCAGTTACATTGAATTATATAGAGAAGCACATCAATTGAATAAGGCAAAAGTTTATGCAGATTATCTCGTGTTAATACTGTCTGATCCTAGTAAAGATTTGTCGGATGAACAGCCGGATCTTGCTTACAGGGGCTTAATAGATTATTTTATTACTACACATCAGTACAAGCTTGCAGCGAAATATGCTTCTATAAATTTGTCTTATTGTCTTAAAAATTCAAATAAGTCAATTTTGGCAATTGCTTACAGCTATAAATCAAGAACAGATTCGGCTATTGGAGACTTTAAATCGGCTTTAAATAATTATAAGGCTGCAATCAGCATAAATGATTCTTTATTTAATGACAACAAGACTTTCCAGTTTGCACAAATGCAGGTTGCGTTTAATACAAAACAAAAGGAAGATTCTTTAAAATTAAATCAGCGAAGTATAAAAATGCTCACTGCTAAAAATGAAGATGATTTAAAGAAGGCACACCTGATCAGGAATATTATTATCGCCTCCGCATTGTCCTTATTAATAGTTCTTTTTGCAGGTTACCAGTTTAAACAAAAAAGCAATAGAAAATTGCAGGCGCAGCAAAAAGAAATCAATCACAAAAATGAAATATTACAACAAACAGTTTCTGAAAAAAATAAATTAATAGAAGAAAAAGAATGGCTGGTAAAAGAGATCCATCACCGGGTAAAAAATAACTTACAAATTGTAGTAAGCCTGTTGAATACGCAGGCAGCATACCTGCAGGAAGGAGATGCGCTTATGGCTATCCATGAAAGCCGGCACCGGATGCAGGTAATATCTTTGCTGCACCAGAAATTATACCAGGTGGAAACCTCCAGCCTCATTGATATGCAGGCATATATCAGTGAAGTAGTAAGCTATCTAAAAGAAAGCTTTAAAGGTATCAATCACTTGTATTTTGAACAGCAAATTGATTCCATAAGCCTCGATATATCCCAGGCTGTTCCTGTTGGGCTTATTTTAAATGAGGCAATAACAAACTGTATAAAATATGCTTTTCCAAATAACTTACAGGGCAATATTGCTATTTCTTTTACCAAAGAAGCTGATGGAAACCTATTGCTTACCGTTGCTGATAATGGGATAGGGATGGCAAAAGATATTGAGTTGTGTCAAAGAAATTCACTTGGTATGAGACTGATGCAAACACTTAGTCAACAACTGGATGGTAATATAAAAATAGAAAGTAAGGAAGGTGCTATGGTAAAGGTTTGTTTCAAACAGCAGGCGAGAGAAAACATTGCGGCCCCATCAGAAAATATTATAAATACAACAGGCGATTATGCATGAAAAAATATTGATAGTAGAAGACGAACTGATAGTAGCCGGCGACATACGTAGTGTGCTTGAAAAGGCCGGATACATGGTATGCGGTATTGCCCGTTCTGTAAACAGGGCCCTGGAAATAATTGAAAGTGAAAAGCCCTTTCTTGTTTTGCTGGATATTTATTTACATGGCAATTTAACCGGGATGGATCTTGCAGTACTATTGAATGAAAAACAAATTCCCTTTATTTATCTTTCTGCTAATTGCAATAATGAAGTAATGCAAATAGCCAGGCAAACCCAGCCGTATGGTTTTGTGGTAAAGCCTTTTCGGGAAAACGATTTACTGGTTACACTTGATATTGCACGCTACAGGTATCAGCAAAATCAGCAAATGAAACTGCAGCAGGAAGCCATATCTGCAAAAAAGTATTTTGAAAATCCTCATAAAAAAAATGGCAGCGCAGCAATTAAGAATACTACTGTTGAAACCATTCCTTCTTTTGATGGCATCATCGGTGAAAGTCCTCAAATGCAAAAAATATTTGAATTCATTCAGCAGGTAGCTCCACACAATACCTCTGTATTGATACTTGGCGAAAGCGGAACCGGTAAGGAAGGAATTGCCAATGCTATTCACCACCGGTCGCCCCGTAAAAATAAAGCATTTGTAAAAGTAAACTGTAGCGCATTGCCTTTACACCTGATAGAATCTGAATTGTTTGGTCATGAAAAAGGTTCTTTTACCGGCGCAATTGAAAAGCGGATCGGTAAGTTTGAAAAAGCGGATGGCGGCACTATTTTCCTGGATGAAATTGGTGATATGCCAGCCGATGTGCAGGTTAAATTATTAAGGGTACTGCAGGAAAAAGAGATTGAACGTATTGGCTCTAACGATCCCATAAAAGTGGATGTAAGGATTATTGCGGCTACCAATAAAAACCTGGAAAAAGAAATTGCGGAAGGCCGTTTTCGGTTAGACCTGTTTTACAGGCTGCATGTTTTTCCGATAGTAGTGCCAGCATTGCGGGAACGCAGAGAAGATATACCGTTACTGGTTACACATTTCATTGGTTACTTTAATGAAAAAACCGGTAAAGCTATCACGGGTATTGCTGATGCATTAAAGCAAAAATTGCTTGCTTATTCGTGGCCGGGTAATGTGCGGGAACTACAGAATATGCTGGAGCGGAGTATTATTTTAGAACAGGGAAGTTTGATAAATGATATTCAGCTACCCGATGAACACCTTGCGGCGCACCAGGTAACTGAAACATCAACTTCTGTAAAAACTATTGAAGAATTAGAACGGGATCACATTATCGCCATTTTAAAACAGTGTAATTATAAAGTGGCTGGTCCTGGTGGTGCTGCAGAACTTTTAAATTTGCCCCCCTCAACCTTATCTTCTAAAATAAAAAAGCTTGGTATTAAATAATACGTTTTTAACGGCTGCCGTTAATAAAATTAATCTGCTGCGGGAATCATTCGGGTAGTAATACTTATCCGGTTCCAGGCATTAATTGCAATTGCTGCCATTATTACTGCCGCCAGGTAATGTTCATCTAAAACTTTTGCTGCCTGGTTATAAGTATCATCAGATACCCGTTGTGTTATTAAAGTTACTTCCTCTGTTAAAGCCAGAATTGCCTGCTCTTGTTCTGTAAAAAAATTGGTATCCCGCCATGCACTTAACGCATAAATGCGCTGTTCTGTTACGTTTAATTTTCTTGCATCTTTTGTATGCAGATTAATACAGTAGGCACATCCATTTATCTGCGAAGCCCTTATTTGTATCAATACTTTATGTACCGGCTCAAGCTTGGTGCTGCTCAAATATTTTTCCAATGGGTACATTGCTTTGTATGCATCTGGTTCTAATTGCTGAATGTTAATTCGATTGCTCATCTTGATTTATTTTATTGTTTTTAAAAATGTACCTATTCTGGAAAGATAAAAAATTAACTCAATACTTATTCAGATGAAGAAAATTCCGGCAGGGAATAAAACATCGTGTGGTAGATTTATTGAGTTAACATTAAAAAAGTATTTTTTATACAAGTGTTGCATCAAGGCTGATAGCAATATTGTATGCTTTACTTACAGGGCAATTGGCTTTGGCTCCTGTTGTAAATTCAGTAAACTGATCATTGGTAAGTCCTGGTATTTTGGCTTTCAATACTAAGTGAGAACTGGTGATTACGCCATCTTCCAACGCTACACTGCATTGCACATCGAGAGACTCTGGCGTAAATCCGGCTAAAGATAAATCAAGACTAAGCTTCATGGCAAAACAACCTGCATGAGCTGCCGCCATTAACTCTTCGGGGTTAGTACCAACGCCGTCTGCAAAACGGCTGTTGAATGAATATTGTGTTTTATTGAGTACGGTACTTTGGGTGGTTAGGTGGCCTGACCCTTCTTTTATTGTACCGTGCCAAACGGCAGTTGCTGTTCTTTTCATTTTTTTTAATTTAGATTGTAATGGAATGATGCTATCGTTAATCTGCCAGTGAATGGCTTTATGAGGTTCTTAAATTTATCGTTTAACTGGCAATCTGCATAAGGTACTTTTCTTTTTTAAAATCCGAAAAATTGGTACCGGTTGCATTTTTAAAGTATTTACTAAAGTGCGAAATATCCATAAAACCCAGGTAGTAAGC
>JBDTWP010000096.1:0-18403 GCA_040006615.1 Ferruginibacter sp.
TACTGGCCTACATCAATTCCATACAACCGCCAAAATATCCCAAAGCCATTGACGCATCCCTGGCAGCTACCGGCAAAACTATTTTTATGGCTACCTGTAAAAAATGTCATGGCACTTATGGTGATGATGCAACCTATCCCAATCTGCTTATCCCGGAAAGTATTATTAAAACGGATTCATTATTATATACGGCCAACTATTCAAATCCGCAGTTTGTGAACTGGTTCAACAAGAGCTGGTTCACCACCGGTGATCACCCGGCAAAGCTCATACCCTATCGCGGCTACATTGCTCCCCCATTGGATGGCATATGGATTACGGCGCCATACATGCACAATGGCTCTGTGCCAAACCTCGAAGCGATGCTAAATAGTAAAATTCGCCCAACCTATTGGCACCGTAGTTTTTCAAATCCCAGTTATAATTATGATATACCGGGTTGGAATTTCGAAACAAAAGATGAACCCGGCGACAGTGAAGTATACAATACAAAATTGAAAGGCTATGGAAATTATGGACATTATTTTGGAGATAAATTATCAACCATTGAAAGAAAATCTGTGATAGAATATTTGAAAACCCTGTAAAAAGGTATTAGGTGCAGGGTAATGGCCCGGTATAGGGCTTATGAACCATTGTGATTTTTTCTATGGCAAGGGGTTTTTCAAAAAGATAACAATGGAGATTTGCCCGTATATTCCCCTAAGAAGTTTAATTAACCTTTGCGCTCTACAACACTACCAACACCAGACTCACTTGAAAATTCAAACAACAACAGGCTACAATATTATCCGTCAATGGCTGACGGCAAAAGGACTTCACCCATTTCTTTTCCAGGAACAATGCTGGCAGCATATCATTGATGGTGAAAACGGGCTGGTAAATGCACCTACCGGTTGCGGTAAAACGTTCTCAGTTTTCCTGGGAGCAATAATTGATTTTATCAATTGTCATCCGGTCAACTACCAAACTAAAAATAATAACGGTTTACAATTGATCTGGATCACACCATTAAGAGCATTGGCAAAAGATATTGGCCGTGCAATGGAAGATGTGATCTCCGGATTGGGGATGAACTGGAAAGTAGCCATCCGAAATGGTGATACGACCACCAGTGAGCGTCAAAAACAAAAAAAACAAATGCCCGAGGTACTCATTATCACCCCGGAGAGTCTGCATTTATTGCTGGCGCAGAAAAATTACCCTGAAGTTTTCAAAACACTCAAAATAATCGCAGTAGACGAGTGGCATGAACTTATGGGCGGCAAGAGAGGCGTACAGGTAGAACTGGCAATATCAAGAATAATCGGATGCCGTAATAATTGGGTTAGGACCACAGCGCCGGTGGAAAATGTCTCAATTTCAACAATTGGGAACCCCCAAACAGACACAGAAACCCCCAGACTAAAAGCTGCTCACAGTAAACCGAAAACCGAAAACTCAAAACTCTCCCTCTGGGGAATTTCCGCAACTATTGGCAACCTTGAACAAGCTAAAGATGTATTGCTTGCACCAATTGGAATTGCAGGGGTTATTGTAAAAGCAAATATCAAAAAGCAAATCCGGATCGAATCTATTTTCCCGGATGAAATAGAAAAATATCCCTGGGCAGGGCATTTAGGTATTAAATTAATTGAGAAAGTAATCCCTGTTATTCATGCCAATAAAACCACTCTTATTTTTATTAATACGAGAGGCATGAGCGAAAGATGGTACCAGGCTTTGCTTACAGAAGCGCCTGACCTTGCAGGCCTGATCGCCTTGCATCATGGCAGTATTGAGCAGGATCTGCGTATATGGGTAGAAGATAATTTGCATTCCGGCAAATTAAAGGCGGTAGTGTGTACTGCAAGCCTTGACCTGGGTGTGGATTTTCGGCCTGTGGATGCCGTTATACAGGTCGGTTCTCCAAAAGGGGTAGCCCGGTTTTTACAAAGAGCGGGAAGAAGCGGACACCAGCCTGACGCGGTTAGTAAAATTTATTTCTTACCCACGCATTCTTTGGAACTGGTGGAAGCCGCCGCTTTAAAAAAAGGGATCGACGAAAACTATATTGAGAGTAAGGAACCGATGCTGTTATGTTTTGATGTACTGATTCAATACCTCTGTACCATTGCCATTTCTGATGGATTTTTACCGGACGAAATTTTCAGGGAAATAAAAAGTACCTGGTGCTTTAGCACTATTACCGATGATGAATGGCAGGAGGTCCTGTTCTTCCTTACCCAGGGCGGCAAGGCTTTGCAGCAATATGATGAGTATAAAAAAATAGAAGTAAAAAATGGTGTATACTATATAGATAACCGGAGAATGGCCATGCGTCACCGGATTCATATTGGTACGATCGTAAGTGATGCCATGCTGAAGGTAAAATTCCTCAGTGGAGGCTATGTCGGGGTGATAGAAGAATACTTTATTTCGCGTTTGCAGGAGGGAGATGTATTTACCCTGGCTGGTAGAAATCTTGAGTTTGTGATGATCAGGGACATGACCGTATTGGTAAGAAAATCGAACAATAAAAAATCCATCGTTCCAAGTTGGATGGGCGGCAGGATGTCACTTTCGGCAAACCTGGGACAGAAATTAAGAGAGGTATTAGCGTGCTCTAAAGCCCACACCGGGTCTCCTCTGATGGTAGTCAGGGAGACTTACGAAGAAATTACCGTTTTGGAGCCATTGCTAAAGTTGCAAAGGCTATTATCCCATATACCCAATGAAAATGAATTGTTGATTGAGCACCTTGAAACCAAAGAAGGATTCCACGTATTTGTTTATCCCTTTGAAGGACGCCTGGTTAATGAAGCAATGGCGGCAATATTGGCTTACCGCCTCAGCCTTATTACGCCTATTACTTTTTCCATCGCAATGAACGATTATGGATTTGAATTGCTCAGCGATCAACCCATACCAATTGATGATAGTAATGCGCATGAACTTTTTTCATCCGAAAACCTGTTGTCAGATATTCAAAAAAGTGTAAACTCAACAGAAATGGCCAAACGCAAGTTCAGGGATATTGCGGTGATTGGTGGGCTCATTTTCCAGGGAATGCCTGGTGAAAAAGTGAAAGCAAGGCACCTGCAAAGCAGTGCCGGTTTATTGTTTAATGTATTTAGTGAATACGATCCCGACAACGTCTTACTGCGACAAGCCTACCGGGAAGTGCTGGATCAGCAAATGGAAGAATTACGTTTGAGAAATGCGTTGCAGCGAATCGCGGAAAGCAATATCATCATTAATTTCCCAAAAAAACTCACCCCCTTTTGCTTCCCGATAATAGTAGATGGGCTTAGTCGTGATAATCTTTCCTCTGAAAAATTTGAAGACAGGGTTAAACGGATGCAGGCACAATTGGAAAGATAAATACAGACATCAGGCATTTATTTGATAAGGTACTTCAGTTGCCTTGCATATAAAATAACAAAAAGCAATGGTATTCCTACACCGAATAAAATACTAACCACACCAGTAAATTGTGCAACGCCTAAAAGAATAAAGTTGCCGATAACCGGTAATAACTCGCCGCCAACATAAATCCAAAAGCCATCTTTTTTAAGTTTTCTCATCCAGATGGCGCCTACCAAACACAAGACTATGGAAACCAGGCTGATCGCTATAATGGGCACCATGTTGGCTTGTGACAACTCCATAACCGTTTTGCTTTTTTCCATGTCAGCCAACTCCTTGGAAGTAAACTCCTTGCCGGAAGTCCTGGCCTTTTCCATCATACTAAGTGCAAACTTGTAGATTACCGGCAAAAGTAAAGTAAATATCAGTCCTATTCCGCAGCCAATAAAAGTAAGAATGCTAAGTACATTGATACCGGAAGGGAGTTTTGGCTTACCATCCTCGTTCAATTCAACTGTTGTGGAAGTAGTAGATGTATCTGTCATATAATAAATTTTCAACTAAAGTAAAGACTATATATTTCATTTCAAAACCAAACTATCATTAATTTATAACATATCCATTTTATCTTCGCTGGTAATGCAACAATTTATACCGCATACTTTATCAGGTAATACTTTTTTACTATCATCAGAAAGGTGTATTTTCTGGCAGGAACAAAAAACATTGATCCTTTCCGACCTCCACCTTGGCAAAACAGGCCATTTCAGAAAGTCCGGCATTGCCGTGCCACAGGCTATCTTTAAAGAGGATATGCAACGACTTGTAACCCAATTGCAACTGTATAAACCCCAACAGGTAATAGTGATCGGCGATATGTTTCACAGTTGTGATAATAAAGAACATGACTTTTTTATTAAGTGGAGACGGGATTTTGAACAGTTATCCATTCAATTGGTAAAAGGCAATCATGATATTTTAACAGAAAACTGGTACGCTAAAGCAGGCATACAGGTCTGTTCCAATGAACCGGAAGCCGCGTGTTCGTATCTTAGGATGGGGAATTTTGTGTTTACACACGACATATATCACCCGGCATTCAGCGCCAGGGACCCGGCTCTCTATTTTTTCAGCGGCCATATTCACCCTGGAATAAGTATCAGGGGCTTGGGAAAACAGTCTTTACGCTTTCCCTGCTTTTATTTTGGAGCACAGTATGCCGTATTACCTGCATTTAGCAGGTTCACGGGAACACACGAAATAAAACCAAAACGTGGGGAATCTGTTTATGCCCTGTTGCCACACAATAAATTAAAGGGAGAATTGGGCGGTATACTAAGGATTTAATGAATGCCCCAACCACTCACAGTTATCCCAGATTTAAAACATCCCAGATTTCTTAATTGCTTTCCCGAAGATTTTATTTTATTTACAATTAAAATAACCTAATAGCAAAAATTCCTGGTTGCTAGTCAAAAATTTGATATTTATTTCAAAATTACCCACCTGTTCAGAAAATGGCCGGGCGTTTCCAGTACAATTTTATAAAAAGAAGAAGGGGGCATTTTGCCGATATCTATGATTTCTTTTTCTTTTGAAAGAACTGTTTCTTTTACCATTTGATATTGATCGCTTCCCCCTGTTTTAAATTCATTTGTCGCCGCCAGCCATATCTTTGCTTTCGACTTTTTGTCAATTGCTTTCCAGGTTATAACCAAATGCTTATTTTCATACACTACCCCAAGATCCGAAGCAAACAATTTTCCCGTTAAGGGAATACCATCAATTTCCATTGATCGCTCCCTTGGTATTGCAATATTTAGATGGGAAGCGATCGAAGGCATAATATCCACGATGCCCGGCGCATTCTTTAAGAACCATGGATTTATATTGTTGGCATTGGTTATGATCCACGTATTTCTTTCCCTGTCCGATTGCCCGCCATGATTATTTCCGGTTATTGAATCACGGCCATGGTCTGTTGTAATATAAATTACCCAGTCCTCCTTAAAATTTTGCTCACGGTATTGAATGGCTTCCCATACCCGCTTCACCTGCTCATCCATCATTTTCACAGCACCATACAATTTTTCGCTGTTGCCGTGGAGGTGTCCCATCTCATCAGTGTATTCCAGGTACACCCAGGTAAGATCAGGCGCTTCCCTGCGGATAGCAGCAGCAGCCCGGTTGGCGACTTCCTCATCAATTAAGTGAATATACCATCCCTCATTATCATGTGGAAATTTCAGGGTATCCAGTTCCAATCCATCAAAATGATAATCCACTTTTATTAAACCTGTTTGAGGCAGTTCATCACCCACCAATTTTGTCCTGTTATCCAGCCATGTTGAATAGATAGCTATTTTCTTATCGGGGAATTGGTCCTTAAATAGGCGAAAGATAGTCTGGTAAGAATAGTTGGGTGCAACAATGTCATTATCCCGGACATTGTGCTTATTCACCCATGTGCCGGTTAGAAGACTATTATATCCTACTGCAGAAATAGTAGGTGTTTGCGAATACCCACCTTTTTCCCCGCCCACATAAGCATGCAGCCAGGCCCCTGCTTTTGCGATAGTATCCAGGACAGGAGTAGATACCTTTTTGAATACATCTGCGGGGATACCGTCTGCTATTATAAAAAGGGCCTTTTTTTGCCTCGTGGATTGTGCTGATAAGTTGAATATAATTCCGGAAGCAAGCGTTAGCAGAATAATCTTTCTCATTTTTGTTACATTTTTTAATTTGCAAATGCATATTTCAAAAATACCGCAATCGTTAGTGAACCTGCAGTGCCCTTTTTTGTCCTGGATTTAACACCAAAAGTACTAAATGATCGTTGGTACATTCCCCTGACCGCATTTGCTTTAAACCGGTACGCCAGGTTATTAAATTTACAATAATTTCAATCATAATGAAAATTGTAGGAACAGGCCGCAGCCTGTTCTCCCAAATTATTGCAATCCAATTACAATAGGCGATGTAGGAACAGGCCGCGGCCTGTTCTGGTAAATTACACTTTGCGCAGTATAATAGAAGCCGGTGTCAAATTTAAATTTGATTAATGAAGAACGGTAAATCATATGAAACATAATTGACAGGAACAGAACCTGCCATATTTCCGGTTAATTCAATTGCAAAGCAGGTAACCGGTAAGTTTGAGAATCATATACAAATAACAGATCTATCTCGATTGTCCAATATTTATATAAAGGTGTCTGCCGCAGGTAGTCGTCCACGGCTTTTTTATTGGTGGCATTCACGATCATCCAACAGCGCTGGGTTTCCATGCTCACTGAATAATAGTCAATTGTTCCTGTATCAATCAGGCTGTTGATATATTCCCGGTGTGCCGGAACCAAACTCATAAAGGCATCATCCATCTCAAAATGAATGGTAACCTGGTATTTGCTGAATTCTTCTTCATTTAAATTTTCCATGGCACAATATTATTTTCCCATTCCTTCTTAAAAGGAACGGCAATTTTAATATAATTATCCGTGAAGCCTTCCATCATACCATTCCTGTTATGTATTTCAAACAAAACTTTTCTTGTATTACCAACGTGTTGCGCCGTAAAATATTGCATTTTCTGGTAACTCAAATTACGTAGCATTTTATTTCTTTCATTTCTAAGAGGTATCGGTACTACTGCTTTCATTATTGCGGCTGGTGTATTGGCCCTTTCAGAATAGGTAAATACATGCAGGTAGGAAATATCGAGGCTATGAAGGAAATCCAAAGATTCTCTGAAAAATTCATCAGTTTCCCCGGGAAAACCAACAATCACATCTGCACCTACACAACAATGCGGCATCAGTGTTTTGATCAAAGTCACCCTTTCTTTATACAATTCTCTCGTATAACGCCTTCGCATCAGTCCCAGGATTCTATTGCTCCCGCTTTGGAGCGGAATATGAAAATGCGGCATGAATTTTTTACTCTTGCTCACAAATTCGATGATATCATTACTCAGCAAATTGGGTTCAATGGACGAAATTCTAAAACGACTAATACCTTCAACTTTGTCCAATTCCTGTATCAGTGTATAGAAATTTTCCTTACCGGGTACTTTTCCCGTATTCCCGGGGCGCCCTGTGGGAGTCGGCGGGCTAAAATCTCCCAGGTTGATGCCTGTCAATACCACTTCTTTCACACCCTGCCCTGCAATTACTTTTACATTTGCTATTATATTCTCAATGACGTCACTCCTGCTTTTTCCTCTCGCCATTGGAATAGTACAAAAAGAGCAATTATAATCACAACCATCCTGTACCTTTAAAAATACCCTGGTCCTGTCGTTAAAGGAATGAGATGCGGTAAATATATTTACATCCTCAATGTCACAGCTGCAGATCCTGGCGCTATCACCCTTGGTGATCTGCTTCAGGTGTTCCGTAACGTTAAATTTTTCAGATACACCTAATACAAGATCCACTCCCGGAATAGCCGCTATCTCCGCTGGTTTTAACTGTGCATAACACCCGGTAATTACTATGAGTGCCTCGGGGGCCTTCCGTTGTATTCGCCTTACCAGCAGCCTGCATTCTTTATCTGCATTATCCGTAACCGAACAGGTATTGATAACATATACATCAGCTACTTCATCAAAGTTCTTCCTGGTAAATCCATCATTCTCCAAAAGCCTTCCAAGGGTGGAAGTTTCAGAGAAATTCAATTTACAGCCCAATGTATGTAGCGCAACGGTTTTATTCACCGTGCAAAGATAAGCGGCACCCTCTGAAAACGCTCCCGCCTGAAGGAGACTTTTTGAAGAATCCATCATAAAAGCATCTTTTCAGTTAATTTAGCTTCTTAATCACGCCATGACAAAGAGATTTTTGCCGTTTATCGTATTGATCGGAGCAGCCTTATTGCTCTTCTACATAAAAAAAAATCAGCGGGGAGCCTACCCCCTTAGCCATGCCCCGGATATTAGTATACCCGCCAGTACCGAAGATGGTTTCAACAGGAAAGCTCATAAAATAATTTATACCAGGCATGCCCGCTGCCGAATGGATTGCAGGCATATTGATGAAAGTGAAGTGACGGAAATATTGCAGAACGGGAAACTCAATGCCGGCAAAATTGAAGAAGATGGTCGCGGAAAAACCTACCCGTTGGAAGGAATAACTCACGATAAACAAAATGTGAGGATCGTATTTGCACGCAGGGCGGATGACCTGGTAGTTGTAACAGTGATTGATTTGGATAAGGACTGGGCTTGTAATTGCAAAGACCCGTAAATCGAAATCAATTATAAAAGAAAACAATCTACTTTTGCAGTGAAATTATCATTGTCCGGTTAGATTAGTTTCTCTTTTTAATGCGTTTTATAAAGGTAAGTTCTGGACTCACTCCCGATTCATCAAGAGTGCAGGTTATGGTTTGATTACCATTGGGTTAGAGTGAAATAAACTTTTGCAATGAAAATATAACCGCATCCCGATTATTAAATTAATAACGATCACAAAATTTTCCCCGGATAGGGCCATGAAAATAAAATCTTTTTTAGCAAAACCCTTTGCAGGATATATTTACAAACAGATAAAAAAAGGAATGGAAACCGCTGTGGAAGACCAGCTAACCATTTTCAATAACTTAATAAAAGTAGGGTCCAGAACTACTTTTGGTAAAGAACATGGATTTGAAAATATTAAGTCTTACGAAGATTTTGTGAAGCAGGTGCCCATCAGGGATTATGAAGAATTTAAACCATATATTGAAAAAATAAAACTTGGCAAACACAACGTACTGTGGAAAGGCCAGCCAATTTACTTTGCGAAAACAAGTGGTACTACAAGTGGCATAAAGTATATCCCAATCAGCAAAGATTCTATTGACAATCATATTAATACTGCCCGCAATGCTTTGTTGTGCTACATGGCGGAAACGGGCAACACAAAATTTGCCAATGGTAAACTCATTTTTTTAAGTGGGTCGCCAGAACTGGAAAGAGTAGGCGGGATACCCACCGGTCGATTAAGTGGAATTGTAAATCATCATGTGCCTAAATATTTACGCGCCAATCAATTACCTTCTTATGAAACAAATTGTATTGAAGAGTGGGAAGAAAAATTAGACAGAATTGTAGCAGAAACCCTGCACCAGAATATGACCCTTATTAGTGGAATTCCTCCCTGGATGCAAATGTACTTTGACAGGCTGACTGAAAAAAGCGGTAAAAAAATTGGCGAATTATTCCCCGATTTTAGTGTAATGGTACAGGGAGGGGTAAACTTTGAACCCTATAAAGCTAAATTGTTTGAAAGCATTGGGCGAAAGGTGGATTGTATCGAACTGTTTCCCGCAAGTGAAGGTTTCTTTGCCTTCCAGGATTCCCAGAACGCAGAGGGATTATTGTTAAATACCAATAGCGGAATATTTTTTGAATTTGTACCTGCTTCAGAGATATTTAATGAGAATCCTGCAAGACTATCCTTAAAGGACGTAACCGTAGGTGAAAATTATGCGATGATTGTAAATAACAATGCAGGTTTGTGGGCTTATGACTTAGGGGATACCATTAAATTTTTATCTGTAAAGCCATATCGTATCATCGTTACAGGCAGAACAAGGCATTTTATCTCCGCATTTGGCGAGCATGTAATTGGCGAAGAAGTAGAAACGGCATTAATGGATGCCGCAACAGGGGAAAATATTCATATCACGGAATTTACCGTTGCGCCGATGATAACACAGAATGGAGGTAAGAGTTACCATGAATGGTTCATCGAGTTTGAAAATATCCCCGCCGACCTGGCTGCTTTTGCAAAAAAGGTGGATGATAACTTACGCTCTAAGAATGTGTATTACGATGATTTAATTGGAGGTAATATTTTACAACAACTCCATATCTCCATCGTAAAAAAGAATGGCTTTATAGACTTTATGAAAAGCATTGGCAAACTGGGTGGGCAGAATAAAGTTCCAAGGTTAAGTAATGACAGGGATATTGCGGATGGACTAACAAAATGGATTGAGTCCCCGAACCTCTTTGTGAAATAAAGTGGATTTTGCAGGTTCATTAAGCGAAACTTCAGTCGGTCAAAGGAGTACGCTGTCTTTTAGTATCAGGAATCGGTTTTTTAAGACGACTGATGAAGCCAAATTTAAGCCGTTACTTTCGGTTAGGGATACACTCAATTCAATATCCCAATATCCGGTACCCAGCATACGGCATCTCGATATCCCAGGCTACCTCCCAAAATTTTATGATAACTTTTTGAAGTAAAGTAATAAAATTGCTTACTTTTGCGCAATTCCTTACAATACTTATAAAGTGAAAAGTACTAATCAGCATAGCATAAATGTATTCAACCCATCCGGTGGTATGGTTGTTGCTTTTATTGTAGCGCCAAATACTTCTCCCCGACGCCGACCTGGTTACTGATAGGCCGAGCACATAAAACCTGCCCCTGTCAGTGAAAAAATCTCCAAAACCGGGTTCTGACAAATTTATTGCTAACTTTTTATTTCAATTATATACAATTGGAAACGAATAACATTATAATCAGGGTTGCTTCATCCGGTGATAGCCATTACGCTACTCCCATTACCGAAGAAATGCAGTCTTCTGCCCAGGCACGTGGCACGGGTATTGCCAAAAGGTCACCCGAATATATAATAAACAAAATCAACGAAGGCAAAGCGGTGATCGCAGTTACTCCGGGTGGAGATTGGGTGGGTTTCTGCTATATTGAAGCATGGGGCCATGATCAGTTTGTTGCCAATAGTGGTTTAATTGTAGCGCCTCTCTACAGGAAAAGTGGGGTCGCCAAATTAATCAAGAAAAGAATTTTTGACCTCTCGAGAGAGAAATATCCTACTGCGAAAATATTTGGGCTCACCACCGGGCTGGCAGTAATGAAAATCAATTCGGATTTGGGGTACGAACCGGTTACCTATTCAGAGTTGACAGATGACGAAGAATTTTGGGCAGGTTGCAAAAGTTGTGTCAACTATGATATTTTGATCAGCAAAGAAAGGAAAAATTGCATGTGTACTGCCATGCTGTATGATCCTGCCGACCATTTTGAGCCGGAAGAGACAAAGGAGGATTTTAAACAAAATTCTAAACTTTATGAACGATTCATGAAAATAAAGCAAAGTCGTTTATTAAGCATATTTAAGAAGAAAGAACGCGGTGGCAGCCTGTCTAAATCCTTGCTGAGAATGTTTTATGCACATTAATGAACCTTAATGGTCAATGGTCGGTGAGTAATCAACTTTAAACAGTTTCTAAAACTTTGACCAGTACTTAGTGTTTGTTGCTAACTAATTCCATCTTAAGAAAAACAACAGCAATGAACAGTAAACAGTAAACAGTAAACCCTAAACCGTAAACCGTAAACCGTAAACCAGACTATGAGTGAAAATAAGAACACGGTACCTGGCGAAACCTTAAGTGCGTCAATAGAACAATCCGGCCAACCATTGAATAAATCAGTTGTTCTGGGATTCAGTGGGGGCCTGGATACTTCCTTTTGTGTAAAGTATCTGACTATCGAAAAAGGGTTTGACGTTCATTCCGTAATTGTAAATACCGGAGGTTTTACAGAAGGCGAATTAAAGCAGGTTGAAGCTCACGCATATAAACTTGGGGTAAAAACGCATACTTCCGTCAATGCGGTAAGGAGTTATTATGATAATATAATCAGGTATTTGATCTATGGAAATGTTTTAAAAAATAATACCTATCCTTTAAGTGTAAGCGCAGAAAGATTAAGCCAGGCATTATTTATCGCTGAACATGTAAAAAACATGAAGGCTTCAGCTGTTGTCCACGGCAGTACTGGTGCCGGAAACGACCAGGTAAGATTTGATATGATCTTTAATATCATGATCCCGGGCGTTGAAATCATAACCCCGATAAGGGATATGAAATTAAGCCGGGAGGAGGAGATTGCCTACCTGGAAAGTAAAGGAGTGGACATGAACTTCAAAAAATCAATGTATTCAATCAATAAAGGATTGTGGGGTACAAGTATTGGCGGAAAGGAAACTTTGAATAGCAGGGGAATGCTGCCGGAAGAAGCCTGGCCTACCCAGATAAGTGAATCAGGAACCCGGAACCTTGAGCTCGGGTTCATTAAAGGAGAACTTATTTCAATTGACGGTGAAAGTTTCAGCCATCCATCGGAAGCTATTCAGAAACTTCAAAGTATTGCGGGTGCTTATGGTATTGGCAGGGATATCCATGTTGGCGATACCATTATCGGCATTAAAGGACGCGTTGGGTTCGAGGCTGCCGCACCAATGGTTATAATAAAAGCACACCATGCATTGGAAAAACATGTACTAACAAAGTGGCAATTGAACTGGAAAGATCAGCTGGCATTATTTTATGGCAATTGGTTACACGAGGGACAAATATTGGATCCCGTAATGAGGGATATAGAGGCTTTTTTTGTAAGTTCACAACAAAATGTAAGCGGGAAAGTATTTGTTCAATTGATGCCGCATCGTTTTCAAATTTCCGGTATCGATTCCGCTTATGATTTAATGAGCGGCAAATTCGGTAAATATGGCGAGATGAATAATGGATGGAGCGGGGAGGATGTAAGAGGCTTCACAAAAATATTTGGTAATCAAACCATGATCTATCACCAGGTAAAAGAAAGCGTTGATGGCAAATAAAATTAAAGCGGGCATTCTCGGAGGTGCAGGCTATACCGGCGGTGAATTGATAAGGCTGTTATTAAATCACCCTCATGCGGGTATTGCTTTTGTACACAGTAACAGCAACGCCGGAAAACCGTTGCAGGCTGTGCACAGCGATTTGATCGGAGAGACCGATATGGTGTTTGCATCAGCCTTCAGCCAGGATATTGATGTGCTGTTTTTATGTGTCGGACATGGTGATGCAAGAAAGTTTTTAGAAGGGAATACCATGGATGAAAAGATAAAACTGGTTGACCTTAGCCAGGATTTCAGGCTGTCGCGCCATTCAATTATCGGTGGCCGCAACTTTGTTTACGGGTTACCGGAATTGAACAAAGAACGGATTCGGACTACGGATAATATTGCCAACCCGGGTTGCTTTGCAACCGCTATCCAGTTAGGATTGTTACCCCTGGCTAAAGCGGGACTATTAAATGAAATATATACTACCGGTATCACAGGTTCTACGGGTGCCGGACAGGCACTGAATACCACTGCGCATTTTAGCTGGAGGGCGAATAATATACAGGCGTATAAATCTTTGGAGCACCAGCATCTGAATGAGATCGGGCAGTCATTAAGCCAATTACAGTCAGGCGGTGATTTCGACATCAACTTTGTTCCATGGAGGGGAGGTTTTACACGGGGCATCTTCATAAGTTCCCAGTTAAAATGTAATGAAGGTTTAGATGAATTGAATGATCTGTATGTGCAATACTATGCTTCACATCCATTTACAAACATCAGTATGGAATCCATCTTTTTGAAGCAGGTAGTAAATACCAATAAGTGTGCGATTCAGTTGGAAAAAGCGGGCGCTAATTTAGTTATACATTCTGCCATTGATAACCTGCTGAAAGGTGCAAGCGGCCAGGCAGTTCAAAATATGAATTTGATGTTCGGCTTCGAGGAAACAGCCGGATTGAAGTTAAAAGCCAATTACTTCTAAATGGTGGAAATGGTGGAAATAGGAACAAATGCTGCTCCCATTTCTACCATCTGCTGAAACAGAAACCCCAAAACAGAAAACCCAAAACAGTAAACCCAAAACACCTTTATGAAATTATTCGATGTTTATCCGCTAAATGATATCACTATTGAAAGGGCTGCAGGCGCTTATGTCTGGGACGATAAAGGCACAAGATACCTGGACCTCTATGGGGGACATGCCGTGATATCTATCGGCCATACCCACCCGCATTATGTAAAGCGACTGGAAGACCAGTTGCATAAAGTTGGCTTCTATTCCAACTCGGTAAAAATTCCTTTACAGGTAGAATTAGCCGAAAAATTAGGAAAAGTTTCAGGTAAGGAAGACTACCAGTTATTCTTATGTAATTCTGGTGCGGAAGCCAATGAAAATGCCTTGAAACTTGCTTCCTTTTACAATGGCAGGAAAAAGATCATTGCATTCAAAAAAGCATTTCATGGCAGAACATCCCTGGCAGTGGCTGTTACCGACAATCCCAATATCGTTGCACCGGTTAACATAACCGGTAACGTATTATTTCTTCCATTTAATGATGAAGCAGCATTGGAAGAAGCATTTTTACAAAATGATATTTCATCCGTTATCATTGAAGGTATTCAAGGTGTAGGCGGAATAAATGTTGCTTCCGGTTCTTTCTTACAAAAAATAAGAAGTCTCTGCGACCAGTACAACGCGGTATATATCGCTGATGCTGTACAATGTGGTTATGGCAGAAGCGGAAAATTTTATTCCCATGACTATGGCGGCGTGGATGCGGATATTTATACAATGGCAAAAGGTATGGGGAACGGCTTCCCTGTCGCAGCTATTTCGATTGCACCTAAAATTCAACCAAAGCATTTTATGTTAGGTACTACTTTTGGCGGTAATCATTTAGCTTGTGCGGCTGCATTGGCCGTGCTGGAAGTTATAGAACAAGATAACCTGGTAAAGAATGCTGAGACAGTTGGTAACTATTTGATAGGAGAATTAAGAAACCTTCCACATATAAATGAGGTAAGAGGCAGGGGGCTCATGATTGGGATCGATCTGCCGGATGAACTGAAAGCGATGAAGCGAAATCTTTTATTCAATCATAAAATTTTTACAGGCGAATCAAAACCAAATGTCATCCGGTTATTACCTGCATTGAATATTTCAAAAGCGGAGGCGGATATTTTTTTAACCGCTTTAAAAAAAGAATTGCATTGCCTATCTGTTACGGCATAACAACGTGAAACTTACCTGGATAATAATCTTTTTATTTTCATAACGCCTGATCATGAATCAATCCAATCAAAATAGTTTGCTAAGGGGCGCTTCTTCCGGAGTGGGTCAGTTTAATTTTATTTCCGTAAATGATGTTGCCGATATCAATGGCCTCGTCGCAAAAGCACTGGCCTACAAGGCGAATCCTTTCTCAGACAGGGAGCTTGGAGTTGATAGAAGAATAGGGTTGCTTTTTTTGAATCCATCTCTGCGTACAAGATTAAGTACGCAGGTAGCGGCGGTTAATCTTGGTATGGAAGCCATTGTTTTTAATGTAGATAAAGAAGGTTGGGCACTGGAATTTGAGGATGGCGCCATCATGAGTGGCAGTACGGTGGAACACGTTAAAGATGCGGCTCCCATTTTGGGACACTACTTTGATATCATATGTATCCGGACTTTTCCATCCCTAAAAAACAGGGAAGACGATTATAGTGAGCTGGTAATAAATTCATTTATTCAGTATTCGGGGGTCCCGGTTGTGAGTCTGGAGAGCGCCACCTTACATCCTCTGCAGTCATTAACAGATATCCTTACTATTAAAGAGTCTTTGAATAACTCCCCGCTGTCCGCCGGTGTTGGGGCCAGGCCGAAAGTTGTTTTAACCTGGGCACCGCACGTGAAACCATTGCCACAATGCGTTGCCAATAGTTTCGCACAATGGATCAATGCATGGGGTGAAGCCGAATTCGTAATTACTCATCCGGAAGATTACGATCTTTCAATCGCATATACCAACGGAGCAAGCATTACCTATGACCAGGATGACGCCTTAAAAGCTGCGGATTTTATCTATGTAAAAAACTGGAGCACCTATACTGATTACGGCAAGATATACAGCAATGACCCCGCCTGGATGCTGACGGAAGAAAAGTTGAAACTAACTAACAATGCCAGAGTGATGCATTGCCTTCCTGTACGCAGAAACGTGGAATTAAGTGATGAAGTATTGGACAGCGGCAACAGTATTGTTACGCGACAGGCGGGCAATAGGGTGTGGGCGGCGCAGGCTATCCTGGGTGAAATATTAGCCGCCACTCCTAAAAAGTGAACTGTCCGGCGAATAGGAAATAATTTAAACCCGTTGTAAATAAATTTGACCTTGCCATTTGAAGAGCTGAAATCAGGAAGTAATTAATAATATTGAATACACATTTACAGAAATTAATAACAAATTGACTCAATTCAAACAAATAATGTGAAAGAAGCAGCGCCTTCATATAACTCCCCTTTAGGAAATGGAGGCAACCTTTTCGTAATTAAAATCGGTGGTAATATAATCGATGACGATGCCGCGTTACAATCCTTTCTTTTAAGCTTTGCATCCATCCGGGCCAAAAAAATATTGGTACATGGAGGAGGTAAGATCGCAACAAAAATAGGGGGTCAACTGGGTATCCCATCAAATTACAACAACGGAAGAAGGATAACAGACGCCGCAACCATTGACCTTGTAACAATGGTATATGGAGGACTGGTAAATAAAAAAATTGTAGCAAAACTGCAGGCATTACAATGCAACGCGATTGGCTTAACAGGCGCTGACGCCAACATAATACCAGCCACAAAAAGGCCAATTGTCCCTTCCGGCCCGGGAAAAGGGACAGATGAAGAAACAGATCCTGCGAAGACCTCTCCGCCACGGCATACCGGGGGCATTGATTATGGTTTTGTGGGTGATATAAAAAGTGCCGACCTGGGAGTTCAAAACCTGGAAATTTTGGTCTCAAATAACTTCACACCCGTGTTCGCGTCGCTCACGCACGACGGTAAAGGCCAAATGCTGAATACCAACGCAGATACCATTGCATCAGCTTTGGCAATTGCCCTTTCAGGTATTTATAACGTAAGACTAATCTATTGTTTTGAAAAAAAGGGGGTGCTTGAAAATGTGGATGATGAAAATTCTGTGATCCCCTTAATTACAAAAGAAATGTACCGGCAATTATTACAGGATAAAAAATTGTTTGATGGTATCCTTCCAAAAATTGACAATGCTTTCGCTGCCATTGAGAATGGTGTAAAGGAAGTATTAATTGGAGATGCAGATAATCTGTTGCATAATGTTACAGGTAACTACACCGGAACTATAATAAAATAGCATGAAAGAAAATTTGTATGAAAATGCAGTTTCACTGCTGAAACAATTAATTGCGATACCTTCTTTTTCAAAAAACGAACAGGATACTGCAGCAATAATAGCCGCATTTTTTGACAGGCAACAGGTTGCTTATGCGGGAGTGGGCAATAATATTTATGCCAAAAACAGGTGGTATGATATCAATAAACCTTCCTTTCTGTTGAATTCACACCATGATACCGTACTGCCCAACAAGAGTTATACGATCGATCCGTTCAAACCGGTAGAAATGGGAGGTAAATTATTTGGGCTGGGGAGTAATGATGCAGGCGGTTGTTTGGTTGCTTTAATTGCCGCTTTCCTGCATTTTTATAACCGGGAAAATACAAAATACAATGTTGTTTTCGCAGCTAGCGCGGAAGAGGAAATAAGTGGTGTTAATGGAATTGAATTGGTATTGCCCTGCCTGGGTAACATTGATTTTGGTATTGTAGGCGAACCAACAAATTTGGAAATGGCTGTAGCAGAACGGGGCCTGATGGTTATCGATTGCACTGCCCGGGGAATTGCAGGACATGCGGCAAGACATGAGGGAGAAAATGCTTTATACAAAGCCATTGATGATATTGACTGGATTCGAAATTATAAATTTGATAAAGTAAGTGAACTATTGGGTGAATCCCGTTTAACGGCAACTGTGATTGAAACAGAGAATAAGCAACACAACGTGGTGCCAGCGCAATGCAAATTCATATTGGATGTACGGGTGAATGAGCTGTATACTTTCGAAGAAATACTGGAACCATTAAAAGCAAATTTAAAGAGCCAGTTTAAGCCCCGTACCACCCGGATGAAATCTACTTCTATTCCCCTGGATCATCCGTTGGTACAGGCCGGTATTCATTTAGGTAAGGGTTATTATGGATCACCCACAACGTCCGATAAAGCATTGATGCCTTTTCCTACGTTAAAAATGGGGCCGGGTGACAGCGCAAGAAGTCACACCGCGGATGAATTCATATACCTGGAAGAAATAAGAGATGGCATTACGACCTATATCAACATGTTTGAGC
>JBDTWP010000097.1:0-18035 GCA_040006615.1 Ferruginibacter sp.
TATGTGGGTAGAAAACAATGAAGACGCGTCAATCTGTGCCGTAGGTACAATATGTAGTCATCCACTTTAATAAATAATCATACTATTTAAAAATCTTTTGCACCTTCATGCTAAAATTTATTAGTATGAGAAATTACCTGCTCAGTATAATAATTATTTTTTTCAGCACCGCTGTTTTCACACAACCAACAGCTCATGAAAACCTTGTCTTCGATTCCCTTACCAAATGCTGGGATGAGGCAATTCCCTTAGGAAATGGTTGGCTGGGCGCATTAATTTGGCAAAAGGAAGATAAGCTCAGAATTTCACTAGACAGGGTTGATTTATGGGACGACCGACCCATGCCCGGGATTGATAAGCTTCGGTTCAAATGGGTAGCAGAACAGGTACAAAAAATGCAGTATGATACAGTTCAAAAAGCCGGGGACGAGCCTTATGAAAAATATGCCGCCCCAACAAAGATCCCCGGCGCTGCCCTGGAGTTTGACTGCAGCAAATTCGGAAAAGTGATAAGCAATGAACTCGATATTAAGACCGCACTCAGTGTAATCAAATTTGAAAACGGGGTGGTATTTAACAATTA
Source organism: Ferruginibacter sp. (assembly GCA_040006615.1). Classification (GTDB taxonomy): domain Bacteria; phylum Bacteroidota; class Bacteroidia; order Chitinophagales; family Chitinophagaceae; genus Ferruginibacter. Next base: position 584 of record JBDTWP010000097.1, read on the forward strand.
CATTCACGCCACTAACCAGGTTGGTTATTTTGGTTTTGAAAATTGTGCGCCGGATTTTATCCCTTCAATAATAATCCCACTTTACAATTCATCAATAAACCGGAAAGCAACAAATAGTGTGGAGGGGCAGGGGCTCGAAAGATTAGGTTATGCAAAGGGAACGGTTACAAAAGGAAATAATTTCCTGCGCTACCATCAACCTACCTATAACGGAAATTATTATGAAGTGCTGGTGCAATGGACAAAGCTTTCAAAAAAACTAATCGGGCAATGGACAATCACCAGCAATAAAAAGGCAACGCTACCCCTTATAAATTTTGCTTTAAAGGAACCTACCGGTTGGGATACGCATAACGCCTGGTGGAATAATTACTGGAGCCGGTCCTCTATAACAATTCCGGATACCATCCTGGCAAAGCAATATTACCTGGAGATGTACAAATTCGGATCTGTTGCAAGAAGCGATACGCCACCAATTTCTTTACAGGCCATCTGGACTGCCGACAACGGAAATCTGCCTCCATGGAAAGGCGACTTTCATCACGACCTGAATACGGAACTGAGTTACTGGCCGGGGTATACCGGTAATCATCTTGATCTTACTTCATCCTTCACTAACTGGTTGTGGAAAGTGAGGACCGAAAATATCAGGTGGACAAAGCAATATTTCGGTGCGGATGGTTTAAATGTACCCGGCGTGACAACCATCAGTGGCAGACCAATGGGAGGGTGGATACAATATTCAATGAGCCCAACCACCGCAGCCTGGTTGGCGCAACATTTTTACTGGCAGTGGAAGTACAGTATGGATGAAAAGTTTTTGAAAGAAAGATGCCGCCCTTATTTTGATGGAGTTGAAAATTACCTGTTTAGGATCCGTATTACTGATAACGTTACCAAACAATATAATCTCCCGCTAAGTTCATCACCAGAGTATAATGATAACAGTATTAAAGCATGGTTCCGAAATTTTACCAACTATGACCTGGCATTGGTAAAAAATTTAAGCCGGGAGTATACTGAAGTTTTGGATAGAGCCACAGGTAGAAATCCCAGGGATATTTTTTTAGACAGTAAGCTCTATCCTGACCTCGATACCAATGAGACAGGCCTCACAATTGCCTCCGGTCAAAACCTGGAAGTTTCCCACCGCCATCATGCACATTTAATGGCCATCCATCCATTGGCCATGTTAAACCCGGATATTGACGCAGAAAAAAGTATCATGGATAAAAGCCTGCGTTGGCTTGAAAAAAAAGGAACCAGGGAATGGTGCGGTTATTCTTTTAGCTGGGCCGCCTGCCTGTATGCAAGGGCGAGAGAAGGCGATAATGCGGCAAAAATGTTAAAGATCTTTGCTAACAACTTTGTTTCTGTGAATAGCTTTCATTTAAACGGCGACCAGCGTGGTGGGCAATATTCCAACTTTACTTACCGCCCTTTTACCCTTGAAGGAAATTTTGCTTTTGCCCAGGGTATTCACGAAATGTTGTTGCAGACTAATAATGGCTACATAGAAATTTTTCCCGCCATACCGGCATCCTGGAAAAACGCTTCGTTCAAAACATTAAGAACGGAAGGAGCTTTCCTGATTTCTGCCATAAAAGAAAATGGAAGTATTATGGAAGTAAAAATTACATCAACAGCCGGGGGCCCACTGCGATTAAGACTTCCATTTAAAACATTTATAATTGACGGCGCTCAAATAAAATATGAATTGAGTGAAAATATATTGCTGGTAAACACAAGGAAAGGACAAACCATTATGATAAAAAACGGCTTTGAATAATTATCCAATTGCAGGTGAAATATATCAGGTGATCTTAGCATGATCAAATCACTATTTATTTTTTACCACAATGGGGTTTGCAATTCCATTCAGATCATAAACAATCCTGCCATCTTTAATAGTCATCTCGCATTCAAACTTTTGCTTGCCCTGCACTTTATAACCGGTCTTGTCATAAAATCCAAAATCACCCTGCCGTAAATTAAGAATGGCTATATCTGCAATACCGCCAACGGAAAGATTTCCTAACTCTTCCCGCTTTATTACCTGGGCAGGCGACCAGGTACTCGCTTTAATTACGGACTTCAGATCCATACCCATCAACAAAAATTTTGACATCACAGCTAACTGGTCTTTCATGGAAGCATTCATGCTTCCGGTATGCAGATCGGTACTGATAGTATTTGGGTAAAAACCAGCCTTGAGAGCGGGGATAGCCTGTGTAAAATTAAAACTGGCACCGCCATATCCCACGTCAAAAATGATCCCGCGTTTCTGAGCTTCCATGACAAATGGTTTCAAATGCCCGGTTGCTTCATCAAACACCGTTTCCCTCACGTTGCCTTCAAGTAAGGTGTATGTGTGTGTGTAAATATCACCGGGGCGAAGATGCTTCATATATAATTCTTCAATAGAGAGCGGAGGATTATTCCCACCAAAATCAATCATAACAGGCAGGCTGGCCAGTTTGCCTGCTTCTACTCCGCGGTCTACCGGTGTCCATTCCGGCCCGGCAAAATGGGCCACCTTGAAACCAACCACATAATCCTTGTATTGTTTTGCAACAAAGGCCGCCATTTTTGCATCCATATCATGGGTGTTTTGTTCGTATGCGCCGCCTCGCATACCTTCACCTACAATATTCAGAAACGACAACACCCTTGTCTGCGAATTATCAATAATGTTTTTTTTAAATTCAGGAAAAGATTTCCAGCCGGCGCCTCCTGCATCCACCACAGTCGTTACTCCAACCCTGAATGTAAATCCATCAGGTACCACTGCTACCAGTCCATTGCTCAGGTAATGATCCGGTTCCGTTCCAAAAAAGACATGGGCATGAATATCAATAAGTCCGGGTGTAACATACATTCCTTTTGAATCAACAACCTGCCTTGCTTTCGTTGTTTCTATACTGTTGGCCACCCGCACAATTTTCCCATCACTGATGGCAATATCCATTATGCCGTCAATATTGTTTTTTGGGTCAATAACATGGCCGCCCTTAATTACTATGTCGTAGGATTGCGCCCTTACGGAACAAACAGAAAAGCAGAGAAAAGAAAACAGTAAACAATATATTTTTTGCATAAACATGGTTTTAGATTATTTGAATTGCAGGAACTCGCCTTAGAAACGCGCCTTAAGGAACACGCCGCAGCGTGTTCCTACTCTTTTAGCTCCACGATCATTTCAATCTCTACAGCAATATTATTTGGCAGGGAACACATGCCCACGGCAGCACGGGCATGTTTGCCATTTTCGCCAAACACTTCAACCAAAAGGTCTGAACATCCGTTAATAACCTTTGGATGTTGTTCGAAGGTGGGTATCGCATTCACCATACCAAACAATTTTACGATCCGCTTCACTTTATTCAGATCACCTATTGTGGCTTTAAGCGTAGAAAGCAGGGAAATACCCGTTATCCTTGCAGCATCCCTGGCCTGCTCAAGTGTAAGGTCGCTTCCCACTTTGCCGGTAACCTGGCCGCCTTCCGGTTTATCAGGTCCGTGGCCGGAGAGATAAACCATATTTCCCACACGAACTGCTTTTAAATAATTGGCAATGGGTGCTGTCGGAGTTATTAACTGAATGCCCAACTCTTTAATGCGTGCCTCTGCATCCACCTTATTTTGAGCATTTCCTACCGAAGGATGAGCCAGGATCCCTGCAAGAATAAATGTTACCAGCTTTTTCATATAGCGCTTTGTTTTATGGTGAAGATTATTTTTTAGTGGTTGAATTATTTCTCTCTTTGGCCACTTCCTCTGCTGTTATTGCACTGGATTTATTATTAAAGTTCTGCCTGATATAAGTTAATACCAAAGCAATATCATTATCCGGCAAAAAACTATGGCTTGGCATCTTGTTATTGAATTGCTTGCCTTTGACTATAATCTCGTCCTGCAGCCCGTTGAGAAGGATCTTGATAAGCCTCCCTTTATCAGCAAATACATATTCCGAACTGTCCAATGGCGGGAAACGGGTGCCATCACCCCGGCCATCCAATAGGTGACAGGCAACACAGTATGTTCTATAGATCTGTTCACCACCAACGGCAACCCCTTTCTGAAAGTTATCTGCTACTTCATCTGGTGTTCTGATATGCGCACTCATCTTTCTTTTTTCCATTACTGCGAGTTGCCCTGCACCAAATTTTGTTTTGTCACCCCTGTACTTAACACGCCATATTTTCCCTTTGCGTGAATCGCTGATGTACAAAGAACCATCTGGTCCCTCTGCAAGGCCCATAGGACGGCACTTCGAATCCATAGTACTAATGATGGTATCCATGCCTGCAAAGCCATCCGCAAAAACCTCCCATGGGCCGGAAGGCTGCCCATTACTAAACGGAACAAAGCCAACAAAATATCCAGCCTGTGAATAGGGTCCGCGAATGGTGGAACCATGAAAACTAATGAAGGCACCGTGTTTATAATGTTCAGGAAATTGATCCCCCTTATAAAATAAAAGATCATTTGGAGCCCAATGGGCAGGGAAACCGACTAAGGGCTGTTCATAGTCTTTACCATTTCCGGCTTTTTTCCCGTCTCCTCCATATTCCGGATTAAGCAATTTTTTACCCTGCATCTGGTCGTAATAGTAATAGGGCCATCCGGCATTTGCACCCTCTTTTATTCTCAGAAATTCTTCCGAGGGAAGCATAGCGCTTTGCCACCGGGTGTATTTACCAGGCCATGTTCTAAAGAGGTCATCCCTGCCATGTTGAACAATATATAAATTTTTATCATCAGGGTTCCACGTTATTGCGACCGTGCTCCTGATGCCCGTGGCAAAACGCGTCCCGTCTTTAATTGTCTGATTTTGTTTATTGGGATCAAACTTCCAGATACCGGCATGTTCTTCCAGTTGCGGGCAGGGGAACTGCCCTGGTGAACCCGGTATCCTGTCCATTTCCTGGCACACATCAGAAGGAGATCCGTAAGGAACATACATATTTCCTTTATCGTCAAATGTTACCGGTTTTGCAGTATGGTTGTATCCATACGGGTCATGCTTATAATCGTCAGTAAGAATCAATTCCATTGCGGTATCCGGAAGCAATTCCCCGGGTTTTAATTTACAGCGGAACACCTGGTTTGTTGAGCTGAAATACAGGTAACCATTATTTATGCGCATAGCCGTTCCATAATTCATCGCATCACTATATACGCCGAACCTTTCAATGATGTCTGCCTTTCCATCATTGTCCACATCTCTTAAAGCGATATTGCTTCCGTTCGGGTAAGAAGCCCTGAGCTTTACATAAATGTCACCATTACTGTTTACCGCGAGGTGTCTCGCAGAGCCAAGGCTGTCGGCAACAACTACCGATTCAAAACCATCGGGAAGCACAAGGACCACATGATCAGGAAAGGCTGATTGATAGCCTGCATTCCTGCATTGTGTAAAAACAATAATAATCAAAAAAAAGAATAGTCCTTTACAGGAAAACTGCATTTTTATCAAGGAAAAAAAATTTCGCATTACAAATATTTTATCAGCCTGTTTAATTATTTTTTTAAGCTTCCCTGATATTTGATTTTACTTTTTGTACAGGTGTGATCCTATTGGTTTTGCCGTTTATCACCGGCAAAATATATAAGATTCCGGTTCCTGAAGTGAAACCGGGGTTGAAATTCCGGTTCCTGTCTCCACAAACCAAGGCTGAAAGTGCAGGGTATTTTCCTGCATGCGTTATTGATAATCTCCACGCTGCCGATGTTTATCCAGGCAATATAAATTCAAAGCCAGAGAGGTCAGCAAAGATTGAATGCCTGGTTCATATGCCGCCGGGTCCGGAATGGATATTGTTTCTCCCGCTAATCGAAGGCATTATGCTGACGTAGCACCCGAGAATTCTTCCTTTAACCTGGCGGCTACAATTTTATCTTCATGCGCTTTCAGACTCCAGGTTGTCATACTGAAATGTGCTTCATCACCGCCCAGTATTTCAATAGAAGGATTTCCGTTTCGTAATTTTTCCTGTAATTCCTTTGTGGTGATTTTTACCCTGGCGGTATCCCATGTAATATGCAGAGTGGGCGTTACATTTCCCAGCGCCGGCACTTTTACTTCTGTTGTAATGCCATTAATATTTTTTATGGCATTTTGAATGACGGCAACGCGGCCTTCCCATTCTTTCCATTCCTTCTCATGATCGTAATTGACATAATGCTCCAGCGCGACATACATGCCTATCACTTCTTCTTTGTTCACTTTCATGCCGCGGCCTATATTAGCGCCACGGGGTGGCATGGATAAACGCGCAGCTGCAATAATATCTTTTTTGCCCATCAGCAATCCAGTACTCTGCGGGCCCCGCATGGCTTTGCCACCGGAAATACAGACAAGGTCGAAACCCATTTCGTTGAATTTCCACAGGTTACTTACCGGCGGAACATCAGCCGCAATATCAATCATGGTCGGGATTTTATATTTTTTGCCCAGAGCAACCCATTGTTCATGGGTAATTGCACCTTTGTCTGACTGAATATTTAAAAACCACAGTAAGGCGGTATTTTCATTGATCATTTTTTCCACATCAGCGATGGTTTCCACAAAAACAATTTTGCAACCAGTATTGGTAAGCGCCTGCGAGTATCCTACATTATGTCCCTTCTGTATGATGACTTCCGATTTCATGCCGGTACCTTCCAGGTGTGGCAGTTGTTCTGCTTTCTTCGCATCCAGCCCGGTGAGCACGCCGGCAAGTCCCAGGGTCATCGCTGAAAAACACCCTGCTGTTACCACGGCAGATTCCGCCTTTGTTAATAGTGCGATTTTTTCACCCACTTTATCCTGCAGTTCATCCAGCAGGCAGAAATCGTGCGATGAAGATCGGATTGCTTCCACCACTTCATCATGCATCAGGCAGCCTGTCATAAATGTATAGGTGCCCGCCGCATTTATAAAAGTACGCACACCCAGTTCTTTAAGAAGATCGCGTTTTGGTCGCCCTGTGGCGGGAGAAGCTGTGACGGATTCCGGTAAGAGCATACTCCCGGTAACACCTGCAACCGGTAACAAGGCCAGGTTTTTTATTAGATCTCTGCGCTTCATTTTAGAGTAAATTAAAACTTGAAAAATACTGATTCCTGTGCTTTATTATTTATAGGCAATACAATCCATTTCTACCAGGGAGTCACCGGGCACACCGCCTTTCGCGACCGCAATCGTTGACCGCACCGGGGGTTTTGTTCCAAACCGTCCTTTGTACACTTCATTCATTCCCTTGTAATCTTCAATATCATTCAGGTAAACTGTAACTTTTAAAACTTTATTCATGGAAGAACCGGCATTGATCAACTCCTTTTCCAGTTCTTTCAGCACATGATCCGTATGTGATTTTATATCACCTGCAAAATGAGCCCCTTTACCAGCAATAAAAACCAGATTTTCGAAAATTGTTGCACCGGCAAAGAGTGGCACTTCCTGTTCATTCACCAGGTTCAGCGCCTCCTTTTCACGGGATGAATTTGATTTTGCGCTTGCTGCAATTCCAAAGCCGGTAATGGCTATGAATGAGCCAAATAATTTCTTGATCATTGATCTGCGTTGTTCCTGCATGGTATTAGTATTTTAATTGTTTATTAAATATATAGCGAAAATTACAACTATTTACGGAAGATAAATCAGCGGGTGCATCCCAAATTGTCGCTCCTGATTTCGGTCGGTGGGCGCGACCGAGGCCGGGCCGTGGTTTGTGTCCCCACAAACTACCTGTTGCCGCGACAATTTGGGAGGCACCACCTGCCATATATCTTGAAATTATTTGTTTTGAAATTGGTGTTCTACCAACACCCTACCACTTAGTAGAAAATTGACCAATTATTGTTTTCAACCTTATAACATTATTTGGGCTGGTTTAATATTTTAAAATTTATTACCTTATTTGGTCCGATGATTTCTACTTTTAATTAATTATGAATAAGGATCCTCTTTAATAGTACAACATAACGCCATTCGTAAAAATACAAAAGATTTCAAATACAATTTTTTTCCACACAATCGTTTGCGTACTTTAAGTTTTTAGTGTAACAAGATTTTGATTGTATCACTAAATTGGTTTAGTTTCAATTAACGCTAAAAATGTATTGCAGAAACACTCCTGAATACAACCGGTATGATGAATATTTACTTATTAACTTTACGATATAATAATCTTTTTCTAAAAAAACACATTCAAAATTATTGAAGATATGAAAAGAAGGAATCTTATTAAAGGGTTAACAATATTGCCATTCGCCGGAAGCCTGTTCCAGGCAGATTCACTGCTGGCATCTCCTGTTAACGGAACAGATCTTTTAACTGCAGGTTCCGCAATACCGGCCGGGCCTGGAGAACTTACCATCGGGCCAACCATTTTTCAGTCGATAGGCGTAGAACCGATCATCAATTGCCGTGGCACATTCACGATTATTGGCGGCTCAATTGAGCGGCCGGAAGTGCGTGCTGCAATGGAAGCCGCATCAAAGGATTTTGTCCAGTACGATGAACTGGCTGATGGGATTGGACAGCGCCTGGCTGAAATTACGGGTGCTGAATGGGGAATGGTTTCTGCGGGCTGTGCTGCCGGTATGAAACACATAACAGCAGCTTGTGTAACCGGCGGAAACCCGGAAAAACTTATCCGTATCCCCAATCTTACCGGGTTTGAAAAGACGGAAGTGGTGATACCAAGGTCTTCCAGGAATACCTATGACCATGCTATTCGCAATATTGGCGTTACGATCATTAATGTAGGCACGCTTGAAGAATTAGAACATGCACTTAATTCGAGAACGGCAATGATCTACCTGATGGCACACGACAAAACTGATCCGGTCCAGCCTCTTTCATTAGAGAATGTCGCAGGAATAGCAAAGCCCAGGAACATCCCCGTTATTGTTGATGCCGCGGCAGAAGTGCTTACTATTCCAAATATACACCTGCAGCAGGGCGCTACGGTTGTAATTTATAGTGGCGGGAAAGCAATTTGCGGACCACAGTGCGCAGGTTTGGTACTCGGCAAAAAAGACATCCTGATGTCGGCATGGCAGGCAAGTTCACCACATCATGGTCCGGGTCGCGACAACAAGGTAGGCAGGGAAGAAATGATCGGTATGCTGGCTGCAGTGGAAGCATGGGGTAAACGTGATCATGCGGCTGAATGGAAGACATGGCTTCACTGGCTTGATCAAATTGCTAAAAAGGTTTCAAAAATAGAAGGAATAACCACGGCTGTTTTTGAACCAACTGAACTGTCAAATCGTTCGCCGGTACTGAATATCAAATGGGATCCTGACAAGCTCAACATAACAGGGGAAGAAGTGGCGGAAGAGGTTGGCAGAAACAAACCGAGAATTGCCGTGGGTAGCGAAACCGGTATGGGCACTACCTCTATAAACATTACCACCGGCCAGATGCAGCCAGGTAATTACAAGATCGTGGCGGATAGAATTTATGACCTTCTCTCGCAGACAAGAAATCCCAGGCCCACAGCAATGAAAGCGCCTGCAGCCGCCATCAATGGCCGCTGGGATACAAGTATAGAATTCTTCAGTAGCAAATCTGAACATACAATTTTTATAGAGCAGGATGGCAATTGGCTGAAGGGCACACATAAGGGAGATTTTTCAGTAAGAGAACTGGTAGGCACCATTGAAGACGACCTGGTAAAACTAAGAAGCGTTGACCGCCATACCGGAGACTCGATCACCTTTACTTTTTCGGGCATATTAAAAAATGACACCATTGCCGGGTCCATCCACATGGGTGAATACCGTACGGCAACGTTCACTGCAAAAAGAAATATCAAACCAGATTTGCATCAGCCAATCGTTGTTCCAAAAGGGCCGCCCTTAGCAACTTAGGATAGGACCATGAGATCTGGTCCCTTTTCAGCCAGGGTTAAAAATGTTTATTATTTGAAATTTATGTGGTACCAAATACTTTCATTCAGGATATTGTTGTCCTGTGTTTGCCTTATTTCAATTCATTCTCTTCGTGCGCAGCAGGCAGATATTCTATTAAAAGGCGGTCATGTAATTGACCCCAAAAATAATATTGACGCAATTATGGATATCGCTATCACCAATGGCAAAATATCCATTTTGGCCGTTGATATTCCCGCAAGCAATGCCAAAAAAGTTATTGATGTAACAGGTCTGTATGTAACCCCTGGCATTATTGATATGCATGTGCACGTGTTTAATGGCAATACAACCGATTCGTATATTGCCGACGGTCCCACCAGCCTGCCGCCTGATGGGTTTACATTCAGGGCGGGTGTTACCACCGTTGTGGATGCAGGCTCTTCAGGATGGAAAAATTTCCGCCAGTTCAAAAAACAAACCATTGATAAATCTCAAACAAGGGTATTGGCACTATTGAATATTGTGGGTATCGGTATGTTGGGTCGTTTTGAAGAACAGGATGTTTCAGACATGAACCCGGTGCAGACTGCCTACATGATTAAAAAGCTTTTTCCTGGTATAATTGTCGGTATAAAAGCAGCACATTACTGGGGCGGATTTAACCAGGTAGACCTTGCTGTGGAAGCAGGCAAACTGGCCAATGTGCCGGTGATGGTCGACTTCGGGGAACATGACCCACCCTTGTCAATTGAGGACCTGTTTATGAAGCACCTGCGTCCCGGCGATATATTTACACATACTTTTTCATATGGCCCCAACCAGCGGGAAACGGTGGTTGATGAAAAGGGAAAGGTAAAACCATTTGTATTTGAAGCTCAGAAAAGGGGGATCATTTTCGATCTGGGGCATGGTGGTGGCGCCTTCTCCTGGCGACAGGCGATTCCCGCCATCCAACAGGGCTTCAAGCCAGATGTGATCAGTACCGATCTGCACGCTGAAAGCATGAATGGCGGTATGAAAGACATGAGCAATACCATGTCGAAATTTCTCAACCTCGGCATGTCGATACAGGAAGTTATCCTGCGAAGTACCTGGAACCCGGCAAATGTTATCAAAAGACCAGACCTCGGAAATTTAAGTGCGGGAAGTGATGCGGATATTGCCGTATTTAATATCAGGAAAGGCGACTTCGGTTTTATGGATGTACGTAAAACAAAGATAAAAGGAACACAAAAACTGGAAGCCGAATTAACCATCCGTGGCGGAAAGATCGTATGGGATTTAAATGGTATCAGCGCACCACGCTGGGATACCGAAATAATCGGGAAATAATGACAACTATGACCATTTACCGGCAGGAAATATTTTTTAAAAACCCACAGTTCGTTACTGAAAAGATCGCCGGAGCATTATTGTTGTTGTTTTTATATGTTGCTCCCGGAATCGCATATACGCAGCAATATGATCTCCTGTTGAAAAACGGGCATGTTATTGATCCAAAAAATAATATTGATGCCATCCTTGACATCGCAATTTCAAATGGGAGGATTAAAAAAGTTGGCAGGGATATTCCTGTTTCGGAAGCCGCTAAAATTGTTGATGCGACAGGCCTGTTGGTTACTCCGGGATTAATAGATATTCATACGCATGTTTTTGTAGGCACTAAAGCAGACAAGTTTGCGGACGGTGTCAATAGTTTATCACCCGATGATTTTTCCTTTAAATCCGGCATAACAACAGTAGTGGATGCCGGTACATCCGGCTGGCGGAATTTTCCTGTATTCAAGGACCAGGTGATTGATAAATCGAAGACTCGCATACTTGCATTTCTGAACATTGCAGGTGCGGGCATGAGTGGAGATCCCGGTCAGCAGGATACCAGCGATATGGATGTGAAAATGGCAGCGTTGGCAGTTCAAAAATATCCCACTATAATTGTGGGCATTAAGATCGGGCATTATGAAGGCATTGACTGGACTCCTTTTGACAGGGCATTGGAAGCGGCACAAAATACCGGCACACCATTGTTCGTTGAATGTCACCTGCCAAAATTTTCCCTGGAAGACCAGCTCAAACGTATGCGCGCGGGTGACATAATTACGCATTCCTTTGAACAGATCAGTGAGCGGATGCCCATCATTGATTCCCAGGGAGTGCTGAGGCCCTTTGTGCTGGATGCACAAAAAAGAGGCATCCTATTTGACCTGGGTCACGGAGGTGCCGGTTTCTGGTTCAGCCAGGCTGTACCTGCATTTCAGCAAGGTTTATGGCCCAACACCTTTGGATCCGACCTGCACCGTTTCAGCATGAATTCTGGTATGAAAAGCATGTTAAATATCATGTCAAAATATTTAACCATGGGTATGCCGGTAAAAGATATTATCCTGCGGGCCACCTGGAACGCGGCCCAATCAATTAAACGCGGCGATCTTGGAAATCTATCCGAAGGCAACGATGCCGATATTACCATCCTTGCCATACTAAATGGGAATTTTGGTTTTATAGACGCTGGTGGAAATAAGCTGGAAGGTAGCCAGAAATTTGAAGCAGAACTAACCATTCGCGCAGGCAAAATTGTTTGGGATCTGAATGGGTTAGCTGCCAGAAAATACAGATAACATCTTTTTGAAAGATGTCATCTGTATTAAAAGCAAATATGTTCGGCATGAAAACACGCTTTTATTTTGAGCATAGACCTTTATTATTCCTTGCTGTACTTTGCCTCATCGGGTGCAATTCATCCATTGAATTACCACCCGGTGATCCGGGCAACGGGGGACTATCTATCCCGGGCAACTTTGAAGCAGTGGTTGTTGCAGACAGCGTTGGGCCCGCACGCCATTTGGCCGTAAATGACAATGGAGACATCTATGTTAAATTGAGTCGCTCCAGGAAAGGGGAAGGTGGAAATGTGGCACTCCGGGATACCAGTCATGATGGAAAGGCAGATATCATTCAGCGATTCGGTGACTATGAAAATACCGGCAGTCTTTCCAATGGAATGCGGATACACGACGGTTACCTGTACTTTAGTTCGGAACTGGTGGTGTACAGGAATAAACTAACACCCGGCAAACTGGTTCCTGAAAGTAAAATGGAAACAGTGCTTACAGATGATCACGAGGGCGGAAAGCACTGGCATATTACGAAGCCCGTTTCTTTTGATGATAAAGGTCGCATGTATGTTCCATTTGGCACACCATCCAATGCATGCCAGGACCTTGTACACACGCCAGGTGGGACACCTGGTTTTCCCGGCCTCGATCCATGCCCTGAGCTTGAAAAGCATGGTGGCATCTGGCAATTCGACGCAGGTAAAACCGGCCTTACACAAAAGGACGGCCGGAGGTTTGCAACAGGCTTAAGAAGTATTCTGGCAATGGATTGGAACAAGTGGGATAAGAAATTATATGTGGTTATGCATGGCCGTGATGACCTTCATTTACTGTGGCCCGATAAATACACACCCTGGCAGAATGCGGTGTTGCCGGCAGAAGAATTCCTGAGAGTGAATGAAGGAGATGATTTCGGATGGCCATATAGCTACTACGACCAGTTTCAACAGAAAAATATGCTGGCACCGGAATATGGCGGTGATGGAAAGATGCCGGCAAGGGACAGCAAGGTAAAGCTCCCCATCATGGGTTTCCCTGCCCATTGGGCTCCCAATGACCTGTTTTTTTATGACGGAGATCAATTTCCCCAACACTATAAGAACGGCGCTTTTATAGCATTCCATGGTTCCACCAATCGGGCGCCTTACCCGCAGGCTGGTTATTTTGTGTGTTTTGTTCCATTTGTAAATGGAGAACCTTCGGGGGAATGGGAAGTTTTTGCAGATGGCTTTGCCGGACTTGATCCTGTTGTTAATGTAAGTGACGCCGTGTACCGGCCAATGGGCATTGCAATGGGGCCTGATGGTTCTTTATATATCGCCGAATCAAATAAAGGCAGGATATGGCGCATCATGTATAAGGGCGATAAAAATAATTTCGGCAGGACTGAATTGGCGGAAATGGAAAAACATAAAGCGATGTCTAACATACGCACTCCGGATGAATTAAACGACAATCTCTATAAAGGAAAAGCATTACCCGGCGCACAGGTGTATAATATTTATTGCGTTTCCTGTCATATGAGAAATGGTAAAGGAGATGGAACAAGATTTCCTCCCCTGGATAGTTCTGAATGGGTGAATGGTGATAAAAAAAGACTGATCAATTTAGTAATGAATGGATTGCAGTCGCCAATTGAAGTAAAGGGGAAATTGTATAATAACCTGATGCCGCATCACAGCTTTTTGAAAGATGAGGATATAGCCCAGGTTTTAACCTATATCAGGCAGAATTTTAAGAACAATTCCAGCGCAGTAACTCCCGCAGAAGTTTTAAAGGCCAGGGTTCCTTCTGCCAATAAGAACTAACAGCATTTTATCCGGTGCTGTGCAAACAATAAATCGGCTTACTATTTTATTCACTATACGAATTATAAAACGCGAATTTCACGCATTAACACAGCGCAGGTGATGAATTCGTGTAATTCGTGTAAGAAATTCGTGCGATAACTTTGAGTCATTTTCCAACTTAAGATAACGTCAGATTCTTCACTTCATTTTCCATTCCCTCCCGGGTTCATCTACCAGGAATGATTCGATATTTCCCTGGTCCTGCAGGGTAACGTATATCGTGCGGCCATCGTCACCGCCAAAGGCCAGGTTGCTGGGTTTTTTGCCGGATAATATTATTTCCTCTAATACTTTGCCGGCAGGCGATACTTTTACCACAGTACCTTTTCCATGCCTGGTAATATATAAATTGCCATTTTGATCGCAACGCATTCCGTCCATTCCAAAATCAGGGAACCTGATCAATAGTCTTTTATTGCTGATTGTACCGGTATCGGATAAATCGTATGCCCATACATTGCGCTGAACGGATTCATTTACATAAAGCGTTTTTTCATCCGGGCTAACTTCTATGCCATTTGCGGTGCCCATGTTTCTTTCGAGCAGCGTTACGATGCCATTTGTATCAATCCGCCAGATATTTCCCGTACTGTCTTTCCAGTTTGGATCACTTGCATACAAGCGGTCCCTGCTATCAATAGCAATATCATTCGGCTGGTTCATGGATGGCTCATTGGCATATACACTTAGTTTTTTGTCGGCCATATTTATCATAAGGATATTATGATTAGTGTAGTCGGCAATAAACATATTCCCCTTGCTGTTGAAGCGGATCCCATTGCCGATACTTCCATTGGGCAATTCTATAAAAATGGCTGCGGCACCGGTTGGTGTTACCTTTCCAATGGTGCCTTCCCGTTCAAAGTTTACGGCGTACAGGTTACCCTCTTTATCTGTAGCAGGGCCTTCCGCGCCGGCCGTAAAACTATTAACCGGTGTAAATACTTTTGCCTGGTAGAGTTTGTGGCCGTCTTTTGATTCATTACAGGAAAACGCTGCCAATGATAGCAGAAGAAATGAATTTGGAAATGATCTTTTCATATATGCATTTTGATAAAGGTAGTTAAGGATTTAACTAATGCAAAAGAATGTCTTTTTCGTTTCAAAATATTATGCAATCGTTTGATTCTTTTTTATATAATTATATAGGGTAATTTCCGTTACTTTTGACATTTTCTTTAATTATTTAACTCCAACTTCATTTATGAAATCAAAACGCAGGAATTTCTTACGAAGCATAGCACTTGGCACCGGGTCCCTGGTAACAGGATTGCCATCGTTTGCCAATGAAATTATTGAGGACAGCGATCGTTTAATGCAGAATAAGAGCAAGCCACGGCCGGGAGCTTTTAATATGAGTGGTTATGCAGCGCCGAAAATGGATAAGGTGCGTATTGGAATAATTGGTTTGGGGCAACGTGGGCCCGGGGCCGTAGAAAGGATGTCATTTATTGAGGGTGTAGAAATCAAAGCTTTATGTGATCAATACCCGGACAGGGTGTCTGCTGCGCAAAAGATTTTAGAAAAAAAGGGCTTACCCAAAGCTACCGAATACAGCGGAAGTAAAGAAGCCTGGAAGGAATTGTGCAACCGGCCCGATATTGACCTGGTGTATATCACTACACCCTGGAGCTGGCATACGCCGATGGCTGTATATGCCATGATGCATGGTAAGCATGCGGCTTCAGAAGTGCCCGCTGCCAAAACGATTGAAGAATGCTGGCAACTGGTTGAAACTTCTGAAAAAACAAAAAAGCATTGCATGATGCTGGAAAACTGTTGCTATGATTTTTTTGAATTACTTACTTTAAATATGACACGGAACGGTTTGTTCGGAGAACTGGTGCATGCTGAAGGAGCTTACTTACACGATTTACGGGAGTTGAATTTTAGTAAAAAAGGGTATGCTGAAATGTGGCGCTTAAAAGAAAATGCAAGCCGCAATGGTAATATATATCCGACACATGGATTAGGCCCTGTTGCCCAATGCCTCAATATCAACCGGGGCGACCAGATGGATTACCTGGTATCATTGTCATCCAATGATTTTATAATGGGAGCGATTGCAAAAGAAAGGGCGGCAACCGATAATTTCTATAGTGAATTTAAGGATAAGCAATTCAGGGGTGATATGAATACCTCCGTCATCAAGACGGTAAAGGGTAAAACCATTATGGTACAACATGATGTTAGTAGTCCAAGGCCATATTCAAGAATTCATTTGATCAGTGGTACAAAAGGGATCGCCCAAAAGTGGCCGGATCCTCCAAAAATTTCTTTTGGCGAAGGATGGATAAACGAAACCGAGTATAAAGCGCTGGAAGAAAAATATACGCTCCCGATTGTAAAACATATGGGTGCCATCGCAAAAAATGTTGGTGGTCACGGAGGGATGGATTTTATAATGGATTGGCGATTGATCGATTGCCTGAGAAATGGATTGCCACTTGACCAGGACGTGTACGATGCTGCGTTATGGAGTTCAATTTCACCCTTAAGTGAAAAATCTGTAGCCAACCGTGCACGCAGTATGGACGTCCCTGATTTTACAAAAGGTGCATGGAAAACCAACCAACCGGTAAATCTTACACTGGACGGCGGAGGAAATACCGAAATCAGAAAGGTTCCTGCTGAAGGAAGCAAACAATTGAAAATAAACTAGGAGATCATTCTTAAATGAACGGCAGGTCCTACCAGGCTTAGTAGGGATTTAGCAGGGGTTTAGTAGGGAAATGGTAGGAGATTTTATCCCTATAATAGCCCTATAGATGCCCTATAAATACGCTGTAAATATGCTATATATTTTTTAATTGCGGGACAGGATGGACTATAATATCTTTTATTGGATTTACCATAACAAATTAATAAATCTTTCTCAATAATAGCGTAAAATTTCAAAAATTATTTCCGGAACACCTGTGTCACATTTACGGATGATGTATGCTTCGTAAGGGTTTCACAATTGAAGGCTTTTTGATTTGAATTGTACGCTGTGAAAACCCGGCACTTCCTTATTATAATATTCATCTGAATGCAGCGGAATATGAGGTATGCCGTAATTTTCTAATGTCACCCCGCCGGGGTTTATTATTCCTGGTAATTGATTCTTTTCTATATTAA
>JBDTWP010000098.1:0-18022 GCA_040006615.1 Ferruginibacter sp.
AATTCGTGTTTCCTAATTCGTGTAATAAAAAAATGATACGCCATATTATTGTTAATACAGCACTAGAATGGTATATGTGCTGAATTAAAGTATGTTTGCAAAAATTAAGAATTCGAATAAAAATTATACATAATATGGAAAATTTCAGCAAACTCTCTATTATCATTCCGGCCTATAATGAAGCCGCAACGATACATCGCATTTTGGATCGCGTAGCAGCGGTAACCCTGATTAATAATATTGCAAAGGAAGTAATTATAGTGAATGATTGTTCAAAAGATGACACGGAAAAAGCCATCATGAAATATTCCGGCGAGAATCCCACTTTAAATATTCAATATTATAAACATGAAATAAACCAGGGCAAAGGTGCTGCTATTCATACCGGCATTAAGAAAGCTACAGGCGAATTTTTAATAATACAGGATGCTGATCTTGAATATGATCCCGAAGAATATAACTTACTTCTGAAACCAGTGTTCCGGGGTTATGCCGACGTTGTGTATGGGTCTCGTTTTCTTGGAGGAAATCCACACAGGATTCTATTCTTCTGGCATTCCATAGGGAATAAGTTTCTGACAAAATTAAGTAACATGTTTACCAACCTGAACTTAACCGATATGGAAACCTGCTATAAATTATGCAGGACCCCCATTATTCAGCAAATAGATTTAAAGGAAAAAAGGTTTGGCTTTGAACCTGAAATTACCGCAAAACTTTCACGAATTCCTGAAATACGTATCTATGAAGTAGGAATTTCTTACTACGGCAGAACATATTTGGAAGGGAAAAAAATTAACTGGAAAGATGGTATCAGAGCTATTTATTGTATCCTGAAATTCAATATTTTCAGCCGGTGAGGAAATCATCTTCCGAATCAAAGGATCCCCTGGGATTGCAAACCCTGCAACTATTTGCATCGGTGCCTGAATTTAATAAATGGTTATTTCAATCGGTTTCCCCATTTTGTTCTGGCAATATTTTAGAAACGGGAAGCGGGATAGGAAATATTTCGCAATGCCTGCTTAGCCATTTTGAAAAAATCAGTTTAAGTGATTTACGAGAGGAATATTGCGAAATTTTAAAACAGAAATTCGGCGCTTATCAAAACCTTCAGGGCATCTATTCAATTGATCTGTCTTCCCCGGATTTTGAAAAATCCTATTCCCGGTTAATCAACAAATTTGATACCGTAATTGCCTTAAATGTAATTGAGCATATCTACGATGATTCACTTGCAATAATAAATTGTAAGAAATTGCTGACCCGCCAGGGGCAATTAATTATTTTAGTGCCGGCATATCAAAACTTATATAATTCTTTAGACAACATGCTCAAACACTATAGAAGATATAATAAAAACAGGCTGGAAAATTTATTGCAAGGCCAGGGTATGAATTTAATTCATGCCAGGTACTTCAACTTCGCGGGTATCTTTGGCTGGTGGTTTACAGGGAATGTATTGAAAAGTAAGGTCATTCCGGGTTATCTGTTAAAAATCTTCAATAAATTAATTCCCCTGTCAAGAATCTTGGACAGGCTGATTTTTTATAGATCTGGTTTATCGGTAATTGTTATAGCACAAAATAATAATTAATCCTGGTGGATTTGCTTTGATAATAATATTTCTTAATTAATAATAATATTGTATGATAAAATTTATAAATAAAATAAAATCAATTAAGAACCCTTTTATTTTATTCTCGCCTTTCCTGTTATTTTATATTACATATATTCTTATTTCACCTACACAGGGTACAAAAGGAGATGAGGGACGGTATTTGGAATTTGCGAATAATCTTATTCATGGATTTTATTCAACTCCTCCACCCGACATCAATTTATGGAATGGGCCGGGTTACCCTGTTTTATTAATGCCCTTTGTTGCACTGCATCTGCCCCTCATATGCATGTCGCTTATGAATGGTGTTTTATACTACCTCTCAGTCATTTTACTATTTAAAACATTACGGCAATTCGTTTCTCTTAATAAAGCTGTCGTATTTAGCCTTTTTTGGGCATGTTATTATATTTCTTTCGAAGAGATGAATTATATATTGCCAGAAGTTTTCACTTCATTTTTGATTTCACTTTTATTATTCAATTTGGTAAGATCATTCGATTCAGGCAATAAAAGTAAAAGGAATGCAATTTATTCCGGCCTTATAATGGGGTTTATTGTGCTTACAAAAGTTATTTTTGGCTATGTGATATTATGTATGTTTATAGGTATTGGAATCGGTTGGGTAGTAAACAGAAGATTGTTTAATTATAAACGGGGCATATTAATTATGCTGATCTCATTAGGTACTATTTTGCCCTACCTGGTTTATACCTGGCATTTAACAGATAAGATATATTATTTGAGTAACTCGGGCGGTATGTCTTTATATTGGATGAGCTCGCCTGACGAAAATGAAGTAGGCGATTGGTACCATGCACGGGTGGTGAGGCAAACCGACACGCTGAACTCAGGTATTGATGTTGACACAAAATTAATCCCGGGATGGAATAATTACCTGTATAGTAAACATTCAAAAGATATTCAGGAGATTAATAAATATACAGGAGTTGAGCGTGATAATGCGTATAAAAAAATCGCGATTAATAATATTAAACGATATCCGCTTAAGTATTTAAAAAATTGTATCAGCAATTGCGAAAGATTATTTTTCGGTTTCCCATATTCATACAGGGTTCAACGATATAATTTACGGATGCCGCTTAACATGTTCGTAGTTGTGTCAATGTTTTTTTCGATGGTGGTTACCATCATCAATTGGCGGAAAATATTCTTTCCTCTCCGTTTTTTATTATTTTTTATTTTTTTATATTTGAGCCTTTCCTTATTGGTTAGCACCTATATACGCATGTTTACCGTGATCCAGCCTGCTTTGTTATTTTGGATTGCATTTATTTTTCAAAAGTCAATAAAACTTAATCTTTTTTTTGACAAAGAATAATGATCCGGCAGTACGGTTATTTTCTATCCGGACCGGCTCCCTGGTAAATAATGTATTTCAGTTTGTTCATTTCAGGGATTTGTTTTGCCACGGATAGAGTGGTTTATAATTTGAGAGGATGTCTGAAATCCCTGGCTGCATGGTGTCCCTAAACCCTGCTTGTCCGCAACATTAAAAAATAATAATCCCAGGTACAAAGCATGTACCTGGGATTATTATTTTATTAACAAAATGAAAAACCAATTTTTGCTTTTAACCCTTTACTATTTTAAACGTTTGTATCGCACTGGCCTGAACTACTTTAATAATGTATACACCTCGTTCAAATTTGTTCCCGAATTTGTATGTTTTATTGCCGGTTCCGGTGGCTTGAAAAACGATTTTTCCATCTGAACCCATCACCAGGATTTCTATTTTTTCATTGCTTCCTCCTTCTGCAAATAATTTAAATTCGGTACTGGAAGGATTGGGATAGCAGCTGATTTTTAATATGGCTATTGTATTTGGATTATTTACAACATTTAATAAAATACCGGGCCCCGGGTTAATTCCATTCGCAATTCTGGCTACAGGCGCATTATTAACCCTGTATATAACCGATCCGGGTATAGCCACTTTTGTAATACCTGTACCCTCATAACTAACCAGGAAGGACTGACCGCTGCTTTGTTGAAAATACAGACCTGTTATGGCATGCTTTCCTGCTTTTAATCCTATGGAGCCTGATTTTTCAATTGCGCCGTGAATTCCATCATTCGTTACCGTTAATACATTGTCTATGTATAAGTTGCTCCCGTCATCGGAAGTTGTATAAAATGTGTACATTCCATCTGAAGGCACATTAATAAAACCGGTAAAGCTAAAACCATATTGGGTAGACCTGTTTGCTGGGGAGATATTAAAATTTGAAGTCGTACCCGTCTTAACCGGAGTCAGCATGGAGAATGAAGGTAAAATACTCCAGTTTCCTTCATAGTATTTATAGTCTAAACCATTTACCGTATTGGCAGGATTTACAGCCGGAAGCAAATTAATTACCCTGTAAAGTGAAGAAGAAGGAATCAATTGTTTTGAAATACCGCCACCTTCGTAACTAACAAGAAGAGACAGGCCATTGATTTTTTGAAAATACAAACATGTTATAGCATGCATCCCTGCCTTTAGGCCGATGGTACTTGATTTTTCAATCACTCCATGAACTCCATCATTCGCAACTATCAGCAAATTATCTATGTATAAGTTGCTCCCATCGTTCGAAGACGTATAAAATGTGTAAAAACCATCTGAAGGCACATTGATAAAACCTGTAAAGCTAAATGCAAAATGGGTGGTACTATCGGCTGGAGTGAGATCAAAATTAGTAACCGTACCTGTTTTAACAGGAACGAGTACCGCGAATGCAGGTAAAACGTTCCAGTTTCCTTCGTAATATTTATAGTCTAAGCCTTTTACCGTATTGGAGGGATTTAAAGCCGGTAGCAAATTATCTACCCTGTAAAGTGAAGAAGCAGGAACCGCTTGTTTTGAAATACCGGTACTTTCGTAACTAACCGTGAAAACCGCGCCACCAACCTGCTGAAAGAATAAACCTGTAATTGCGTGTTTCCCTGCCTTAAGTCCTATAATACCCGATTTTTCCGTTATGTCGTGTATTCCATCATTCGTAACCGTTAAAAGATTATCAATGTATAAGTTGCTTCCGTCATCGGAATTGGTGTAAAATGTGTAAAAACCGTCTAAAGGCACATTAATATACCCGGTAAAGCTAAAAGCATATTGGGTAGAGTTATTGGCAAGGCTGATATTAAAATTGGAAACCGTTCCTGTTTTAACAGGGGTTAGCGCGGGAAACGAAGGTAAGGCGCTCCAGTTACCTTCATAATACTTATAGTCTAACCCATTGACAGTATTGGCAGGATTTACAGCCGCCAGCAAATTCTCTAACCTGTAAAGTGATGACGCGGGAATAGCCTGTTTTGAAATACTGCCACCTTCGTAACTGACAGTGAATACCGCACCCTTTGCCTGTTGAAAAAATAAACCTGTTATAGAATGTTTCCCGGCCTTAAGTCCGATGGTGCCTGATTTTTCCATTATGTCGTGTATTCCGTCATTTGCAACCGTCAAAATATTATCAATGTATAAGTTGCTCCCGTCATCAGAAGTCGTATAAAACGTGTACAATCCATCTGAAGGGACATTAATATAACCGCTAAAGCTAAAGCCATACTGGGTAGCCCTGTTAGCAGGAGACAGGTCAAAATTCGATACTGCACCCGCGTTAATAGGGGTTAGAGTGGAGAATGCAGGCAAAACAGTCCAGTTACCTTCATAATATTTATAGTCCAGGCCATTTACCGCATTGACAAGATTAACAGCGGGGAGTAAATTTGTAACGGTAACTGGCTTTACCGTCACTTGTACGGTATCTTTGTCTGCCGAGCCCTGGTTATCTGTTGCGGTTAATTCAAATTGATAAACCCCCTGAACCAAATCATTCACTAAGCTGATCGCAGCGGACGGTGTAGCGATCGATCCCGGTGCGGGTCCTGATATTTTTGCCCAGCTATAACCCGTTACAGTACCATCCGGGTCAGTGCCGCTACCTGTTAAAGTCAGTGAGTTTACAGGCAACGTGATAGTTGTATCCGTTCCCGCATTCGCCACAGGAGCCTTGTTTGTCGTACTTGCCTTCCCATTCGCAAACAATACCTTACTGCTCCATGCCGGAATGGTAACGGAATTATTGTAAACATTCCCAAATACATCCTTTTTACTTAATCCGGAAAAAGAAACCACTTTTGGCGTGCCGCCCGCATTGTATTCAAGCGTACCGGTATTCGCTACATTTTTAGATCTTTTTTCAATACCAACAGTATCCTTTACGTAAGGATAGCCATGGAGCGATAGAGTGTAATTGCTTTGATCGGCATATGTGGTCACTCGTGTTAAGGATACATCTGATACATTATTCAGGGAGTAATAATTGCTGTCTATTACACCCATTGCCCGTATATCAGCTTCCGGGGTAATCAGAACCGGCACATTTAAACCCAAATTTCTATACTCAATGAAATAAGGATACAAGATGTTTTTCTTGATTACTAAGTTTCGAACCAGATCACCATCAGCAAATCTTTGGATAGAAAAAGTCTTCCCATTCTCAAAGAATACATTATTAGTAATAGTAAGACTGGCGTTATTGTTACCATGTTCTGCACTTCCAATATTATATGCCACTGTATTTGAATCTACCAGCACATTTCTTGTCCCTAAATCGAAATAAAGCCCCCTTGCGCTTATTCCCGCAGGATCATTACTTCCATAATTAGCCCCGATACCATTCATTACAATATTGCTGACAACATTTCTATTGGTACGCGTGGGTAAAACATTTCCTCCTTTTTCAACGGTGTAAATTCCTCCTCCATCATCCCTTAAACTACAATATGTATTAACAAAATTATATTTTATATATGCATTATTACCCTGCCACATTATACCTGTATAACCACAATTTGTAACAATGTTATTCTGAATCGTTAAACTATCACCAGCAATACAATATATGCCTGACCCTCCGTTTAGTCCGTCGTTTGCTTCCATTCCGGCTATAAATGCAGTCTTATCCAAACTACATTTAGTCACAGAAAAATTAGTCTTACCTGTAGCGGTATTATACATCCTTATTCCCGAACCTAAACTATTGTTTACTATACAATTATCTATAGTTACACTGGTTGTAAACCATGCGGTAATCGCTTCTATACCACTGTTATTTACATCGCAATCTCTTATAATTATATTACTACTTTTATATATCCAGATAGATTTCTTGCCTGAACCGTTGAAGGACAAATTGGTAATTGACAGACTACCATATAAGCTGCTTAATAAGGTATCAACTGTACTTACCTGGATGCTGAATGAATTAGGATTATTAGAAGAGAAATACATTCTTAACTTGCTGCCGGCGGCATTATACCACCACTCTCCGTCTCTATCCAAAGTCCTGGGATCCCTTTGAAAGAAGTACCCGTAATTGACCCTCGGTACTTCGGGCTTAGCGGTAAATGATACCACTCCACCCGAATGTGAAGTAACTAACTGCTTCCTGATATCCCAGCGATTAATTCTGATTGCTACTTCAGCACCCTTCCAGTTAGTTGTTGATGACAAGGCCGGCCCGGTAATGGAACTGGTTGTCGATGCAGTATAGGTCAGGTACCCGCCATTTGCAGCATCTGTATTTGGATATCGGCCAACAGGCTGAATTACATTATTACGCAATACTAAATTTACATCGCTTTTTACATTGGTAACCGGGGCTTCCCATATATTACCACCTAAATCTACCCATCCGGTAACTGTTGAAAGCCCCGAAATGATTGGTTTGTTACCGGTACCGTATGCGCCATAATTAAGATCCGCCTTCCTTACTACGATACCCCCGTTAAAAACATCACCACGTTTGAAAAGAATGGAGTCTTTTGCAGTAAATGAAAAACTGTTTACTTTCTTAATTGTCAGCCAGCTTGCTCCCGCAGAAGTACCTGCATTAGCATCACTTCCTGAATTACTAATATAGTAGTTCGTTGAAAAAGCGGCCTTGCCGGATATTAATCCTGCTGTAAATAGAACAATACCAATCTTAATGCTCATGGAAGAATCTACCAATTTTGAAGACATAACTACTGGTTTTATTAGGTTCACATTTAAATCCGATCAATGAATCATATTAATATATAGACTATCAAAAACATGATTTTCATCTACAGTTTTACATCGGTAACCACACTTCACTGGCCCACTTTGCAATACTAAGAAATCCGGGAAATTATTTTTAATCTGCTTCTTAGTGATGAAATGATTACAGGTCGGATTAATTCAATCTTTCTATGTGGCTGTGCAACGGCATATTGTTGAAGCGCAATGAAATCATTAAAAGCAACTGCCTGGAGTCACATGGACTGGCTGACTTGGCCGCCGCCTGGAAATAGTTGCTTTACAAAAAGAACCAGCTGATTATTGGATGCCATTGACTCACGAAATCAACATCAGCAATGAACGTGTTTCTCCATGGGGGATTAAAATGGGCGCATAGGATATCCCTGAATTTTTTTCGAATTGCTGTCCTGGGATTTATCTTCTGTTTCGGCAATGCCGTAGGAAAATATAACGGCACATGAACAGGATCAGAAAAAATTAATATTAAGTTCCTGGTAAATCACTTATTCTGTTTCCCAGGCATTTACCTGCAACGGACTGCTTCAGCTGGTCCCTGTTGTTATTTGGCATCTGTTCCAGCTTTAAATTGTTGGAAGGTATTACCCAACTCTTAAGCGGATCTAGCTGCAATTTAAATGCTGTTCGAAACAACCATAATTGATTTTGGAAAATACATTCTGTCATAGCAGTGCATGGCTCTTTCAAGATTCTAAAATAAGGTCAGGAAATTAATCCAGCAAAAATCGTGCCTAACAGGCTGAATTTCAATGCTATATCTATATAGTCCGAAATTTTCCTCCCGGAATGTATCAGGATTAGCCGCGACTGTAAATATAGAAAATAAAAATGACAGGCTCGTACCACGAGCCTGTCATTTTATTTTGATTAAAAATGAAAACTAATATTTGATTCTAATCTTTTATTACTTTTAAAGTTTGCACATTGTTTGCCTGAATTACTTTTATAAGATAAACACCACGTTCAAAATTCTTCCCAAATAAATAAGTCTTATTAGTATTTCCGGTTGCACGGAACACTGCCCTTCCATCAGCGCCCATTACCAAAATTTCTATTTTTTCATTACTTCCTCCTTCAACTAATAACCTGAATTCATTATTGGAAGGATTGGGAAAGCTGCTGATTCTTAATGTAGTGGATGTAATTGCATTATTTGTAACATTAAATCCGATGCCAGCTCCCAGTATAACTCCATTCGTAGTCCTGGCTACAGGGGCAGTATTGACCCTATAGAGTGCCGACGCTGGGATAGCTTGCTTTGAAATACCTGTTCCCTGGTAACTAACCAGGAAGGAACGTCCATCAGCCTGTTGAAAATATAATCCTGTTATTAAATGCTTACCTGCTTTCAATCCTATAATGCCGGATTTTTCAATTGCTCCATGAATTCCATCATTCGCGACCGTCAAAACATTATCTATCCTTAGGTTGCTCCCATCATCAGAAGTTGTGTAAAATGTGTACAAACCATCTGAAGGCACATTAATATATCCGCTAAAGCTAAAACCATACTGGGTAGTTCTGCTGGCAAGGGTAATATCAAAATTTGAAGCGGTACCAGTTTTAACCGGGGTGAGTGCAGAGAATGAAGGCAGTACACTCCAGTTTCCCTGGTAATACTTATAGTCCAGGCCATGTACCGTGTTGGCGGGATTTACCGCCGGAAGTAAATTTATTACCCTGTAAAGAGAAGATGCAGGAATAACTTTTTTTGAAATACCAGCAGCCTCATAACTTACAGTGAATACCGAACCCTTTGCCTGTTGAAAAAATAAACCTGTTATAACATGCTTTCCGGCCTTTAGACCGATGGTGCCTGATTTTTCCATTATGTCGTGTATTCCGTCATTTGCAACCGTCAAAATATTATCAATGTATAAGTTGCTCCCGTCATCAGAAGTCGTATAAAACGTGTAAGATCCATCTGAAGGGACATTAATATAACCGCTAAAGTTAAAGCCATACTGGGTAGTCCTGTTAGCAGGAGACAGATCAAAATTCGATACCGTACCCGCTTTAATAGGGGTTAGAGTAGAAAATGCAGGCATACCACTCCAGTTTCCTTCATAATACTTGTAGTCCAAACCATTTACCGTATTTGCCGGATTTACTGCCGGAAGTAAACTAACTACCCTGTAAAGTGAAGAAGCAGGAATGGTTTGTTTTGAAATACCGGTAGCCTCATAACTGACAGTGAAAACCGCACCCTTAGCCTGTTGAAAAAATAAACCTGTTATAGAATGTTTCCCGGCCTTAAGTCCGATGGTGCCTGATTTTTCCATTATGTCGTGTATTCCGTCATTTGCAACCGTCAAAATATTATCAATGTATAAGTTGCTCCCGTCATCAGAAGTCGTATAAAACGTGTACAATCCATCTGAAGGGACATTAATATAACCGCTAAAGCTAAAGCCATACTGGGTAGCCCTGTTAGCAGGAGACAGACTAAAATTCGATACTGCCCCCGTTTTAATAGGGGTTAGAGTGGAGAATGCAGGCATACCACTCCAGTTTCCTTCATAATACTTGTAGTCCAAACCATTTGCCGTATTTGCCGGATTTACCGCCGGAAGTAAAATAATTCCACCAACCGGGTTTACCGTTACCTGTACAGTATCTTTATCCGCAGCACCCTTGTTATCAGTTACCGTTAACACATATCGGTATGTACCCTGAACTAAATTAATCAGCCCGGTGACCGCGCCAAGTGTTGTAACGATCGATCCGGACGCAGGACCCGATATTTTTGCCCAGCTATAACCCGCGATTGTGCCATCGGGATCTGAGCCACTACCCGTTAATGTTATAGTGTTTATCGGCAGGGTAATCGTTTTATCGGTTCCCGCATTGGCCACAGGAGCCTTATTGGAAGTAGTTGCCGTCCCGTTCGGAATCAGCACTTTACTGCTCCAGGCTGGTATTGTAACTGAATTATTGTAAACATTACCGAATACATCTTTTTTACTAAGTCCCGAAAAAGAAACTACCCTGGGCGAGCTGCTTGCATTGTATTCAAGTGTTCCGGTATTGGCTACATTTTTAGATTTCTTTTCAATGCCTACTGTACCGGTTACATACGCAAAGGTGTTTACTACCTGGTTATAGTTACTTTTGTCGCTGTTTGTGGTAATAGTTGTCAGGGATATATCTTTGGCACTATTAATTGAATAATAATTGCTGTCTATTACACCCATCGCCCGTATATCAGCATCCGGGGTAATCAGGGAAGGTAAATTTATTCCCAGGTTTCTATACTCAAATATATAAGGGTATAAAATGTTTTTCTTTATTATCATTTTTCTGACCAGGTCACCATCAGCAAATCGTTGAATAGAAAAGGTTTTACCATTCCCAAACAATACATTGTTTGTAAATGTAAGACTGGCGTTATTGTTACCATGCTCCCCGCCTCCTATATTATAGGCCGATGTATTTGAATCTATCAGTACGCTTCTTGTCCCCAGGTCGAAATAAAGCCCTCTTGCACTTGCTCCTTTAGGATCGTCACTTCCGTTATTTGCCCCGATACCATTCACTACAATATTGCTTATGAGATTTCTGTTGGTACGCACAGGCAACACATTTCCCCCCTTTTCCACAGTGTATATCCCTCCTCCGTCATCTCTCAATGTACAATAGGTGTTTACATAATTATATTTTATATATACATTGTTTCCCTGCCAGGCAATACCAGTATAACCGCAATTAGTTACAATGTTATTCTGTATAATTAACCCATCGCTGGCTAAACAATATATACCCGCACCTCCGTTTAGCCCGTCATTTGCCTCCATCCCTGCTATATATGCACTCTTATCCACCGTACATTTGGTGACGGCTAAATTGACCTTACCGGCACCGTTATTATATACTCTGATTCCGGAACCTAAACTATTTTTTACAATACAATTATCTATAGTTACATTTGAAGAAGACATGACAGTGATCGCTTCTATGCCGCTGTTACTTACATCGCAATTTTTTATAGCTATCCCACTTCCTCCATTGACCCAGATAGATTTTTTACCCGAACCGTCGAATGACAAATTGCTAACAGACAAGCTACCGTATGAACTTCTGAACAGGGTATCAACAGTTGATATTTGAATACTGTAAGAATTGGGATTATTAGAGGAGAAATACATTCTTAACTTGTTATTGGTAACATTATGCCACCATTCCCCGTCTCTGTCCAATGTTCTTGAATCTCTTTGAAAAAAGTACCCGTATTTTAACCTCGGTACTTCGGGTTTAGACCCAAAAGACACCACTCCTCCTGAATGAGCAGTAACTAACTGCTTCCTGATGTCCCAACGATTAATTCTAATTGCAACTTCAGCTCCTTTCCAGTTTGTAGCTGATGATAGGGCGGGCCCCGTGATAGATGAAGTCGTTGCGGCGGTATAGGTCAGGAATCCGCCATTTGCGGCATCCGTATTTGGGTACCGGCCCAGAGGCTGAATTACGTCATTACGCAACACTAAATTTACACCACTTTTTACATTGCTAACAGGGGCCTCCCATATATTGCCACCCAGGTTTACCCAGCCGGTAACTGTTGACAGCCCTGAAATGACTGGTTTGTTACCAGTACTATAGGCGCCGTAATTAATACCAGCTCTTTTTACAATGATACCGCCGTAGAAAATATCACCCCGTTTGAAAAGAATGGAGTCGTTTGCGGCAAAAGAAAAACTGTTTACTTTCTTAATCGTGAGCCAGCTTGCTCCGGTGGAAGTACCCGTATTAGCATCACTTCCTGAATTGCTGACATAGTAGTTTTTCGCAAATACAACCTGGCTAAACAGTAGTGCTGCCGTAAACAAAAAATTACTAAAATTAAATCCTTTTGTGGTTTTAAATGATCTTAAAGACATAATTATTGGTTTAATTTATTTTTATTGATGAATCACATTGATAAGTATTATTAAATATTATGAGCCGGATTTTCATCATCTCGTCTTACCGCCCCGGCCGCGATTGCCGCCCATGCTTGCAGGCGTCTAAATCCCGCAAAGCATTATCAACCAGGTTCTTAGCGGTAAGAACCTGGCAGACCAAATTAATAATGACTGGTGTAGGGGGCTGTTTAGAGGCCAATTGCCGAAGCAGGGTAAAGGGATTAGACGCAGCTATCCTGCCCGGCACATGACGCGGTTATATTATTTGCCGGCTGAAATAAATGCATTACAAAAATAACTTGCCGTAGATTGGTTGCCCTGGATGAAAAGCACCATCAACTGCACGTAGATGTAACAAAATGGAGGGATTATTAGAGTCGCAAAAAATATCCTGCGGATATTAAATTGCGTTGGTAAAGCCAGAAGTGTTTATCTTCCTTACGGCAATACCTTAAGAAGTTAAAACTGCGGATAAACAGAAACAACTACAAAAAAATTAAGACCTTACTATTTAATTTCTAATGTTCTGATATTTGTTGCATTTCAAATTGTCGCTCGGCCATGGTTAGTGTACCCGCCAACTACCGACAATTTGAAATTCACCCCCAGGTATTCAATAGCACTTCTGGTCCGTTCAATATGCAGCCTTCCGTTCTTGAACCTGATTTTGCATGAACGGGTTATCATAAATCCCGGCCATCCGTTATTTTTTAAAATGAAACCCGCCTGCAAAGCTGCAAAGTATTACTTTCTTTTAATCTTTTATGACTTTTAACGATTGTATAGCGTTTGACTGCACTACTTTGATAACATATACACCCCGTTCAAAACTGTTCCCAAACTTATAGATCTTATTGCTGGAGCCGGATGCTTTAAAAACGGTTCTTCCGTCAGCGCTCATAACCAAAATTTCTATTTTTTCATCACTTCCTCCTTTCACAGATAACCTGAATTCTGAGCTGGAAGGATTGGGGAAGCTACTGATCTTCAATGCCTCCTTAGGAATTACATTATTTACAATATTCAAACTAATGCCAGATCCAAGGCTAATTCCATTTGTGATTCTGGCTGCAGGGATTGTATTAATCCTGTAAAGCGACGACAAAGGAATACTTTGTTTTGAAACATCCACACTCTCATAACTAACAAGGAAGACCTGGCCACCCGTTTGTTCAAAAAATAAACCTGTTATAGCATGTTTGCCTGCTTTCAATCCTATGATGCCGGATTTTTCCGTTGGGCCATGAATTCCATCATTCGTTACCGTTAAAAGGTTGTCTATTAACAATTTACTCCCATCATCAGAAGTTGTATAAAAAGTGTAAATTCCATCTGAAGGCACATTGATAAATCCGGTAAAGCTAAAGCCAAACTGCGTAGCCCTGTTGGCAAGCGAGAGGTCAAAAGTAGAAGCCGTACCCGTTTTAACTGGAGTTAACAAACTGAATGAAGGCAATACAGTCCAGTTTCCTTCATAATATTTATAATCTAAGCCATTTACAGTATTGGCAGGATTTACAGCAGGAAGCAGGTTAAGGCTATTGTTAACTCTGTAAAGGGCAGATGCCGGGATAACACGTTTTGAAATACCGATACCCTCGTAACTAACAACAAAAACATGGTTACCAGTCTGTTCAAAATACAAAGCTGATATATAATGTTTCCCTGCTTTCAATCCTATTGTACCTGATTGTTCCATTGGGCCATGAATTCCGTCATTCTCTACCGTCAAAATATTATCTATATATAAGTTGCTTCCATCATCAGAAGTTGTATAAAAAGTGTACTGACCATCTGAAGGCACATTGATAAATCCGGTGAAACTAAAGCCAAACTGGGCACTCCTGTTAGCAAGGGTAATATCAAAAGTTGAAGTCGACCCCATTTCAACCGGAGTGAGCGTGGAGAAGGAAGGTAATGCGTTCCAGTCTCCTTCGTAATACTTATAATCTAATCCATTTACAGTATTGGCAGGATTAACAGCGGGAAGCAATTCATCTACCCTGAAAAGTGAGGACGCAGGGATCGCTTGTTTTGAAATTCCGCTGCTCTCATAACTTACGAGGAAAACTTCGCTTCCGGTCTGTTGAAAAAATAATCCTGTTATAGCATGTTTCCCTGCTTTTAACCCGATTGTACCTGACTTTTCAACCGAAGCATGTAGTCCATCATTCGATACTGTCAGGCTATCATCTATATATAAATTGCTTCCATCATCCGAAGTCGTATAGAATGTGTATTGTCCGTCTGCGGGTACATCGATAAAACCGGAAAAGTTAAATCCGTACTGGGTAGTCCTGTTGGCAGGGGAGAGATCAAAATTTAATACTGATCCTTTTTTAACAGGAGTCTGCGCGGAGAACACAGGCAAAACGCTCCAGTTTCCTTCATAATATATATATTCTAAGCCATTTATAGTATTAGCAGGATTTACTGCGGGAAGTAAATCTTCTACCCTGTAAAGTGATGACGCAGGGATTGCCTGTTTTGAAATACCGGTACCCTGGTAACTAACAAGAAAAGCCCCACTTCCGGTCTGTCGGAAAAATAGACCGGTTATAGCATGTTTACCTGCTTTTAATCCAATGGTACCGGCTTTTTCGGTTGTGGTATGTAAACCATCATTTGATACAGTCAGACTATCATCTATGTATAAATTGCTTCCATCATCCGAAGATGTATAAAAAGTATACTGTCCATCCAAAGGCACATCAATAAAACCGGAAAAGCTAAATCCAAATTGCGTAGACCTGTTGGCAGGGGATAGGTCAAAATTAGTTACCGCACCTGTTTTAACCGGGGTTAGGGTAGGGAAAGCAGGTAAAACGCTCCAGTTTCCCTCATAATATTGATAAACTAATCCATTTATAGTATTTGCAGGATTAACAGCGGGAAGCAAATTTTCTACCCTGTATAGTGAAGAAGCGGGAATAGCTTGTTTTGAAACCCCGGCGCCCTCATAGCTAACAACAAAAACCTCGCCGCCAGTCTGTTGAAAAAATAGACCTGTTATAGAATGTTTCCCTGCTTTTAATCCAATAGTCCCTGCTTTTTCAATTGTTGTGTGAATTCCATCATTCGATACTGTTAGAATATCATCTATGAACAAATCGCTTCCATCATCCGACGATGTATAAAATGTGTATTGTCCGTCTGCAGGCACATCAATAAAACCTGAAAAACTAAAGCCATATTGGGTAGCCCTGTCGGCAGGAGAGAGATCAAAATTAGTAGATACACCCGTTTTAACAGGGGTTAGTGAGGAGAATGCGGGCAATATGGTCCAGTTTCCTTCATAATATTTATAGTCCAGGCCATTAACAGTATTGGCAGGATTAACTGCAGGAAGGAAATTATTTACAATAAGTGGATTTACCGTTACCTGCATGGTGTCCTTGGCTGTTGAGCCCTGGTTGTCTGTTACTGTTAATTCATATTGATAAGCACCCTGAACTAAATTAATCAGACCGGTAATTGCGGCAAGTGGTGTAAGGATCGATCCTGTGGCTGGACCTGATATTTTTTTCCAGCTATAACCCGTGATTGTGCCATCCGGATCTGTGCCACTTCCCGTTAGTGTTAAAGTATTTATTGGTAATAGTATTACTTTGTTGGCGCCTGCATTCGCCACAGGCGCCTTATTTGAAGTAGTTGCCGTGCCGTTCGGAATAAGCACTTTACTGCTCCAGGCGGGTATGGTTACTGAATTATTGTAAACATTGCCGAAGACATCTTTTTTACTGAATCCCGAAAAAGAAACTACCTTAGGCGAACTGCTTGCATTATATTCAAGTGTTCCGGTATTGACTACATTCGTGGAATGTTTTTCAATACCGACGCTATCTTTTACAAATGCAAAATTGTGGGTGGTTAGTGTGTAATTACTTCTGTCGGTATTGGTAGTAATAGTTGTCAGCGATAGATCTTTTGCACTGTTAATCGAGTAATAATTGCTGTCAATTGTACCCATTGCGAGTATATCATCTTCCGGTGTGATCAAAACCGGAGCATCCAGCCCCAAATTTCTATACTCCATTATATAAGGA
The DNA here is from genome assembly GCA_040006615.1 of Ferruginibacter sp. Lineage (GTDB taxonomy): Bacteria > Bacteroidota > Bacteroidia > Chitinophagales > Chitinophagaceae > Ferruginibacter. The sequence continues at coordinate 16,657 of JBDTWP010000098.1, forward strand.
TACAATATGTTTTTCTTTATCACCATCTTTCGAACTAAGTCAGCATCAGCAAATCTTTGAACAGAGAAGGTTTTACCATTCCCAAAGAATACATTATTTGTGAAGGTAAGACTGGCGTTATTGTTGCCATGCTCCGCACCTCCTATATTATAGGCCGCTGTATTAGAATCTACCAGTACATTTCTTGTTCCCAGATCGAAATAAAGCCCCCTCGCACTTGTTCCGATTGGATCATTACTTCCGTAATTGGCCCCAATTCCATTCACTACTATATTGCTTATAATATTTCTGTTGGAACGGGTAGGCAAAACATTTCCACCTTTTTCTACGGTATATATACCCCCTCCGTCATCCCTTAATGAACAATAAGTATTAACATAGTTATATTTTATATAGACATTATTACCCTGCCATGCTATTGCGGTATATCCACAATTTGTAACTATGTTATTCTGGATCGTTAAGCCATCGCTCGCTATACAATATATGCCCGCCCCTCCGTTTAGTCCGTCGTTTGGCTCCATCCCTGCAATAAATGAAGTCTTGTCCACAGTACATCTGGTGACTGATAAATTTACCTTACCGGCGCCAGTATTATATACCCTTATTCCTGAACCTAAATTATTGGTTACTATACAATTATCTATAGACACATTTGATGAAGACATGGCAGTGATCGCTTCTATGCCGCTGTTATTTACATTACAGTCTTTTATTGTTATGCCACTGCCACCATTGGTCCAGATAGATTTCTTACCTGAACCGTCGAACGACAAATTACTGATTGACAAACTACCATATGTGCTTGTAAATAATGTATCAACGGTGGATATTTGAATGCTGTATGAATTAGGGTCATTAGAGGAAAAATACATCCTTAACTTGTTATTGGCAGCATTATGCCACCATTCCCCGTCTTTATCCAATGTCCTTGGATCTCTTTGAAAAAAATATCCATAACCTACCCTTGGTACTTCAGATTTGGAGGCAAAAGATACCACTCCCCCTGAATGCGAAGTAACCAACTGCTTTCTGATGTCCCAACGATTTATTCTTATTGCTACTTCGGCACCTGTCCAGTTTGTTGTTGATGACAGGGCGGGCCCTGTAATTGACGAAGTGGTCGACCCGGTATAGGTCAGGTAGCCGCCATTTGCGTCGTCAGTATTTGGATATCGGCCTACCGGCTGAATTGCGTCATTACGCAACACTAAATTTACGCCACTCTTAACATTGCTAACCGGTGCTTCCCATATATTGCCGCCTAAATTTACCCAACCTGTAACGGTAGAAAGTCCGGTAATGACTGGTTTCGCGCCGGTGCCATATGCCCCATAATTAACATTAGACTGCCGAACTATAATAC
>JBDTWP010000099.1:0-18011 GCA_040006615.1 Ferruginibacter sp.
AACTGTGCACTCTTAATTGCCAATTACTGTGCACTGTTAATTACCGACTACACACACCCTTTACTTTTGCAAACTAACGATTACTTAGTCGGTATTAAAACCGTAACTTAATGCCCAATTCCATCAAATTCCTAACATTAATTAATATTCACAATAAAAAATTACGACTATGATAATTGTACATGATACTTTCATCTGCAAGCCAGGTAACGCTTCTAAATTTGCTAAACTGTTTAAAGAAGTTATGGCTGATAGCAAAGAACTCGTTCATATCATGAGCGACTTAACTGGCGAATTCAACAAAGTGGTTATGGTTACTCAATACGACAGTCTTACTGCTTATGAACAAAACTTTCAGAAATACATGCAGGAAACTGAAGAAATGAAACAGATGAAAGAAAAAATGAAAGGCTATCACGACCTGTATCTCAGCGGCTCAAGAGAAATTTATCAAATTTGGTAAGACAGTAGAGATATATAAGGTAAAATAGCAGACGCAATCACAGATAGATTACGCAACAATTTAGATTTCTGAAGCCGCGATGGGTTACCTACAGCCTTTTGTTATGCGCAAGGCAAAAAGACCATTCCTGTTTTGATTGTTGATGGGTTTAGCAATCACGACTGGAAACAAACTTCCCTTGTGACGAAATGGATCCTCGAAGAAAGCAGACGCTTTAATGTGGATATGACTACCGTTCCTGCAGACAGTGCACAACGGGAAACCTGGCAACCTGAATTTAAAAAATATGCGGTTGTTATTCAGAATACAAATAACATCCAGGATGAGCGATTGAAATGGCCGGGTCAGGCAGAAATAAAACTGGAAGAATATGTGAAAGGCGGAGGTGGCTTATATATATTGCATTCGGGTAATAACGCGTTTCCCCATTGGAAGGAATATGATAAAATGATTGGCCTCGGGTGGAGGCCTTACACTTCCGGTTATGCGCTGGAAATCGATTCCAATAGAAATATCATTCGCATCCCACCGGGCGAAGGCAAGAACACCAGCCATGGCGACAGATTCAATGCAATTATGCATATCCTCAACCGCCATCCTATCAATAAAGATTATCCTGAAGCATGGCAGACGGCCAATACAGAAGTGTATAATTTTCCGCGGGGACCGGCAGAAAATCTTACTGTTTTATCATATGCTTATGACAGCAGCAGCACACACAGAATGTGGCCGGTCGAATGGATAGTTACTTACGGTAAAGGACATGTGTATAATTCAAGCATGGGGCACCTTTGGAAAGGAGATATCTACCCTCCGGCATATCGCTGTATCGGTTATCAAACAACGGTAATTAGGGCTATGGAATGGTTAGGGACCGGAAAAGTGACTTACCCTTTGCCAGGAAATTTTCCGACGAAAGATTCGCTGAGATTAAAAAGTGAGGTGGAATTCACAAATACCGTTATGCATCGGTAATGAGCGAAACCAGGATGCTTAATCTTAATAAAAAAATCGTGAAAAGATAAATTTAAAGAGCCTTTGGAAAGATTTTCTGCGGGCCGTAATGTTTTTACCAATGACCCCCACAATTTTAGCTGCGCAAAAAATGGGTATCTGAAAAAACGGTTGGGCCTGCATTTTTACCAGGTGTTTACAGGAACCTTTTTTTGGAAGCCGGTTAAACTAAATCACCAGGCATGAAACAGTTAATATTTCTCATTGCCGGTGCAACGGTATTTAATATATCGGCATATTATCGGATTTGCCTTTTTAAATTTGTTCTATAATTGGTAACTTGAAACTAATTAAAATAAAGATTATGAAACTTGGTTTTATCGGATTGGGTAACCTGGGAACCCCCATCGCTGAAAATATACTGGCGAACACAAAACAACTATTCATTTTTAACCGTACTTCATCCAAAGCACAACCTTTGGAGGAAAAAGGTGCGACGCTTTGCCATTCGGTAAAAGAACTGTCTTCATTATGCGATGTCGTTTTCAGCATTGTATCGGATGATGAAGCATTAAAAGAAATTACCGAAGGAAATGCAGGGATTGCCGCTAATTTACCCGAAGGAGGGATACATATATCTATCAGTACAATATTACCCGCAACTGCAACAGCCTTATCGGCATTTCATCAGCAATACAATAACCATTACCTCGCCAGCCCGGTAATGGGTCGGCCCGAAACTGCGAGGGCTGGTAAGCTCAACTTCCTTGTTTCCGGAGATAACACGATCATTAAAAAAGTAGAACCTTTACTATTACACGCGGGAGCATCAGGAGTATGGGAATTTGGTGAAAGCGCTGAAGCAGCCAATGTTGCTAAGTTGTGCAGCAATTTTTTGATCGTTGCGGCTATTGAATCAATGGCAGAAGGCATTCAACTGGCAACCAGAAGCGGTCTTGATGCCGGCGTATGGATGAGCATGTTAACACAGACATTGCTTAATTCGCCTATTTATGCAAATTACAGCGTTATCCTTTTGAAAGAAGTATTTCAGCCTGCAGCATTTAGTTTACGCCTGGGATTAAAGGATGTAAATCTTGTGATGAAACAGGCTTCAGCCGTGCAGGCGAAGATGCCATTTGGCAGAGCGATACACAAACAACTCACTGATAGTATGGAAAATGGCCTGGCAGAATATGATTGGACGGCTGTTGCACTGGCATTAAAATAATATTAGCTCATCTATTTCAGTTCCATCACAGTAAGAGAATACTCATGTTCGTCATTATTCACCAACTCGATTTTTTCAGATGGAGACACAAAAAGGAAATCGCCCTGGCTGGTGAAGGGTTTTTTATTCACCAGCACCTTGCCTGCATCATTTAGGCCAACAATAAGTACGGGGCAGCTTCTTATTAATTCGAGTTGCCAGTGGGCCTTAAGTGTTACACGGGATGTTCGCACTGGTGGCGCATCGAATATTTGTTTAAAACCATTTATTGCGATTGGTGCTCCGATATTTCTATCACCTTTAGTAAGCACTTCTATATCCATTACATGAAACAAAGAAGTGTCGGCATTCCACACACGATGAATGCGTGGGCTTTTATAGAACCCTTCGAAGGTTATCGTGTGATCAGGAGACAACGCCGTGGCGCTTCCATCTTCAATAATCACCTGCGAGCCTGTTCTCACCGGGTGTAATGAAATAAAAACCGAGGGTGTTTTGTGTTTGTGAAACATTGTTGTATCGCCAGGGTGAATTCGTACATCCAGTACGCGCACGTATTCATTTTCAAAAACATTTTTGTGAAACGGTTCCTTGCTTACAGCAATTGCTTCCTGCGCATATATGGGCAATGCAGGCAAAAAAAGAAATAGAAATAAAAATTGTCTCATGCGAAAAAGTTACAACTTATAGAATAGACCACCAAACTATCTTTCCAAAGCCGATAACGGCCTATCCCAGCTACGCCATAAATACAGTGTGCTCCACCCGCAACAATGACAAAAAATGCCAAAGAAATAGCAATGCCCCTTGTATGATTATTGGAATAGGCCGCCAGGTCCCCGCCAACATACCACTTCATGCACATACTACAATGTTGTGATCAATTACAAAGATTGTTTTAACGATCCACCCGGAGCCTGTGGAATTTTTTCTGTCACCTGCTCCATCCCAAATTCAGGTAACCCGATTACCAGCATCAAAAAAATATTTGCCGATCTTCATAAATTGGTTTACGCTTGTGCTCTGTATTCACTCATTCCATTATCTAATTATTATCAAATAATGAAACTTACATCCTTGCTCATTTGTTTCGCTTTAATAGGGTTGATGTCCACTGCCTTTGCACAAAAACCTGCGGATCCGATACTACTATGGCCCGATGGCGCACCCGGTGCAACAGGTATAAGTGATGAAGACAAACCGGCGGTAATTCCCTTTGTTCCCGAATCATCCAAACGCAATGGTGCCGCTATATTAGTAGTGCCAGGCGGAGGCTTCACTATTCGTGCAGTTGATCATGAAGGTGTACTGGTTGCCCAGTGGCTCACTGACCATGGTATTACCGCGTTCCTTTTGCGTTACCGGCTACGACCTTTGTATACACGGAATGATTGGGTAAAGGATGGACAGCGGGGCATGCAATATATACGGGCACATGCAACCGAATATGGTCTTTCCACTGATCGTGTGGGCGCGGTAGGTTTTTCTGCCGGTGCCACATTGATTACTGATATGTCGTTGAATGCTGTAATTCCACAGGCCAACGCAACAGACCCATTGGATCGGTTTTCTTCAAAACCCGATTTTTTGATTTTGGCTTACGGCTCGATGCATATTCCTAACAATGCCGATTCAATTGCAATAACCGGTTTCCCATCCACATTTATATATGGCACGGCAGAAGACAGGAGCAGTAACGGCGGCATGCAGGAGATGTACAGCCGTCTATATCGTGCAGGTGTTCCGGTGGAAGCCCATTTCTTTCAAAATGGTATACACGGGACTGGTTTTGCTTTGGGTGATCCTGTGCTTGGCCAGTGGACAAATCTCTTGCATAACTGGCTGGCTGTTGGCGGATTTCTTACCAGTAAACCACAGGTTGCGATTTCAGGTATTGTAAAATTAGATGGTTCGCCACTGGTAAAAGGCATGGTAATTCTAAAGCCGCTGAACGATGCTGAAGCACCACCTGTAATTGTCTATGTCAATAATACCGGCACAGGTGAACTGGGACGCTTTTTGGTGCCCAAAAACCAGGGCCCTATAGAAGGTATGTATAAAGTAGAAGTAAGACAAGATGCTACGCATTGGGTAAGCAATTCCCGTGAACCTTTTATGATCAACATGATGGACAAACAAAACAAGGGCACCCTGACTGATGCGGACAAAAAGGAGTGGGGTGAATACATCCGCAAACGTGATCTGTCACCGAGTATTTATAAGCAGCGCATTTATCCCCGAAAGTATTCAAACGATAAAGAAGATTATGTTGTTGACATCAGGGATGGTAAGGAGTTGTTGATTGAAGTGTTTAGTAAGTGATACCGATATCTTTAAAAAAAATATAGTTAATCGCAAACATAATTGTTTCATCTATCGGCAACAAATGAGGTAACGGCCGCAAAGTAGATGGATTATACAGATCGTTGGACCAATAAAAATACAGGAGTATGTTTCTATGCGCAACAATCGTTGGCCGGGGATAAGTACCATTGTAACCCCACACTTTAGTTACCATGGGAAGAATTTAGTATGCATAATTTAAAATTTAGTTGGGTAAATGAAATAGTAAAATAAGTGTGGCAGGGACGCAGATGAAATGACGTGGGTTACAATTTATTATGATGCTGATCTGTATTAACGATCTGTTCATCATTAAAATGAAGATTGCCCCTACCGGAAAAGTATGTTCCCGAACAACAACTTTACAGCCATTGTTACGGGCCCAGCTTTGGAAATTTTTGCCCATCAGTGAAAATATTTCCCCGCCGTCCATTTACTTCCTCTGTACGTCTAAGGTAAGGAAGACGATAGCGGAGCTCATACCGGGATCACTGGAAAAGGAAGTAATAGCCTTTCTTTTTATCGCATTTTATAAAGATTTGTTAAAGTAGATTTGCTGCCTGAATGGTTACTTCTATCATCTTTGCCCACTGGCAGGTTATTTTTGGGACCACGTTAAAAAAATAAAACTGGAGTTACAAAAATTTTGGGGGATACAATAGCTATTGTTATCATTAGTGGCTAATTATTTTGGGGGACAAGGGATAAAAATAAAATTTCAGAATGAGTACAGGTAAAAAATAGAATCTTTCCTGTAGAGTTTGAAGGCTTGATAATTTTATGCGGAAACTATTACAGATCCACAACTGACTCGATTATTACTACAATAGTAAGTTCAACTTTTCCACGCAGCATACTAACAGAGAATAATGAAAAGAACACAAGGCTATATCCCTGTGTTCTTTGCTTTTGTTCTAAGGTCGATACGTGAGTTAAATCTATGAAAGCACTGCTTCATCATTATAAGCCTCTTCTAATTTTCTAATATCGAGCTTTTTCATCTGCAGCATTGCTCTCATCACTGATTCTGATCTTTCCGTAGTTTGGTCACTCATCATTTCTGACAATTGTATAGGAACTACCTGCCATGACAGACCATATTTATCTTTAAGCCAGCCACATTGTTGCGCTTGTTCATCTCCTCCCTCGGAGAGTTTTTTCCAATAAAAGTCTATCTCAGCCTGGGTATCGCAGTTGACGATAAAGGATACCGCTTCATTAAATTTGAAAACAGGCCCGCCATTGAGTGCTACGAAAGTTTGCCCATCCAATTCAAACTCAACAGTCATCACTGTGCCTTCTGGCATTTTATGAATATCATATCCCTCTTTCCCATAACGGGTTATTTTTTTCACCTTGCTATTTTTGAAAATAGAAACATAATAATTAGCTGCTTTCTCAGCTTCATATGCAAACCACAGGTTGGAGCTGATCTTTTGTGTTGTTGCCATAAAATTAAATTTAAAAATTAAAAATTGTGCAACAAAACCGACTTCAATATTCATACCAGAAAACATCCAATAATTTTTATTTTTCTTTATTTTAGAGTAGCAGGATATTACCAAAAACTGTGATTACATGAAATATTTATTATTTTTTTATGATTTTGAAATATAAAAACGCAAATTGCAAAGAAGAACACTACACATCTAGAAAAATGAAGATATTTTTTATTGTCAGCAGAAACTCATTAAAGCACAGGTATCATTTTGATACAATTTCATTTAAAAAGTTAAAAATATGGTATCAGCAATACATTTTGAATATTTACGTCAACAGTTCCTGGTGAATCACTCATATTTTATTTTTATGAAAGGTTGGCAGTATCTATTTTACAATATTGTAAAAGTTATTAAAATAATATAGTGTAAATTATTTTATAAAGTTCGACCGCAAATTTTATAATAGGTTTCAATTTCAAATTGGCCGCGTCAGCTTCACTTTGTCGAAAGGCACTAGTTGTGTAAACAGCACCGTCGTCAAATCATTTACCGGGTTTACCCAAAACAATGTACTTACAGCACCGTCCCAAAAGAACTCGCCAATCACACCTTTATTTTCATCTTTTGTTTGAGGATGAGACGTACGTACGGCGAAGTCAACTCCAAAGCCAAACCGCCCTTTGGAAGGTAACCACATGCGTTGGGAAATGGTATCCGACAATTGATTTGTTGACATCAGTTCCACTGTTTCGGGTTTTAAAATGCGCACCCCATTAAGTTCGCCTTTATGCACCAGCATTTGAGCAAACTTCATGTAATCATCTACTGTTGAAGTGAGCCCCCGGTAAAAAAGCGGAAAGTTCTTTTTCCGAACATGGAACTTATATTTTCATAAGCAAAGCAATTTTTCCAAAGTCACTAAAGCCCAACAGCAAATTAAAAGCCCTTTCGTGACAAAGGGCTTTTAATATTACTTTTTGCTATCTAGTAAATAGCAAGTCCCGTAGCAGATGAAGGAATTCCTTCAATGCCGGTAATTGTTTTTAACCCTCCAAAATAATTTCGGCTGAAAGCACTGATAGAATTAGATTTCGCCGTTAATGCATATACATGATAATTATTGGCCGCTACCACGATATCCGCCGGCGCCAGCCCGCTTTTCCCTGCAACTGCCTGTATAAGATACAATGCACCCCATGGCGCTATATAATAAGATGAAATATTGTTGCTACCGGTATTGCTTGCAAAGGCAAATCTTCCAAACGCGCTTACAGCCATCCAACAAGGTGCTCCCTGACCGTTCGGTACTGCGCCATTCACGTCCTTTGCTTTACCATTGCTGAGATTGATATAGGATGTAACAGAACCAGCCCCGGGGGCGCCGCCTACCGCATTGGTGACGATCATAAAACGTCCCCGGGCAAAATCAAATCCAAAGGGTGTTTGCCCAACCGAAGGTGTAAATATTCCTTGCGAAACCGCACCATTATTTTTTACCCGAAATGCGCTGATGGTATTGGTTGCTTTTTCTGTTACCAGGATCCAGTCCCCATTCGGCGTAAATGAAATCTGTGGCGCATCTACCGCCATTCCGCTCAGTGACTGCGTAGATCCTTCAATATCGGTAAGGCTTCCACCCGGCCCGATCTTAAACCCATGAATATTATCGCTTCCCCGGTTGAGTACATACACCAGGTTATTATGAACCGTTATACTTACCGGGATCATGCCTTTTGAATTTACAGTATGAGCAAGCGACAGGCTACCATCATTATGCACCTTAAAAGATGAAATCGAATTATCACCGGCGTTAACGGTAAAGAGCCAGGTATGGTCTTTATTCAATGCCAAAGCACCCTGTGATCCGAGCGCCTTGCCCGTGCCATTGCCGCCCGATGCAGTCGATCCGGCAAAGTCAAGGGTGCCGTTATTCCTTATTTTATACCGCATGATCTGGTTTATTCCCACGCAATTGTTTTCCGTATATATAAAATGACCGCCATTTGATCCCTGTCGCTCAGGTGCAGAAATATTGACCGAATTTTCACTGATGGCTACTTCGTCGGGGTTCGCACCTTTTTCCGATATCATCTCTTCCAAATTTGTCTTAGAATTGGCGGGGTCCATGCCCATATCGTTTTTCTTGTTGCAAGAAGCGACTGTAAGCCAAATGGCAATACCAAGGGATGCCTTTAAAAGATAATTCTTTCTCATTTTTTTTGTTTTTTTTGTTTTAAAAAAGTGTTTTGAATGTTTAAGCCATTACCATTACCGGGTTACATGGCTCCGCCACAACCGTGAGGCGCGGTTTATCTTAATCCGAAAAAATGTTATTTAAGCCTGCGGATAACGCCCAATTGAAGACCCGCGCTGGTGACCGGCAAACTACCTACACCCATGCCTTTAAGGGGGACTTTGAGACATGGTTCTATTCTGAGCTGAACCAACCTGGAAATATCGTACTGATATCCTATACCGATATTTGCAACTGCTGGTACGCCGTAATTATTTTGATTATATAGCCCTGTCATTTTTTCCCGGTTTCCGTTCATTGTTACGTTGTACAGATTTTTTTCCTTTGTCAACATGTAAGCAGAAACGCCTGTTGTAATAAAAAAGGAAGAATTTCTTCTACGCAAAAGGTCATACCTGATCTTTACCGGGATCTCTATCAGTGTACTTTGGCTGGACAGGTCGCTGATCACCATGCCCGGTACCATGTCCGGACCGATTTTATCCATATTAAAATCGCTGCCCTTGCTATCGTAATATTTTTTTGTCCAGATGATGCCTGTTTCCAGGAACAACCTGTTACTTATGCCAAAACCTGCTACTAAACCTGTGTATATTCCTGTGGCGCTAAAACCCATCGATTGCACTTTACTCACGTCGGGCCCTGCAACTAAACCGATATAGATACTGTTGTTTTTTGGTGATGTCGTAGTATTTTTCTTCTGGTTGGCCGGGCTCACGATTTTTGGATGCTCATTGGTTTTTTTTGGGCCTTCTCCTTCAGTTTCGACGATGAGGTTTGAGGCGCCGAATGGTTGAATGCTTATACGATGGTCATCAAGGAATTCCCTTTTACCGATATCAATGAAAGTCCTGGATAAATCCGGCTCTTCCTCCTGGCTGGTTTTAACTTCATGGAATTTCCCGGTCAATCGGTTTACGTCTTCTTCGCCATACTCACCCACTTTTGCCGGCATTAGTTTAATTGAAAGTAAATGGGAATTTTGCAAAACCTCTTTTTTATTACCGTTGATTTTATTACCGGCCGCATTATCCGGCTGATTTTCTTTAATTGTTATGACGGTCTCATTCTGCCGGCCAGGCTGTCCGACAGCATTAATCTTTACCGGTTTGACTAATTTAACATTGACGGCAGGGGCATTCGGAGTTATTTTTCGAAATAAAAACCAGCCAATTGTAACCGCCAGCAAAAATAAAAAAATTGTGGTGACCTTCCCGTACATGTTTGTCTTAACCTTTATAACAGTATTTGGATCATCTTCTGCTGCAATTCTTTCGGCAATACTTTGCCAATCATCCTTCCCAGGTTGAAGCGGATAATTCTCTGCTGCCCTTCTAAAAAGTTCATCCATATCGTTTTCTAAATGCTGCATTCATTCAATTCTTCTCTTTGATTTAAATAGTTCTGCATTAAGAGTTTGGCCCGTTGCAGGTTGGATTTGGAAGTTCCTACCGGCATTTTTAATAACTCTGCAATTTCTATATGTGTATATCCGTCTATCACATGCATATTAAAAACAATCCGGTAAACAGGTGGGAGTTGCTTTACCATTATCATCAGGTCCTTATAGATCATCGGCTGGTCAGGAGATCCGCCTTTATCCTGCATGTCCCATACGTAGTCCGGAATGCCGCCAATTTCCGGCAACAACATCTTTTTTCGTAATAAATCAATAGATGTATTGATCATGATTCTTTTGATCCAACCATTCAGTACTCTTTCCAAATCGTTATTATTTTCGCACCGGAACTTTTCAATGCTTTGAAAAAACTTCACAAAACCGTCATTTACTACTTCAAGTGCTTCTTCATATTTATATATATACCGGAATACAATCTTTAACGCAGCGGCACGATAGTGTTCATAAACCATTTTTTGATATTTAGGATGACGATCCTTACAACCTTTTATTATGGTAAATACCTCCTCCAAAAACCTTAATATGGGAAATTATAAATGATATAAATAAACAAACTGGACTTTTATACTACTATTTCAAGTTAGTATTTTAAAGACACCGATATAATTGACATACTATACGTATGCATTAAAAAAAAGGTTGCAAAAAAGTGTTTTTTAATTTTATTGTGCTGAACCATTAACCAAAATTAACTCAAATTTACAGTCCGGATCGTCAGCCACCATCCCAACAAATTCACCGGAACTTAAAGCAGCAATCCTGGATGCCGGAGTAGCCCTATCCAATTGTTTAGATCGGCTGATCGAAGTATCCGTCCGGCTAATAGAAAAACTGGCCCTGTCAGCATAATCTTTCCAAACCTATCGGAGAGTTGCCTAGCGGTTTCCCCGGTTACCTGGCCGCCGATGACATAGTACAGCTTTCCACCATCGGGACAAGTATGATTTTGCCCCAATCTTATTTCATTAGTCCTGACAACCGGGAATGGGAGAGATATCAAGAAAAAATAGCAAACTGGAATAACTTTTTAAGTGAATGGGAAGTAATACTTTAATTGTAAGTGAATACCTGGCAAGTTTAAAAGAAGATTCGAAACTGGATTATCTATTTCCAATTCTGCTTAGCTTGTTGGGATACCGTATCATTGCGACCCCAAAAGAATCAAGAGGGAATAAATTTCGAAGCCTTCTTACTATTCATTTTGAATTATTACAGCAATATTTTAAAAGAACACTAAGGGTTGCCTGCAAACCCAATGGGCTTTTTGGTGAAAGGGGTGGCCCATTTGAAACCATCGGTTATCCCTTACGATCCTTTGAATATCTAAATTATTTAATTTACTATTTGAAGCAAGGATGTATTGGCCGAAATTTGAAGGGATAAGTGAAAGAAAAGCGAATCGCTTAAAGAACAAACAAAAGGTATGTTTAGAGAAAATCATTACCAATAATATTGGTTGTCAAAGACCGGTTATCGACCGCCACCTTATCGCGATATTGAATGTGTTTCTATTTTACTTTAAGGACAAAAATTTAACAGACACCAATATTGAATTCATTCATCAATATTTATCTGACATATTTAAGAATATTTTAATTACCTACTCGCTACACAAACGAAATCCTGAATTGAGTGGTAATATTGAAGCAATGACAGAATTCCTGACAACGAAAGAAAGGCCGGATGAATATGAAGATCGTTCATCATTACTGATTACTATTCTTTTCGAATTAACAGGTGTAGCAGGGAGTAAAGAAATTTATACCATGTTCAGGGAAGGCTTTGCAGGTAAAACTAATCTTCAAACAGCAATGGCCAACCTCCCCGATGAAGAACTGGAAATTGCCTTGTTTGAGAAAAATTTAAGTGAAATATATTATGTTGAAGCCAGAAGCAGTTTGCCAGAAGCATTCGACGATTTCAAAGCTGATGTACGCAGAAAAAGACTTGTACTTAGGAAATATAAAACAGATTTGGCTGGATTTCCATTTCTCCGCTTACCAGCGCATATTTACTATAAAAATGAGCTGCTTCCAGATGAATGGAGAAAGTACCTCCATTAAAGAATCTTCAACATTCGGCCATAGAGCAGAATAAAACTATTTGGACAGTATTTACCTTTTGCATTGTAGGGCCTCACACCAAAGAAAACTCTCAAAGACGTACAAAAACGCACTATATTATTTCATCATCCCAGTTCATGCCATAGGAAGGTGAATGGAAATGCTTTACCAACCCGCATATCGTTCATTTTTAAAATTAGAGCTACCCGCCCTTTTTAAAGGAGCCTGGAATCCCAAAAATAATCTTCTGTTCTTACCAGTTTAACCTTTTTAATAAAATCCGGATGCTCGGTATTGATCATATAATTGTGTTCAGCAGGATTTACAGCGGAAGGGATTTTCAAAACCAGTGACGCTTGCGAATTGTACCAGGCAGCACCTATATTTTGCAAGATGGGATATGCAGTTAACGAGCGCCAGTCAGCCGGTAGATCTTTTATTTGGATTTGCCTGGTCAGGTAATCGTCATCAGCAATTGAAATGACCATCACTTTATACGCCAATACTGGTTGTACGGCACCTTTGTGTACGATTAATTCCAAAGATGCCAGGGACCGTGATGACCCGGCATATAGAACTTGCTGGCCTTTTATATTCCACCTGTTGGCAGTTCCGGATGAAGTTAAGGAACTTGCATATTTTTCTCTTGCAATTCTGAATACTTCCATGATTAAACATTGTCTCCATATTCCATTGCCGTTAATCGGTCATCAATAAACTTCATCCCGGTGATGGTATTTAAGAAGCAAACAGGATTTTTATTGTCAAAATAAAAATTTTGCTGGTTCAGCCAGTCATCAAAGGCCTTCACCGAGCCAAAAATTTCAACACCATGTTTAATTAGTGATAGCAATAAGAGCACCTGTTCTTTCACGTTTTCCTTAAAAATACTGTCCGGCTTTTTATATTCCCTGAATGTTTTAACGCTGATATTTAACCAGTCTGATAGGGTATCGTCCGTAAAAGCTGTCATCTTTTTGATGGCATTTACATAAAGCCAGTTAATATCCGTGTTATACAGCAGATGGAACATTTCGCCATCATTTATATGGCTCGGTACGCTCTCTAATAAAGTCATTGCCGGATTTTCACTCTTCCTGACCATTGTTTGCAATTTTGATTCAATACAAATATAGGAACTTTTACCTTTAAAAGGAGGCATTTTTGCCGTATTATTAATTACGCCAGGTACTACTAGTACTAAACATGGTTCAAGCAGTCTTTATAGTGAATGACTACCGTTACTGGCAGAATGCAACTATTTATCACCCGGTGAACCGGCTTTTCGCCCAAAGATGCAACTGTCTCACGTATTGCTTTTGCAGTACCTAAAAACGGTTTCTTTCCAGAATGCCCTTTTTTATATTCTTGTCCTGCAACATCAATTGTAGCTTGCGAAAAAATGCATTATGCAATAAATAGTAATGATCGCATTTACAGCCCAGGCAAAAAAAGAGGACGGGTAGGGTACTCTTGGTTGATTGTACAGCCAGGCTCACCACCAAAATGGACACATTGAACGCGTAGGCTGCTATCCACAGGGCCAGACTGTTATCGCCCAGAAATGCGATGGCAAATAGCGTTATGGGCAAAACGGTCCCTATGCCCCGAGGAGTGCGATCCCCACCCAGAGAAAATTTTTAGACAGTTATAGTGCGTAGTATTATTTAACTAAAACCCTGTGATTCATGCGATCTTTTTATGATTATTACCGGCATTTTTAGACAATTTCGTACCTTTATAAAAGAATTGATCTTTGACTTTCCCGGAAATGTTTGCAAATACAATGACGCAAATCATTTAAACCATGTTTGTTTGCAAATTGTTTGTAAATAACAAAAAAGCAGCTATGAATATTTCATAACTGCTTGATTTTTAAGCTCCCCCTGCCCGACTTGAACGGGCGACCCTCTGATTAACAGTCAGATGCTCTAACCAACTGAGCTAAGGAGGAATCTTCCTTTTTTAATAGGGTGGCAAAAATAAGGCATTTTAGTTTTCAACAAAAAATTAAATGACTATTTCAACCAATTAAACAGGTTCTTCTCTTCAAAACCTACAAATACGCCTTCCTTTCTTATTTCTATCGGAAATGTCTTTAGAAAATAACCTTCTCCACTGATATTCCGCCCATTGTGAAGACTGAATTTGTAGCGATGAACGGGACAAACAATATTCCCCAGGGCATCTAAAAATCCATCCGCCAATATTCCGCCTGCGTGCGGACATTTTTGAGTACAGGCTTGAAGCCCCTCTTTATGTAAAGCAACACAAATGGTTTTTCCGGCTACTTCTACTTCTACCATGCCGTTTACAGAAAACCTCAGGTCACCGATACTATCCGCGACTTTATGCCAGTTGTATTTTTTTTCGTTCATTGCATTTCCGCTTCCCTGTTTTCCTATGTCATGCCGCTAACTCATCAATAAAAAAACTCAGCCCTGTAGGGATATCTTACCTGGTACATGTCCCGCACTTTATTCAATATCGTCTGGCGTAATGCCTCAATATTAATTTTCTCCGTGGCCGAGACAAAAACACAATTGTCCTTTGTTTCATTTTGCCAGCGTTGCTTCAGATCAGTCAGGATTTCCTTTTTTACCATTGGTTCCAGCCATTGATCAAATGCTTCGGCTTCGTATTTATCCATTTTATTAAAAATAGTGACGGTAGGTTTTTCGGAAGCGCCTATTTCCGCCAATGTCTTATTTACTACCGCTAATTGCTCCTCGTATTGCGGGTGAGACATATCTACCACATGCAACAATATATCAGCCTCCCGCACTTCATCCAATGTGCTCTTAAAGCTTTCTACCAAATGATGGGGCAACTTACGAATGAAACCAACGGTATCACTCAGTAAAAAAGGCGTTTGTTCGAATACCACTTTCCTGGTGGTAGTATCCAGGGTTGCAAATAATTTATTTTCAGCAAATACATCACTCTTGCTTAGCAGGTTCATGATGGTGGATTTGCCCACATTTGTATACCCTACCAATGAAACCCTTATGAATTCTCCTCTTTCCTGGCGCTGCGTAAATGACTGCCTGTCTATTTCGACCAGGCGTTTCCGCAATAAGCCGATCTTATCTTTTACAATACGGCGATCGGTCTCTATTTCAGTTTCCCCCGGCCCCCTGGTACCTACTCCTCCTCCCTGCCTCTCCAAATGCTTCCACATCCCTTTCAGCCTTGGCAAAAGGTATTGGTATTGCGCCAGCTCAACCTGTGTTTTTGCCTGGGCGGTTTTTGCACGGCCGGCAAAGATGTCAAGAATCAAATCACTGCGGTCAATGGTTTTTACCCCCAATTCCTTCTCTATATTTTGAATCTGCGAACCTGTCAGTTCATCATCAAATATTACCAGCTCCACATCACTGTGAAGACTGAGGTATCTTTTTATTTCCTCCAGCTTACCCTTTCCAACGAATGTCCTGCTATCGGGATGTGCAAGTTTTTGGGTAAATCTTTTTACCGCAATTACTCCGGCGGTCTCTGATAAAAATGTGAGTTCTTCCAGGTATTCATTTAACTGCTGTTCCGACTGATCAGGAGTTACCACTCCTACCAATACCGTTTTCTGTTCCTGTTTAAGTTTTTTTTTATCTATCAAAGTCTTTTATTTATTATTTCAATTCTTTATTGATCGCCTTTATAAAATATGTTTCCCTATTAAGGAGTCCCGGAATCGTAACGAGCGTTTGAGGGTACAAAAGTAAAGCGTTCCGATTGTTTTACCGGAACGCTTTTGATATTTCATTTATAGAATCAGGCAGATAGATCGCATTATTAAATAAAGATGGCGTCTTTTTTTAATAATTTACTTTACCGCAGCTGTCGCATTAGCCGAAGTGGACCACTTTTTCATTTCTTCACAGTCCTTATATTCGTTATCTACCATTATATAATAACTTGAAATTTTCTGATTAAACCATCTTTCCAATGCCTCATTCCTTTTTTCCTCCAGCGCTCTTTGAGCTATTTTGTTATAATCATCCCTGATATTTTCCCGGTGCGGTTCTGTCCGGCTCATCAGGTAGACAATTCTAACGCCTTTCTTTCCCTTTTCATCCGTAAATTCTGTTGGCTGTGAATATTGCCCTGTCTTCAGGTCCTTCATCATTAACACCATGTCTTTATCCATCTGGTCAATTGTAATGTTAGTGCCTCCTTCAGCATTTGTCTTTCTGCCACCTGTAAATTTACTGGCCTCATCATCACTATACTTATTTACCGCTTCCCCAAATTGCAATGTTCCGGCTATTAATTTTGATCTTACTGTATCGAGTTTTTGTATCCCTTCGTCTAACTCCGTTTTGGTTACTTTTGGAATCTTTAAAATATGGCGCACCGTAGCATCATCTCCTGCACGGCTAATCATCTGAACAATATGATATCCGAACTTTGATTTAAAAGGAGCGGAGATCTGGCCCTCTTTCAATGAAAAGGCTTTGGCGAGAAATACAGGATCCCATTGCTTTTCATTGCGGTTTAGTTCATACTGACCCGCGTTATCCTTACTACCCGGGTCATCTGAATACAAGGCTGCCAGTGTTTTCATATCCTTTCTGCCACTCTCCATCTGGGTTTTAAATTCTTTTAGCTGATCCAGGCAATATTCTTCCGCATCGCGGCTTGGCTTCGGATAACGCACAACCTGGCCAATTTCCAATTCGCTTTCATAGTAAGCTAAACTATCCTTTGGTAATTTATCGAAATAGACATTTACTTCTTTGGGCGTAATTCGTATACCATCTACAATTTTGTTACGCATTGCAGCAGCCAGTTTCCTGTCTCTGAAGCCTTCCTTAAAATCTTCCTTCAGCTGGTAAACCGTTTTGCCCGAAATTTCTTCCAGCTTGTCCTTTGATCCATAAGCACCTATAAAATAACGGATCTGGTTATCTATATCAGCTGCAATATCTTCTTCAGTTACAGGCAATGAATCTTTTTCAGCCTGCAACACTAATGCCTTAATCCCCATTGCCTGTTCAAGCGTAAGGCATCTTGCATTCTTAGGAATTTCCATACCTTGCCGTTCCATATCCTGGATGCTATTGTCAATATCACTTTTTAATACAATTTTATCCCCCACCACGGCAATGATCTTATCCGCCACCATTTTTTTGGGCTGGGCAAAGGAAGAAATAAGCAATAAACAATGAGCAATGAGCAATGAGCAAAATCTTTTTGTATTCATAGTTTTAAAATATGCTGGTTTTTGTGTATCCCCAATTCAGAAGCAGGTCAAAAATAGAGAGCTAATTTGTCAATAGCCCTCTTTGTAATTATGTTTAACAAATGTTTGTGCCAGGGCAAATCAGGTGTCAACAACCCTGTCTTCAACGTTTTGCAATTCTCTTTTTAAAAACCACATGCCCTCCCTATGGGAGGTATTGGCGGAGCATTTATTTGTTTCTACCCACATATCCTCCATATGGGAGGTATTGACGGAGCATTTAATTGTTTCTACCCACATATCCTCCCTATGGGAGGCATTGCGGGAGCGTTATTTGTTTCTACCAACATGTCCTCCCTATGGGAGGTATTGCAGGAGCGTTTATTTCTTTCTACCAACATGTCCTCCTTATGGGAGGTATTGCAGGAGCATTTATTTGTTTCTACCCACATGTACTCCCTATGGGAGGCATTGCCGGGTTATTTAATTTGTTTCTACCCATATATCCTCCCTATGGGAGGTATTGACGGAGCATTTTTTTGTTTCTACCCACATGTCCTCCCTATGGGAGGTATTGCCGGAGCTTTTAACTGTTTCTACCCACATATCCTCCCTATGGGAGGTATTGCAGGAGCATTTATTTGTTTCTACCAACATGTCCT
>JBDTWP010000100.1:0-17905 GCA_040006615.1 Ferruginibacter sp.
TTTTTATTCGAGGCCGCTTTCATATACTAATTGCGAACGTTTCACCTAATTCTATCTTTTTATATTAAAAATCTAACCTGAGCCTTGTTCTGATTCCCCAGATAGATATTCCCGGATTATCAAGATAAGACAAACGTTTTACAAGGTCGACCCTCATCAGCCTAAAAATGTTGGCCATACCAACGCTCATTTCAATATAAGGTCCTTTATTTAATGCGAAAGTTGTTGGTTGCCCGATTAAATTATCTGTTGGGAATTTGAACAGATCCTTGGTTTTAACCGGATCATTTTCTTCCCTTACACCGCCATATAATATTTTAATACCAGCCACCTCTCTAAGCTTAAGCTTTTTTATCAGTGGTATTTTATTAAAGAAAAAACCATTAAAATAAAAGTCCAGGTTTGCGCCGGCATATTTATCACTTACAAACTCCATAAAGTTCATGAGATTATAGGAATGTAAGCGATAAGCATATGTTTGATTGGCCCTGTGAATGGTAAGCAAAGGGAAGGGTACTTTGCCAAAAATATACCCGCTTTCCAATGTCAGATCCAAATAGCCTAATTGCGATAGATAAGTTCTCTTTTCCAAATTGAAGCTGATATTCTGGTAATTATATTCTCCTTTCATCAGCCCTTTTACACCCGCCACAAAACGTAATTTTAATATCGGGTATTTATTAAAAATGGGTGTTCTGTAATTTTTTCCCTGGTAAAACTGCTCATTTGGAGCCCACCTGATTTCTCCTGATAATTCCGTAGTGGTTACATTTTTTACATAAGAATTGTCTGATACATTCTGATAAAAAATGTCACCTGCAGGCGTTTGTTTCCAGTTTTTAAAGCCAAAAGTATAGCTTATATTTTTTCCGAATTCCCGTACATATTCTGCCTTTAAGTAATTATTGTACAACCATTTATTATTATTGCCTCTTTTAAAGGATAGGAGAAAATTTTCCTCGTTCACAAATAATAACTCATACCCTGGTATATTCGTATCATATTGATAACTCACTTTTAAATAATTAAGCGGGAAGGAATAAATAGATTTATGATTAAATGAATATGTAACCGCAGCAAGGTATTTAAACTTTTCATCTTTAAAACCATATGCAATATAATTATCAAAGTAAATAAAATTACTGAATTTAGGAGTAGTTCGTCCGCCCATTTTCAGCGTTAATCCTTCTACTGGATTATAATAGTAGAACGTATTGGTGTTACCCAACTCCCATGGTCCAAAAGATTTGTATCCTGAAAAAAGCAGGAGAGCGATATCTGCAATTCGTTTAAACGACCGCATATTTTTAAGGCTGTCAATATTGTAATATGCTTTCGTTTCTACCGCAGTTAACGGGCTGTGCCGGTGATTTATCCAGAAACTATCCTTAATAGCAACCGGATTGTCTTTTTCAACGAGGTCTTTGGCATTATACACGCTATCAGGGGCCTGTACATCGGTCAAAAAGTTTTTAAAAGATACCGTTCTTTCCCCCAATACTCCACCCGAAGCATTCTGGGTAAGTGCAAACTCCGCAAGCATACCGCTTTTAATTACATGAAACCGGCCATCTGGTGACCTTTCAAAATCCTGGTTTATTCTAAGTTCCTTTGTCCAGTTTAAATTAGCATTCTTACTAATCGTCATGCTGATCTTTTGCACTCCATAATTACCATCCAGTGTAATGAACATTGTGCCCCTGAAAAGAAGGTCATTCGGATTGCGGGGCGTGAAATATAATTTTACGAGTTTTATTCCTTCAAGTTCCACGGTGTCCCTGATATAATAGCGGTAAAAACCCGGGCCCATATTAGCGATGGGGCTTAGGAACTGGTTAGTGAGAATTGTTATATTATTGTCATAAATGTCTATATCCGCATACAACCTTTTGAGATACTGGCTTATGCCTTTATCATCTAAAAAATCTCCATAATTTACTTTTTTCTCACCAAGTATTACTGTTTTATCTTTTTCAGGATTTTTCCTCAGGAATCTATCGGATAGTCTCTCTTCCAGGTAAACAGGCAGCAGTGATTTACCCTCAATGGTAGTGCTATCGATGTTTTCGAGAATAAATTTATAGTTTCTGAAAAGCCTGTTTTTGATTAGTTTTTCGGGCTTATTGGTTAATGAGAGGGATAGTTTTTCATATTGCTGGTATTGCACAAAATCGTATGCTTTTATCCTGTTCTTATTTTTATTTTCAATTACCAGGTCTATCAATTCCACCGCAGGGTTGTCCCGGTTTTTGTATTTTCCCCTTTTTCTTGTTTTTACAAATACTTCTTTTAAAGATGCAGATAATTCAAGTTCGATATTGATCGTCTGCTCTTTTCCGGGACTGATTTTCCTGCTAATTTTTTTATACCCGGTAAAAGAAAAATTCAACGTGGTCAGCTTATCACGATAGGTAACGATTGAGTAACTCCCGTCTTCTCCTGTAGTTACACCTTTACCTCCCTCAAAATAAATGCTTACAAATTGGATAGGCTTCATCGTAATGGCGTCTTTGACAAATCCTTTAACAATAGTTTGCGTTTTTGCACAATATCCGAAACATAACAGAATTAATAAAAATGGGATTTTCATTTTTGTTTTAATCCTTTTGAACAATATCAACATTTCTAAAAACATATTTTTTTTGAATAGGGTAGTTATAAGCAATTGCAACCGTTATGGATGTGGCTGCTTTTGCAATGATATAATAAACACTGCAAAGCCGGACCAGTAAAAAAACTCCCAAAGCATTTAAAATCAAATTACCGACCCAGGTAATCAGGTATCTTTTGCCCTGGTGAAAGAAAGGTGAATTTACTGATCTGAAAACCCAATGCCTGCCAACCAGGAAATTTATCATACCTCCAAAAATTGTTCCCAGTATACTGGCAAGTACTTCATCTACCTGTAAAAACTGGTGAAAAATTATGGTGACCAGGTAATCAGAAAAACTTGCTGTGACAGAAGAAACATTAGCTTTAAAAAATGTTTTCATGTCAGCTGAGTTTATTCGCTATCAATATCCACAATTGAATTACCGCGAGGGCATAGGATCCTGCCAATACATCATCTGCCATTACTCCCCAACCCTTTGGCAATATTTCCGCCTTCCTAACGCCAAGTGGCTTCATAATATCAAAGAATCTGAATGCGACCAAACTGATCATTACATAACCAATATTTTTTGGTACATATAACAACGCGATTGCCATTCCTGCTACTTCATCAATAACAACTTTATTATTATCCCTGCCCCAAAGGCTATCTACAACACCTGAACTCCAGGTACCCGCAATGATGATCATTCCTGTTATTAAAAGCTGCCAGTTACCTTTTTCATATCCGGCAGGCAGTAAAAACCAAATTATACAATATACTATTGCTGCAGCGGTACCTCCTCCCTTACTTACGTAACCAATGCCCAGAACGGATGCAACGAGTATATGAAATTTTATCATAGCGT
Source organism: Ferruginibacter sp. (assembly GCA_040006615.1). Classification (GTDB taxonomy): domain Bacteria; phylum Bacteroidota; class Bacteroidia; order Chitinophagales; family Chitinophagaceae; genus Ferruginibacter. Next base: position 3,462 of record JBDTWP010000100.1, read on the forward strand.
TTCAACAAGTTCCTGGTAATAATCCAACCCAAGATGCGTAATTAAGTCTTCTCCCATGATATGACGCAATGTGTTCTGCATTTTCATCAATTGCTTGAAAATATCGTGTTCGGGATTTAACCCTGCCATCGTTTGTGGTGATTTAAAATAAAATGACAGCCATTCCTGGATACCACCCATTTCAGAACGTTTAGCCAGGTCAAGGAATAAGGCCAGGTCCAATACAATGGGTGCGGCTAAAATAGAATCTCTGCAAAGGAAATTTATTTTGATCTGCATGGGGTAACCCAACCAACCAAAAATGTCTATATTATCCCAGCTTTCTTTATTATCACCGCGGGGAGGATAATAATTGATCCTCACTTTATGATACATATCACCGTATAAATCCGGGTTTAATTCCGGCCTGAATATTTCATCCAGTACACTCAGTTTGGAAACCTCTTTTGTTTTAAAATTATCCGGATGGTCGAGTACGTATCCGTCCCTGTTACCTAATATATTGGTAGAGAACCAACCGCTGACACCCAATGACCGTGCATGCAATCCGGGTGCTAAAATTGTTTTCATTAAGGTTTGTCCTGTTTTGAAATCTTTACCACCTATTGGTGTATGGGTTTCTTTAGCCAATTCTATTAAAGCCGGAATATCACAGGTTAAATTGGGTGCACCGTTCGCGAAAGGCACGCCGCTTTTGATAGCAGCATATGCATAGATCATACTGGGTGCAATCAGGCTTTCATTATTTCTCAGTGCAGCCTCAAACTTTTCAATACTACTATGGATATCCGTTGATTCAATATACTTTTCCGTACTGCCACACCAGACGATCACAATCCTGTTACAGTTATTAGCGAGTTTGAAATTCTCAATATCTTCTATCACCTGCATGGCAAGATCAAATTTTGTAGCACCTGTCTTTACGTTTTTACCGTCGAGGTTAGCGACATAGGAGCGGTCAAAAACTGCTTTCATTGGTTTGATGGCTTCCAGTTCAGTTCTGATGGATTGCAACAAAGGAAGTTCAAGCACTTTTGCATTCAATGCTGCTTCATATACGTTGTCCTCATATAAGTCCCATCCTCCAAACGCGATATCATTCAAATCTGCCAGGGGTACCAATTCTTTAATTTTAGGAAACCTGTGTTCGGTTCTTTTGCCTAAACGGATATTTCCCATCTGGGTAAGCGAACCAATTGGTTTGGCTATTCCCTTCTTCACGGCTTCCACACCGGCAATAAAAGTAGTCGCTACTGCTCCTAATCCCGGTATCAGTATACCCAGTCTACCCTCTGCCGGAGTTATGCGTTGTTTCATACTTTATGTTTTTTGTTATTAAATTCTTATTCAAGGTTTTTTTTCTTTAATACGTACCTGGTGCTCCATACTGTTAAAGCCATTTGTTCTTTATGTACCAGGAAATTGAATCTTCAAGTCCTGTCTGCAAATCAAATTTTGGTGCAAAGGTTAACTCTCTTTTTGCTTTGCTAATGTCGCAGATCCAGTTTTTGGCAGCCAATTCCTGCAGTTTCTCCCTGTTGATAATTGATGGTTGTTTAAGCCATCCACTGGCAGATTCTATAATAAAGGCCAGCGACCTTACCAGGGGAACCGGAAGGTGGACCCTGACCGCTTTACATTTTAACAAAATTTTCGTTATATCTGAAAGCCGGTACCGGTCATAAATGTTTCCATCAGTAATATTATAAACGCCCACCGCACTATTTAAAAAGAGTGAGTTTACTGCAACGTCCGCTACGTCTCTGGCATGTACAAAACTTAGTTGCTGCACAATCTTTCCAATATATGGATCCAGTCCCTTCTTAACCAACCTGATCATTATAAAAATATTGGTATCTCTCGGGCCATATATTGCCGTCGGGCGTAATATGGTAATGGGTATAGCAATTTTTGTCAAACCTTTTTCTGCCAATAGCTTACTTCGTCCATATGCTGTTACAGGGTTAGTGATAGTTTCTTCATTAATTTGACTGTGATAGCCAGGCAATGGCCCTACTGCCGCGAGGCTGCTAATAAAAACCATTTTTTTTAAATTATTACCTGATCTTTCCGCTGCTTTTGCCAGGTTAATAGTATAATCAGCATTAATATTATTATAAACTTCCTGCCTGATCGATTTAGTAATACCGGCGGCATGAATGATGTAGTCAATTCTATTTTCTGTTAATTGCCTGGCCATACCTTCCACATCATCATAGTTAAGAAAAAGATAATGGACCTGCAATCCTTTCAGGTGTTCAATATTACTGTTCGCCCTTATCGCAGCGTATACATTCAGTCCTTTTTCAATCGCGGTCTGAATTATGTGGTACCCCAAAAATCCACTTGCACCTGTAATTAATACCTTCTGGCTCATATTAATTTTTCAAAAATCCTGTACCGCTTATACACGGTAGCTTTCAAATTTCTTAACCCCTTATTCATCATCTCGTTATTTTCCAGTATCCATGAAGCTTCTCCCCCAATAATTTTCTTATCAATTGCTTTTTGTATTATTTCTCCATAAAAATAAGCTTCCACACCAGCCTTCCTGTATTCCTCATTTACACCCAAAGCGATGATCCGCACAAAATTTATCTTCTTAAGCCCGAACAATAATTTAAATATTCCCGCAGGTAACAGACGTCCTCTTTTTATCTTAATTAATACCTGGTTGATATCGGGAATCGCGAGAGCAAAGCCAATTACCTTTCCTTCCTTTTCAGCAACCATGCAAAAATCCTTGTCGAGGATCATCTTAAGGTCTTTAGCCAGATATCTAAATTCATCCTCTGTCATAGGAACAAACCCTGTATTTTCCTGCCAGGCCGAATTGTAAACAGATAATATTTTTTGTACCTCATTTTTAAAATCCTTCATGTTGATATTGCGTACTATTATTTTTCTTTCTTCAAATCGTTTACGCAAGGCTTCCCTGAGTTGTAAGGTTCTTCTATCAACCGAGTTAGTAGGGAGAAGGTAGGCCAGCAAATCAAATTTTTTCACAAAGCCATTAGAATTCAGCAGGTCATTATAATATGGTTTATTATATGTCATCATTGCTACCGGGGGTGAATCAAACCCTTCAATCAATAACCCGGCCGGGTCATTGGTAGTTGGATTTACCGGTCCAATCATTGTATTTAATCCCTTACTGATCAGCCAGTTCTTTGCTTCCGTTATTAATTTTTCTGCAACTGCCGCATCATTATATATATCAAAGAACCCAAAGAATCCATCCTTCTTTTTACTAAAAGAATTATGGTTATTATTAAGGATGGCCGCTATCCTGCCTTTTATTTCACCATTTTCATATGCCAGAAAAGGCTGGATTGTTGAATGCTTGTGAAAAGGATGCTTACCAGGAGTCAAAACATCGCGTTGAGCAATATGCAATTCAGGTACATAATTTTTATCTCCATCAAACAAAGAGTGCGGGAAATCGATAAAAGACGCCAATTCCGCTTTAGTCAGAACCGGCCTTATTGTAATCATGCTCTTTCTTTATTTAATTGCGGTACTTTCAATTTGAAGGATACTTTTTTTATTTTTTCAACCGCATAATCAATCTGTTTGAACGAGTGTGTTGCCATCAAAGAAAAACGGATCATGGAAGAATCGCTGTTCACAGCAGGAGATACCACAGGATTTACGAAAATACCTTCATCCATCAGCATTTTTGCCATCAGGAAAGTCTTTTCATTATCTCTTACAAAAATTGGGATAATGGGCGATTCCGTCATTCCGATATCAAACCCCCCTTTCGAAAATGCATCTAATGCATAGTGTGTGTTGCTCCAGAGTTTTTCAATCCTTTGGGGCTCTTCCTTAAGCACCGTGAGGGCAGCTAAGGCACTGGCAGTAGCTGCCGGGGAAATGCTTGCGCTAAACATTAATGAACGGGCATGATGTTTTAAATATTCAATAACAACTTTATCGGCTGCAATAAATCCTCCGATTGATGCAAGCGATTTGCTGAAGGTGCCCATTATCAGATCTACCTTGTGTGTTATATTATAATGTGCCGCAGTACCTTGTCCCTGGGGACCGAGTACACCAAGCGAATGTGCATCGTCTACAAAAACAGTGGCATTGTATTTTTTTGCGAGCGTGGTAATTTCATTCAATTTAGTAATATCGCCCTCCATGCTGAAAATACCGTCTGTGGCAATTATCTTAAATGCCTCAATGGGTACACTCGCCAGTAATTTTTCAAGGTGGGCCATATCAGCATGCCCATATTTATACAATTTTGCAAATGATAATCGGGCTCCATCAATTATACATGCATGATTTAACTCATCTGAAAATAGGAAATCATTCCTGCCACCCAGGGCAGATATCACACCCAGGTTTACCTGGTAGCCGGTGCTGAACACCAAAGCTGATTCTTTTCCTACAAATTGTGCCAGTGCTTCTTCCAGTTCCAAATGCAAATCAAGTGTACCATTTAAGAACCTGGATCCTGCGCAACCACTACCGTACTTGTCAATGGCTTTTTTTGCTGCTTCTTTTACGCTAGGGTGATTGGTGAGGCCGAGATAACTGTTTGATCCGAACATCAAAACGCGTTTACCATCGATAATTACTTCTGTATCCTGGTCAGATTCGAGTGGTCTGAAAAATGGATAGATATCGGCTGCTTTCAGTTTATCAACGATTTTGAAAGCCATAACCTTGTCAATCAGTGTTTTATTACTCATCTCTTAGTTTTAAAGTGTTTCTTTAAGTTTATGTCTATTGAAAAATAGATAAAATTTACCTGGTAAACTATAATTTCTTAAAAAAAATTTACTTTTTCAGTTACTTACATTTTTGTTGGATCTTTGATAATACACACATGCAGGTTTCAAGGTCTTTCTGATCAATTCCCTGTTTTAGAATCTGATCACGTTCCATAAAATTCTCATGCATTTTCTCGATAACGGTTTTGCCGCTCCCGGTAAGCTCAATAACATTTTTTCTTCTGTCCCCTGCAACCGGCAATCTCTTTACAAATCCTTTTTCTTCCAGTATATCAATGGATCTTAAAATGGCGGATTTTGTTTTATCCATCACCTCGGCAATATCCTGCTGAATCATTTCCTTGTTGTAACTCCGGGAAATATAATATAGCACCCCCATCTGCTCAAAAGTAATTTCCTTTGTTAGTGCTGAGAATGTTCCATTAATCGTCTTTAACAGTAATTTACCTGTATGAACAATCATAAATCCCAAGGTATCCGGCATTTCTTTACAGTTCATATATCAATAGTTGCGTATTAAACTGTTGCAAAGTTAATAGTATTTTGTGTTACTAATAATTTTTTACTAATATTTAATAGTTCTTAGGTTTATTAGTATTAATTACTAAACAATGGATCTACTTACTGATTAATTTCTAAAATTGCATATTATTAATTGATAATAATTGTTTCTTTAACTTTTTTCAAAAGCTAATTTCATTAAATAGTTTAATAAATAAATTAACATAAGGTAAGAAACCGGAATAATTATGTTATTTCAACGAGAAAGGACTTGCAAACTTACAAATTTCTGATTATCTATTGGATGATAAGTGACATGAGTTTTTACTTCCGGTTATATTCATGTAAATTATCTTTATTTTAATATAATAGCAAATATATTTAGTTCGGGAAAAAGATATCCTACCACTCATCAAAGTATTAAAATATCATTTATACCGGCCTTCTAAAACTGATCCTGGAAAATGAGGCAGTATGGCATCAATACTTCTTATTAATCCCATTCCATTTTACTATTTTTTTGCCATTCCATTTAATATAATTTTTACCGTTTACCATTATGCCCGAGACGGTCATTGTGATACCGGTGTAATCAGCAATACAGGAGTTTGAATTGGTAACCGTTACGGTTACTATATCTCCGGTATGGAGGCTGTTGGTGGTGTAAGTGGTGGCAGCAGTATTTTGCATACTATTACCATTGATCTTAAAATTATAGGATATACCGTCCGTAGCAGTAAATACTACCGGGCTGCCTACAGTGGTTGTATTTCCCACATTACTACTGATTGTTCCTGCCGGCAACGCATTGATTGAAACGATAGTTTGGGCATTTCCCGCACAGCCGTTTGGATCTGTCACCGTTACGGTGTAAATTCCTGACATTAACGCCGTTAAGTTACTTAGAATTGGGTTTTGGGTGGCAGCTACAAATGAATTCGGGCCGGTCCAGCTATAGGTAAAGGGAGAAACTCCTGCACCCGTTGTTACACCTAAATTGATATTTTGACCAATACAATTCGGGCCAACATTTGTTGCGGTGCTTACCGGTACCGTATAGGTAAATTCGTAGGCACCCAGATCAGGGTTAGTAGCACTGCGGGCATTAGCATTCAGGTCCGTATTAATTACAATGGGTGTTGTTATCGGTGTTCCTGCGTTATTCAGTGCGCAATTTGAAGTTGCATTGGGCTGCAGATCATAAGCAGAAGTTATGAAACTTACAGAACTGTTAACAGAATTTATTTCACCACCCGAATTGGATCTCATCTGGGCGAATGTATTGCTTACCCCGGTTCCCCACTCAGCGACTGTATTTACATTGCTGCTGTATAAGTTGTTGTAATTGGAAGAGGTTGGAAACCAGGTAGCAGCAGGTGTGGCAACGGCGTTACTGATTGCATAATGGGTGCCTGTTCCGGTACGCGTATTGACAAGTATATTATTTTTCAACACCAATCCTCCTTCCGTACTGCGTATAAATGCAGCAGAACGGGCAACATTCAGGGAAGTAACATTGCCGCTAATGGCAATGGAGTTGTGAAAATAGTTCCAGGTAGTTGCTGCTGTATTTTGTAATATGCCATAAATATTTAAGCTGTTGGAAAGAGTTGAGTTACTGATCTTTATGGAATTATTGTATACATTAAAAGTTCCGCTAAACGCTTTAATTCCTATAATGCCGGGCAGGTTAGTTGTTCCTGTTGCACTATTGGTAAAGTCACTGATCCTGTTTCCGTATATGTTACCGCCACCAGGTGAAATAATTCCTATACCGGCAACCACTGTATTAGTATTGGCAGTAGTTAAGGATGAGAAGTTATAAAAATTATTGTTGCTGATTATTGATGGATTGCCAGTGGTTGAGAATAAAAGGCCCACAATGGTAAACGAGGATGGGTTATCTGTATCGGATATACCTGTTTTCTGTGAAAAAGAGGTAAGGTTTGAAATACTGTTGCGGGTAATGGTAGTTACTTTAGATCCACTGCCACTTATTTCCATTCCTCTGATCTGGGCGGCGCTGCCGGTAGATTGATAGTTGATATTGTCGATTATATTGTTCGCGATAATCGTACTTAGTGGTAATTGGATCGTACTGGATATAATACCGGAATACACTTTTGAATTTGCATTGGAATTCGCAGCCGCATAAATGTTCCTGATAATGTTATTTTGATAGGATTGTATATAGCCATTCCGACCGTTAATCCCGGTAAAAGTTCCTGATGAAACGGTACTTAAATTACTTATATTCTGGATTATATTGTCATTTACCTCAGGCAATGTGGAAGTAATGGTAGATCCAAGGTCAATACCTGTAAAATTAGAACCTGTGGATGTTGAAGTTGCCATAATACGGATACTATTGGATGCAGATACACTTCCGATTATATTATTATTGACCTGTGATGGGGGTGCTGCAATGGAAACATAAATACCCCGGAAATCTAATGAAACGGGTGTATTGCCTGCATTATTGATATCAATTCCTGCTACCTGGTTGCCGAGGAGAAGTCCACCGGTACTTAGAAAGGATATGCCATAAATGGTTGAAGCGCCTGTAGTAACAGAATTGGAGGTGGAAAGAGAAATAGCTCCGTTAACAGCGTTGGATCCAATGAGGTTACCTTCCCCTGAATTGGGACCACCTACAGTAATTCCAGACCCTGAAGTTTCTATACCATAAAAGAAATAACTGCCGGAAGTTGATACGGCTGTAATGTCTATTTTCGAGATTGTATTGCCTTGGATATTGGATGCCGGTGTTGCGCCACTTGTTTTTAACTGGATTCCTGTAAATCCTAAACTTGCTGTAGTATTGTAAGTAGCATTATTACCTGATGACAGGCTGCCTTCCCCGCCAATATAATTATTTGATATAGTATATCCCGAACCTGCCAATACTCTGATACCATAAACAGCGGCAATTGCATTGAATGTATCAAAAACAATCGCTTCTTTATAAAAACTATTCCCGCTGATTACCCAGGAGGTTGAGGCTGAACCAACTTCAATTCCTTTTGTGGTATAGTTGAAAATATTATTGTTGGATATAGTAATGTTGGCATTAGGAGCGGCACCTGTTCCCGCAGAATAGATTGCGTTTAAAGGAAGGTTTAAGCCTGCCTGGCTTATTTTGTTATTGGCAATAGTGTCATTGCTATTGCCTGCTGATGTGCCTGTCGAAAAAAAGATGGTCCCGAAATTTGAGCCTGTGCAGGAACCAAGTATAGTACAATTTTGAATTTTATTGCTGCTAGCATCCTGAAAGAACCTGATTGTGGAGGAATTGTTTGTGGTACTTGTATTTGAAATAATCAAAGAATTACCGCCTGTATTTAACCCGTCAATGATAATATTGTCGGCGCCATTTAAGTCAACTAATGGGGAACCTAGAGATCCGGATATTGTTCTTGCCACACCTCCCGACGGTTTTATGCTGATAGTGGAATAATTTGAAGCGCCGGAACCACTTGCGTTCAAGACTGCTGAAGACGTTTCGGTTGTGTTTCCGGTAATACTTATGATGATCACGCCCTTGTGGGTGCCACCGTTTATAGCATCAAAAGAAAGTTTTAATGTGCCGTAAGGCGTTGGGCCGGCGGTACCTAATGAGGCAGTAACAGATACCTGCGCAGAAAGTGAGAAGGTGAATAGTGCCAGGGCCATTGTATAAATACTTTGCTTCCAAAATATTGAGAAACCTGCTTTCACTTTATTTAGAGTTAAGGAAGCAAGATTTTTTATGCCGGATTTTGGTATATAGGTTTTCATGAAAGGGCTTTTAAGGAAATAATTGTTGCAATATTACCTTGTATGAGCTGGTTTTATTATAAAATTGGTTTAAGACCATTAAGAAAATGAAAGTTATAATATCAGAATAGCAGTTTAATAGTATACCAAACTGTATAATTTTTTTATTATAATTCTCCCACATCCATTGAGGGCTTAAAGTGTAGTTTATTTGTATTAAAAGCAACTCCAACCCGTTGGATCTGATTACCAACAGTCGTGGGCTGCGTTGTTGTAATTAATCCGGTAGTTGCTGCACTCAGGTAAACAGGGGCAGCACCAAATACCCATGCGTCGTTTCTGATAAAACCTTCAATCAACATTTTGCCGGAAGCATTTGCGGCGATGATTTGCAATGCCATACGCTGTACGGGAGTGGTTGCAAAAGCATCAGCCTTCGCCTTCTTCCATTTATTGGTGGCGAAATCCAAATACAGAACATCACCAAATGCAACTGCCTCCCCGGCAACAGCGGTTTCGTATGTTCCAACATAGCTTAGGTTGGCTGCCAATGCTGCGGTAATATCGATGCTTTTATTATTGACGATTAAGTTACCACCTAAATTTGGGGCAAGGTCTTCTATTAACTTCGTCATAAGAGTTCCGGTTTTATTTGGAACAGTTATAACATTGTTTGTTGTTGGGTTAGCTATCGCTAATGTCGTCATGAATCCCCCGGCAGTGAGACCATCAAAAACCAATGCGTTGGTTCCCAGTATGGCGCTATTTATTATTATTGTATTTGTGGTAGAAGTGCCAAGTGTCGAATTACCTGTAGCAGATAAAATGGCGGTTGATGTAGTTCCAGTTGTGGTAAGGTTATTTGACCCAAGGTTAACTGCAGAAGTTGCACCGATGTATGGGACAAAACCTGAAGTAACGGGTGTTGAAGACCAGCTTAACAATCCTGAACCATTTGTGGTTAACAATTGCCCGACTGATCCGTCTACACCTGGCAGTGTATAAGTCGTTGAGCCGGCTACGGCGTCAGGAACAAAACCAACAAATCCAGAGGTGGAACCTGACAAACGAAGCGTTCCTTTTACATCCAGGCTGCTGCCAGGGGTAGTAGTACCTATTCCGACATTGGTATTGGAAACGGCTAAATTTATTCCATTAATACTACCTAATACTATTGAGTTGCTTTGTGCAACCAATGCTTTACTTCCAATTGCAGTGGCATTGGTTAGCGAGGCACTGGCTGGCTGGCTGTTTTCTCCGATGTAAGTATTGGCATTGCCTGAGGTGTCTAAGGAACCTGCATGATAACCAAGCCCCGCATTGCTGCTTCCTGTGGTTATTACTAAAGATTTATCCCCGATACCGGTATTATAATTTCCTGTTGATACAAATGCCAAAGCCTGTTCTCCAACACCAGTGTTGGAAGTTCCGCTTGTTACTCTCCGGAGAGAGTGGTTTCCTGCACCGGTATTATAATTTCCCGTCAAAAGGTTTCCTAAGGAATTGCCACCCAAGGCGGTATTATTGTTGCCACTTATCCCTAATTTCATTGCTCCTCCCCCATAAGCTGTATTATATTCACCCGTAGTATTATCCCGCAAAGCTTCGTGGCCGGTCGCGGTATTAACAGATCCTGTTGTATTACTCTTTAATGCGAAATTACCGATCGAAGTATTATAATTACTTGTGTTTACGGAAAGTGAATTATAACCTATAGCTGTATTTTGTATTCCGGCTCCTCCATTTAATGTATTTTGCCCGAATGAAACTGCTCCATCCCTGTAAGGAGATATCTGACCGGAGAGGATATTATTAATTTTAAAGTTTAATTTAATACTATCCGTGGTGCCGATAAAATTTGTGGTGGCAACTGTTCCTCCATTACCGGCAAGTTTCCACGCATTTGTCAATACTGATAAGTCAGTGGCGGCTGATGACACACCGTTTACTATTGAAGTCAGGTTGGTACCTGTTAATGAAAGTATATTGGTTGTAGATCCGCTTCCAAAGCCCAAGGGTACCCAGTTAGGAATAGCCGGAGTTCCCTTGTTTACTTTAAATGCACTATCGGTGGTATTATATATTAACAATCCCCTGGCAGGTAGCGGGATGGTATTTTGCTGGGTGGTTGTCATGCGGGGGGTCAAAAACCCCTTTGTTATGCTGCTTACATCAAGTATCGCACTGGTATCGGGTAGATTGCCGATTTCATTGATTGCTATATTCTGACCGTAAAATTCTGGTACAAAAGCAAGCTGTCCTATCAACAGCACTAATATGGAAAGTTTTTTCATGTTCAGGGGTTTAGATTTTATTAGTTTTCATTAGCAGGGATTGTTCTCTTTTCGACAATCACCATTATTCAACCAATATCTTTTGTGTGTTATTATTATTATCCTGTCCTGTAATTTCTAACTGGTAAATACCTGCGGGCAATTTATGACCGGTATTTAGTGATTGCGTACTGTTGCCTCCATTGTTTTTGAAACTATCAGAATAAATTACCTGACCGATCGTGTTAGTTAATTTCACCTGATAGGTGCCGGCCGACTGGTTGTCTATCCGGAGGTTGATCAGGTTCCCTTTGATTGGGTTAGGGTAGACAATGATACCAGTTTCAATTTTGCCGATTGCTACTTTCACTATTGAACTGTATTTGCCCTGGCCGTTTCTGTCATAGGTCTTTATCCTGTAAAAATTATTTCCCTGAACTGCTTTAACGTCTAACCAGCTATAACTATTGTACGTATTATTAATTCCTGATACATTAATGGTATTTACCCTGGTAAATATGCTACCATCTGTTGATTTTTCTACATCATATTTCAACATATTCATCTCATTCTCCACTTTCCATTCTACCGCAATGTTGGTATTCTTTTGGTATGCCATTAGATTTTTAATTGTTACTGGTAAGGGCGCCATGGCAGCAAATACTATTTTAAACCTGTTAACATCTGCTGAAGCTGAATTTGCGTTTACTGTGAAATTTACCATTGTATTTCCCGAAAGATCGATGGGTGTCCTTGTATCCAGGTAATTGTCTAATAATAAACCGGTCAAATTTGTTTGGCGTAAGAAATCGCCCACAAATTCGAACAGGTAATTTCTTTGTACAAGTTTTGAAAGCCTGAAAAATACGGTATCATTAGAGCTGAGTTCCGGTCTTCTTTCTGCAACTAATGTTGTAGTTGAATTCAGGATAGCCAGGGTTTCGTTAACATTAGCAAATTTTAAGGCATCATCACGATCTAACTGTTTGCTGTAAATGTTGTCAAATTCTGCGATTACACCATCTGCAATAATGGTAGTGTTATCAGCCTCCAGTAAATAAAGATTCGTGCGTATTTGTCCAACCCCTACGCCAGCAGGCTGATTGGGAGTTTGTGGTCTGAATACCAGGTTATTATTGTTTCCCGATTTACTGCTTTCATTAAACGTGATTGCCGCTGTACCATTCATACTTGTTTCTACAAAAAATGCCTGGCTTGATTGTATGTCTTTTGTCTGACCACTGCCGAATACAGATTTCACGTATTCACCGTCATTATTCAAATCATCCAACATTACATATGCACCAAGAACGTTGATCTTTGGATCCCATACATAAAAACGTTTTACCAGGTTTGTTCTTGAAACATTATTGAAATCTATTGGTGAGGCATAGGGATTGCCAATCAGTGTATAACCGTTACATGTGGCAGCGGCCGCAAAAGTTTGTGTGCCTGTTTGTAAACTTCCAATACTATTTAAAGTAGTGATGTTTGTATTGGGAACAATGGTATTGTCAACAAAGCGGTCGCCTCTTACGAAAATATAATAACCGGTATTATCTGCTCTGCCGGCGCTGCCCCGGGAAACAGCTACATGCGTGTTCAACACACTTGAAAGGGATTGGGTAGCGGAATTCCAGGTTTTAATTGAAACATTATTGTAATAGCTGGGATCCAGGCCATTTCCTGATGCTCCCGTAGGATTTGGCCCTGTTACAAGGGTACCCAGCCCCGGAGTATAGATTCCGCTGTTTTGCCATGTTCTGTAAATTGTGCTTGAATTTGATACGGGTGCGGTCATTAAGTGCCAGGCTCTTTTGGAGGGGTAATATCTTTCTACATGTGCTTTTCCTATGATCTGGCTGGTAGGGGGAACAACATCTACTCTTGCAGTAAGGGCTGCATCTGAAAGTAAGGTAAGATTGCTATCGGTATATAAATTACCACTGCTTACTTCAAGTACATTTCTAACTCCAACCCTGGATTTTAATGCAACACCGTATCCAGTTTTAATGACAGACAGGTTATGAAAGGTGGTGGTTTTACTACCTGCAACAAATGAACTCACCGTGTCGGTATAACCACTAAATTTTACCGTACTCGTAGAAGCGGTAAATGTACCGTTATTTATTAAAGGGGCATTATTAATTACCAACATAATATTGCCATTCATTACGAGATTGCTGCGAGGATTGATCGTAATACCCTGTGCATGAACCTGCAAAGAGGCCATGAAGCAAAACGTACTGCATCCCAGGTAGAGGAAATAGCTCTTACACCTGAATGCGTACTCTGTATATAGAGACTGGACTTTTACTATTGAGTAAAATTTTTGCATATTCGTGATTTCAGTTGAAGTAGTAGTATTCTTTCTTGTATTCACCGTAAATCTACTATTGTGCCAGCATGGTTATTGGTTGATAATCAGGTATTTAATAGTTTTTAAAAAAAAGATATTTCCAACACAAAGACAAAATTTCCAGAATATGGAATAGATGACGATCCATCTGGCTTGTAGTTCTTTAACTACAAATATTATCATATAATCCGGTGTTGGGGGTTAGGTACATACAGGCATCAGAAATGGCAAATGGAAAAGTGCGGCATGTGGGGCAGGGCAACGGGAGTAACTACCAGGCAAAGCATAATCTAAAAGAAAATGGTCTGGAAGCTTTCCTGCCAGATCATTAATGGTCAGTCCTGGTTAAAGCGGGTAAAGTCACAGGAGAGACAACCTTTTGTTCTTTATCCGGTTCATATTTTGTGTTTTTGCCACAGTAGGACTGGCTGTTGCGATTTTAGCTGCCGTGTTTTTGGGTACCAGGAGTCAAATACTCACATTATTTTGTCAAATTTTGCGCTCCACTGCACAACATATTCTCCTGAAGGTGTAAGCCGATCGCAGGTTTGCAACGATAATGATGCGAACCACATAGGTGCATAGGTCACAGGCGCGAAGGTATCATAAATGGTCTACAAAAATATTAATATGAACCACATATGTAACATAGGTCACACAGGTGCGAAGGTATCATGAATGTTCTGCAAAAATATTAATATGAACCACATAGGTAACATAGGTCACACAGGTGCGAAGGTATCATAAATGATCTACAAAAATATTAATATGAACCACATAGGTAACATAGGTCACACAGGTGCGAAGGTA
>JBDTWP010000101.1:0-17868 GCA_040006615.1 Ferruginibacter sp.
TATAAATAGTATTTTATGGGAGATTAATTTAATTGATAATTGATAATTGATAATTGATAATTTGTTCAAATTGTTAAAGCTTAATCCATTATAAATAGTATTTTATGGGAGATTAATTTAATTGATAATTGATAATTGATAATTGATAATTTGTTCAAATTGTTAAAGCTTAATCCATTATAAATAGTATTTTATGGGAGATTAATTTAATTGATAATTGATAATTGATAATTGATAATTTGTTCAAATTGTTAAAGCTTAATCCATTATAAATAGTATTTTATGGGAGATTAATTTAATTGATAATTGATAATTGATAATTTGTTCAAATTTTTAAAGATTAATCCATTATAATCAGTATTTTATGAGAGATCCCATTACACCATAACCAATTTTAATAATATTTCAATCTAAAGGAATTATCAATTATCAATTATCAATTATCAATTATTAATTAAATATCTCTTCATTTCCTGCTGATATTGCTCTGCAATAGCCCTTGCTTCAATAGCAAAATCTTCATTTTCACTGGCATAAATAATGGCCCGGCTGATATTTACCAACATGCCGCAATCCTTATTAAGTCCTAAGCGGGATACCTCCTCAAGGCTGCCCCCCTGGAAACCTACACCTGGTACCAATAGAAAATGGTTAGGAATTATATTCCTGATGGCTTCAAAATCGGTAGCATTGGTTGCGCCTGCCACAAACATTAAATTGTCAGTCGTGCCCCACCTGGCAATTTTTTCAATTACTTGCTGGAATAAAAAAACTTCCCCGGAACGATCCCCAACGCCGGGTAAAAAAGGCAGTTGTTCACGTCCTTTAATGCTCACGGGTAATTTTTGAAAATCAGCTGAGCCTTTATTGCTGGTAAGTCCCAATACGATCGTCCATTTGTTGTAATATTCTAAAAATGGCCTGATACTGTCTTCTCCCATATATGGCGCTACAGTAATGGCATCAAAGTTCAACACTTCAAAAAATGCTTTCGCGTACTGCGAAGAGGTATTGCCAATATCACCGCGTTTGGCATCCGCAATTGTAAAAAATTCTGAAGGTATATAATCCACCGTTTTTTGCATTGCCTCCCATCCCTTCAATCCCATCGCTTCGTAAAAAGCCGTGTTGATCTTGTAGCCTACGCACAGATCTTTGGTAGCATCAATAATTTTCTTATTGAATTCAAAGATCGCGTCCGGACCTGATTGCAAATGTTCGGGGATTTTAGTAAGATCAGTATCCAACCCCACGCAGAGGTAAGATTTCTTTAGCCGTATCTGTTCGATGAGATGTTGTCTTGTCATGGAAAATCAAATATCGTTTTTATCAATACCCCCCTGCTTAAGAATGCCTAATTATGTTCCTTTTCTTATATCCTTATTGCCATGCACCGGCAAGACAACTATTATATAATCAGATTCTTTATAAAAGATTTGATGAGAGCCACTGGAACGCTTAAAAATAAATCCATTCCTTTCCAAAAGCTTAATTAGATGCTGCGGAGATTGGTTCATGCAGTTTCAGGATTGAGAGAATATTCTAAAGTATTGCTATTATCAGGTATGGATTCACCTCTTGACTGAAGATCCTCTATATACAACCCGATGGCTTCTTTTGCCATTGCTAAATCTTCATCAATAGTATCGCCTTGAGTAATACAACCGGCCATTGCCGTTACAGTAACCATATAGCCACCATCTTCTTCTTTGTTCAACAATATTTTGTAGTTGTATTGCATTTTGAAAAGTTAATTACAAAAATAAATAAATAAAGCAAAGAAGTTGCCTAATATTGAAATAACCGTTCCTGTCTTCCGGTTGGTGAGTCCCAGCCAGGGAGCACCACCCTGGCCGTTGGGAATGCAGCTACGAAAGCAGAATAACCTTGCAACCAATCAACTGATCAACCTTACCGCTTCTCCATTTCTTTTGCTATCGCGGTTGAATGTTCATCCTCCCGGGCCAGCAGGTGGGCTTCAATGCTATGCCTTGTTTCTTCACTATGGTTTTGACTTAGCTTGAATACATTGTCAAAACTTTCTACTTCAATGCTGAAACCCACGATGGCTTTGATCAGTTTCATAACATATTCTTTGGGCAATTTATCAAATGACGCGGCTGTCTCAGTGCCTTCATATTTATTCGTAATGGCTTTTATTGCCTGGTAAGTTCCTTCTTCATCCGTGAATTTAATTTTTCCTTTTGCATGCACTGCAAGGTAGTTCCAGGTGCTGGCTACCCGGGGATTGCTGTACCAGCTGGCACTTACATAGGTATGAGGGCCGTTAAAGATCACGAGCACATTTTCATTTTTTTCAAAAGCGAGGTGATGATCCGTGCTTTTCATCAGGTGACCGTAAAAAAACATTTTGCCATCTTCCTTCATTTCAATCGCTAAGGGAATATGTGAAGCAACAGGGAATTGCTCACCGACACCTGTGATCACTGCAAAAGAATTTTCTTTCATGAAGGCGATTACTTTCTCAGTATCCTCTTCCGTAAAATAAGAGAGTTTGTACATTTGGTAAGTTGATTGGTTGAAAGGTTGATATGTTGAAAAGTTGAAAAGTTGATTGATATTAATATTTTTTATTGGTACTTCAGGATCAGGATGACGTCGACCGGTCAACTTATGAGCCATTCAACTTTTCAACCACTCAACCAGCTAAAAGTTGCCTTAAAGTATCGGCAAATATAAAAATTTCTTCAAAGCTATTGTAGAGTGGAACGGGGGCCACACGGATGATGTTAGGTTCTCTCCAATCCGCAAAAATACCCAACGGCATCAAAGTATCAAAAACGGCTTTAGCAGCCTGGTGCAGCAACAGGGATGCCTGGCAACCTCGCTGGTCACTATTCCCGGGCGTAATGATGGTGAATTTTTCTTCCGGTTGGTTGATATGGTTGAGTACAAAAAACAGGTATTCACTTAAAACTTTACTTTTTTCCAGTAAATTATCGAAACCCGCGGCAGCGAATATATCCAGCGAGGCTTTGTGTGCAGCGAGTAACATGATGGGAGTCGTACTCATGCTCCAGCTTTCAGCAGTAGGAGAGGGAGTAAAATAGTTTTCCATCTTAAAACGGTTGGAAATATCATTTCCCCACCAGCCCTCCAGGCGTTGCAATTTATTATCGCCCAGGTGACGTTCATGCACAAATGCGCCTGCAATGGTGCCGGGGCCGCTGTTCAGGTATTTATAATTACACCAGGCTGCAAAATCGACGCCCCACTCATGAAGTTGTAATTTGATATTGCCGGCGGCATGTGCCAGGTCGAACCCTGCATAAGCTCCTGCCTTATGGGCAGCTGCCGTAATCGCCTTCATATCAAAAACCTGGCCTGTAAAATAATTTACTCCACTGAATAATACCAATGCCACTGTGTTGCCATGGGCTTCAATAGTTGCGATAATATCTTCTTCCGTTATAAGTTCGGTGCCTGCTTTTGGATACACTTCAATAATGGCTTCCAATGGATCAAGGCCGTGTAACTTTACCTGTGATTGAAAAGCATATTGATCAGAAGGAAAAGCCTTTGCTTCACAAATGATCTTATACCGTGTACCGGAAGGCTGATAAAATGAGATCATCAGTAAATGCAGATTCACCGTGAGATGATTCATTGTAACGATCTCTTCCGGCTTCGCGCCGATAATATCGGTTAGAAGCAGTGAAATCTGTTTGTGATAATCGAGCCACGGATCATTACCCAGGAAGAAGCCCTCCACACCAAAGTTTGCCCAGGCCTCCATAATTTTCAATACTTCTTCCTGCGCGGTCTTGGGCTGTAATCCCAAAGAGTTACCCAGGAAATAAATGGCTCTTTTCCCATGCAGCCAGGGAGCATAAAACAGTTCCCTGTACTGACCTAAGGCATCTTTACTATCCAGGTCCCTTGCATATTGTATTGAAAACTGGTGAGCCATATCTATCCTTGTTCATTCATTAAACAAATTGGGATAATCAGTAATGATCCCATCTACACCTAATTGCTTTAAGTAGTTTATTGTTTCTTTGTCATTTACGGTCCAGGGTATTATTTTGATCTTTTTATCATGGCATGCGTCGATCAAAGATTTATTTACGAGGGAGTAGTCGGGGCTATAAATTGCCGGAATAAAACCAAGGCTATTTAATTGTTTATCCAACGTTCTTTTATCATAATCCTCAATCAGCATGGCAGTCCTAACGGCCGGGTAATCTTTATGTATGATCTGCAGGGTTCTGAAATCAAAAGACTGGATGATTACCCTGCTTTCAATTCCTTTAATTTTTATCACCTTCATCAGTTGTTCTACAAATTCAGCGGGGGCGGGATGGTAAATATTATCAGTAGCGGGATTTGTTTTTGTTTCGATATTGTAATTAACTTTTGGAAGGTCATTGATTGACAAATAATACTCAACACTATCAATCAGGGAAGCAAATGAAGGTTTGGCCGACTTAATTTTTTGCTGGCTTGCAAAACGGGGATGAGGTTTAGTGCCAACATCATACTGTTGTGTTTCCTTATAACTCATCTGGTAAATATTGAATTTTTTTTCTTCTTTTTCTTCAAGCCATTTTCCGTCGCGGGTGGTGGTAATCTCATGGTTAAAAAAGGGTTCATGAGAAAGGATGGCCACCGTGTCCTTTGTAAAAACAATGTCCATCTCCAGGGTAGTTACACCCAGGTAAATGGCTCTTATCATGGCAGGAATGGTGTTTTCGGGCATCAGTCCCCTGCAACCACGATGGCCCTCCTTATCGAATTTAAGTGGGGGTAAATTATCTTTTGAAGCAGTCATTTTTTTATTTGAGGAGCAGGCAGCCAAAAAAAGCAATAAGCAGGTTGCGGAGGCTTTTATTATGTATTGCATATGATACGATTGTTTAGCGTTCATGGCGGCGTCCTCAGCTTAAAACAATTACTTTTCAATTAAAAGCCTGCCGGCCTGTGAAATACGGGGCAGGCGGGTTCCCGCAAACCGGGATCGGGGCAACACAACCCTCCTCCTTGCATGTATGCTTTAAGCTGTTATAGTAATTTGTTGTATTTCGGTGGGAGCCAGATCAGCATTTCTCATTGCGATGCCTCTGGCAGCATTGCCGGCAAAATCGATAAATGCTTTTTTGGCAGTCTCATCATCACCAACCATTATGGGTATCCCGTTGTCGCCACCTTCCCGAATGGACTGTACCAGAGGAATTTGTCCGAGGAAAGGAATGTCAAATTCTTCTGCTAAATTCTTGCCACCTTCCTTTCCAAAAATAAAGTATTTATTATCCGGCAATTCCGCGGGGGTAAAATAACTCATGTTTTCCACAAGGCCAATAACAGGTACTTTTAGCAGTGCCTGCCCAAACATGGCAATGGCTTTCCTGGCATCTGCCAACGCAACCAATTGGGGGGTAGTTACAACAATTACACCCGTTACCGGCACAGTCTGAACGATAGTTAAATGAATGTCACCCGTACCGGGTGGCATGTCAATTACGAGGTAATCCAATTCACCCCAATCCACATCGCTCACAAATTGCCGGATTGCACTGCTCACCATTGGCCCGCGCCATACCACGGCCTGCTTCTCATCTATCAATAAACCAATGCTCATCATCTTAATTCCAAATTTTTCAACCGGCACTATCAAACCTTTGCCATCCACTTCCTTCATCAGCGGCCTGTCGCCACGAACCCCAAACATGATATGTTGACTTGGGCCATATATGTCCGCATCCATCAGTCCCACTTTGGCACCCCCTTTTGCCAGGGCAAGGGCCAGGTTACTGGAAACCGTACTTTTTCCCACTCCACCCTTACCACTTACCACGGCAATAATATTCTTTACTCCTTTTAAAATTGTTTTCGCATCTTTCCGGTTGCTGCTTGTATTGCTCGTAAAATTTACGGTTACCTGCGCTTCTTTATCCACCAATATTTTTACTGCGTTTATACAGGCATTCTTGATTAGCTCCTTTAAAGGGCAGGCGGGTGTGGTAAGCACAACCGTAAATGATACTTCTTTTCCATCTATGGCAATATCTTTCACCATATTAAGTGTCACCAGGTCTTTTCCTAAATCAGGTTCCTGCACATTACTTAAAGCTTTCAGTATATCTTCGTTTGTCATCGTTCAATTTTTTGTTAAAAAACCAACCCAGGCGGCAAAATTAAACATTGAACGCATTACTTTGTTTATTAATTGAGGAATGTTGTTATTTTTGGTACTCAACAACCGGTTTTTAAATGAAACTTTGTTGGCCCGGTTTTATGGGGATAGATTGTCAGTCTAACTCAAAAGCGCAAAATACCGGCATACATTTGTTCATTTGACTCTGTGTATCTGCAACATCATTTTAAAAAATAAATATATAAAATCCGTCGCGGCGGAGTTGAGTACATGAATAAACTTATACTATATTTTCTTATTGCTGCCTCCTTTTTCCTGCCTGTTGTTTCCAAAGCACAATTTGAATCTTTCAGGGACTCCGTGGTACAGTTGTATGGAGTGGTTATGACGGCAGATAGCCTGCAGGGTATACCTTCTGTGAGCGTAACGATCAAAGGAACATTCCGTGGAACAATTACCAACAACCAGGGAGTTTTCAGCATCGTTGCTTTAAAAGGTGATATCATTGAGTTTTCCAGCGTTGGTTATAAGCCGAAATTAGTAACTATACCAAAAGATATAGAAGGTAGCCAGTATAGTATATTACAGTTAATGGTAAATGATACCGTTTACCTGGCAGCCACCATTATTAAATCAAGGCCATCAAGGGAGCAGTTTGAAAGAGATTTTATCAAAACGGTAGTACCTGATGATAACCTGGAGATCGCACGGAAAAATAACGACGAAAGCAAAAGAAGGATTTTGATAGCAACATTGCCCACCGATGGAAGGGAAGCTGCAGGCAGGTACCTGACCCAGCAGGCGGCAAAATCCTACTATTCAGGCCAGGCTCCCCCCATGAACATATTCAATCCTTTTGCATGGAATGAATTTATAAAGTCTTGGAAAAGAGGTGATTATAAGAAGAAATAGATGATTGTAATATCTGCCTTCAATATCTTCTTCATTTATTGAAGATTTGTCTTTCTTTGCAATAAAAGTATATTTTGACAGATTTAAACACTTCATCCGGTTCCCCCTTTAGGGGGCTAGAGGGCATCTTCTTCCTCATTGGATTTATGGGTAGTGGCAAAACACATTGGGGCAAAATATGGGCAGCTGAGAATCAATTGTCTTTTGTTGACCTGGATGAAATAATTGAAAGCAAAGCAAAAAAAACAATCCCGGAGATTTTCGAAAAAAGTGGGGAAGACCATTTCAGGAAATTAGAAGCAAAGGCTTTGAGAACCTGCGCAGGTTTGCAAAATACAATTGTAGCCTGCGGAGGAGGCACACCCTGTTTTTTTGAGAATATGCAGTGGATGAATGATCACGGGATAACTATTTACCTGTCGTGCACGACGGCAGAAATATTGCATCGGGTTTTATCGGAGCCCGAAAAGCGCCCCCTTATAAAAAAAATAAACGAGGCTGAATTTATCATGGATTGAAAAAAAGGTAAAGGAACGGGTGCCGTTTTACGCCCGGGCAAAACTAACGGTGCAATCCGCCCTGCTAACTCCGGATTCTTTTCCGGCCTTTATTTCAACCACCACATCTTAAACAATTTATGCATACATTCTTTTTAAAAACTGCGGCATTGTTAGGTGCCCTCGCTGTTGTAACCGGTGCCTTTGGGGCACATGCGTTAAAGCAGGTGTTAAGTGATAAGAACCTGGCTATTTTTGAAACGGCGGTTCGTTACCAGTTCTACCATGTATTCGCATTATTCGCAGCGGGTATTTTATATAGAGATTTTCCGAATAACTATTTTCTTTGGTCGGGCCGTTTATTCTGTTATGGTATATTAATTTTTAGTGGCTCCCTCTACCTGTTAACCATACTGGAAGCCATGGGGAACCAGGGTTTTAAATGGCTGGGTGCTATTACGCCCGTCGGAGGGCTGTGCTTAATTGCGGGCTGGATTTTGATGGCAATCGGAATAGGAAATAGAAGCTAAAGTTCAAATTTGCGATGGAGGGTGATCAATGTACCCTTATTATTTTCTATTTTGAAAAGTATCTGGGATTCTTCCATCCTTTTTTTCATGTTAATTAACCCGTTTCCAAACCGCCGCAATTTGTCAAAATCTATTCCGGTTCCATTGTCATGTATATAAAGAGATAATCCATCCTTCTCTCTTTTTAGGGTAATGCTTACATCCGTTGCCCTGGAATGTTTCAGGATATTATTCAACGCTTCTTTAACCACCATGTAAACATTTCTCCTTATTTCGCCACTTACGGCTATATTGGGCAAATCTTCTTCAAGGTGGATGTGACATCGGATCCCGGTATTTTCAAAATATTCCAAAGCATAGCCTCGGATATAAGCAACCATATTATCCAATGAATCATTGCTGCTGCTCATTGTCCAGATGATCGCATTCATATTATTGAGCAATTCATTTGCCGAAGAAGATATTTTTTCGATCTCCGGGATAACATCTTTGCCTATTCTTTTTTTTGCCAGCTCACTATACAACCTGATGGCTGTTACGCCTGCGCCCAGGTCGTCGTGCATATCCGCACTGATGCGGTTCCTCTCTTTCTGTTGGGCATTTAGTACTGCCAGCCTTGTTTCATAGGATAGCCTTTCCGCTTCCAGCTTCAGCGATTCCTGCTCTTTGATCTTTTCAATTAATTCGATCCTGTTTTTATAAGTAAGTCCTAATAGAAAAAATATCAGTTCACTTACAATTCCCACTTCATAATAGATCATGGAACTGGATAAAATGCTGGTATTCCGGTATGGAAACAGGATTAGGAAAAATGAAATGATGGAGAAAAAAATAAGGATTGCATTTCCTATAGCGAGATAATTCATTAATTTATCCTTTTGTGATAATGCAATTACAATATAGGCGATACCAATTATCAGCACAATAAATTTCATGCCGTTTTCTACGCCCTTTTGCAACTGAAAATTATCGGTAAAAAAAACTATGAAAGTAAATCCGGCCAGTATGAAAATCACTAACTTTTCTTCAATAACAAAAATTTTGTTCAATAAAGGGTAGTTTGATTTGGTATCCAGGAATTTTCTCGTAAAGGCAATGTAAAATACGGTTCCGGTTGCAAGTAATGCGAAATCCAGGTATTCATGGAAAAGGCTGCTTAAAATACCACTTTTCTTTTCCAGGTAAGTATTAAGGAAGATCAGGCCAAACATGCAGATGGAATAACAACAGTTGTACAAAAATTCCTTCTTCTTACTTTGTAAATAATTGGCCCCGGTGAAAAAGATCATCATTAACAGGATACCGCTTAATAAATTTCCTATTGCTGGCTGGCCATCATTTCTGAAATATTTTAGAATCTTGTATTTTGTTAAATAACCATCACTGATCAGTTGTGGTTGAATATAATTCAAATTTCTTTTGGTGAAGTTGAATTTCACTATTAAAACCTGCTTTTCTCCCCCGCTTAATTCAATTGGTTGAAACCCATCTACCCGGTTTTCATCTTCCAGTTGTACAGGTTGCCCGTTTGCGGACAATTTAAAAATATGCATACTCCTGGTATAGGTGCTTGCGATAAAATAGACTTTTTTCGGAGAATCTACCCCATTCCTGATTGCAAATTTTAAATAAATTGGTTTAGTGATCCAGGAATTGGGAATATACTTATTGGTATTGAACCGGCTAAGGGGTTTCCAGGCCTCATTTAAAATACTTGTTGGTTTGGCTTTACCACTACTATCCACATATAGCAGGCAATTGTCAATTATCATCCGGGACTCTTTGATGACCGAAATATCAATGTAATTATTATCTTCGGATGACTGGGCTGGTACCCAACCGGTAAGGGATAAAAAAAAACCAATGATTGCTAATCTTATCAAAGCAGCACGTTTTTTCAAACTTACACAATTTCACCGGGTTTTTCTATAAATCCTTTAAGGGCGAAAGCTTTTTCAGCAATGCTTTTAATTATCTTTGTCATAATGGCCACCAAAGTGAAATCCCCTAAGTCTAAAGCCTCCGGTAAGGAGACACTAAAATCTGAAATAGAAGAAAAGGTAGCAGTAAAGCAATTACTGAAAGATGAACGTACTCACAAAATTGCAGGAACCCTTTTTTTGCTTGTGGCATTCCTGTTGTTTGTAGCATTTTCTTCATACCTGTTTACCTGGGCTGACGATCAGGACAAATTCAGTTACCGGATGTTACTGGTCAATAATATAAAAGTTGAAAACTTACTGGGAACCCTGGGTGCATTTATTTCAGAAATTTTTATCCGGCATGGATTTGGTGTTGCATCGTACCTTATTTGCACTTTCTTCTTTGTTGCCGGGGTAAATTTATTCTTTGGAAAGAAGGTTTTCTCCGTTGCCCGTAATGTAAAATACCTGGTAGTCGGGTTACCTCTTTTAAGCATAACTGCTTCGGTAATTATGGAAGGCAGTAAGTTCCCATTTGGCGGTTCAGCCGGCGATACCAGCAGGGACTGGCTTTATCGGCTGATTGGCCAAATAGGTACATTGGCTGTATTGGCGGTGGCCCTGTTGGGATATATTATCTGGCGTTTTAATCCTGTATTTAAATTGCCTTCCAAACCATCTTTCCTTACAGGTGAAGAAGACCTGGTGGGATTTACTTCGCCCGGAACAGGAGAGGCTGCAGAATCTGATGAAACAGGAAATATTGAAATTAAGGGAAACCAGTTGAAAGGGGATGGTGCCATGCTTCCAATACCAGATCAGGATAATCCGGCTTTAAATCATGACATCCAGGTAATTGAAAAGGATATACCGCTGATTGTTACCAGGCCGATCCGGGAAGATACGGATTTGTCGATAGAATTGCCGTTGGGATCCGGGGAAAAACAGAACACAAATCAGCAATCCACGAAGCCGGGGAAGAAAAATGACGATGTAGTTCCTATTGAATTGGAAATAAAAACCGTTCCTGAAAAAGCAGAAAAAGAAGGGCCATTTTCCACAACAAAACACCAAACGATTGAAACGCCTTATGATCCGATATTGGATTTACGGGACTACAAATATCCGGATCTTGAATTGCTGGATGCACATGGAAGTGAAAAAATTGTGCAGGATCCCAACGAACTGGAGTCCAATAAAAACCAGATCATCAATACACTGAAGAACTACGACATACATATTCAGAAAATTTCGGCAACGGTAGGTCCTACCGTAACCCTTTATGAAATTATTCCGGCGGCGGGTGTACGTATTTCAAGAATAAAAAATTTAGAAGATGATATAGCGTTAAGCCTTTCGGCTTTAGGCATTCGTATCATCGCACCAATACCGGGTAAGGGCACAATTGGTATCGAAGTACCCAATGCAAAGAAGACGATCGTCAGTATGCGGACATTACTTTCATCAGAAAAATTCCAGAAAAATAATTTTTCGCTGCCCATTGCCATAGGCAAAAGGATTGACAACGAAAACTTCATTGTGGACCTGGCCAGTATGCCCCATTTGCTGATGGCAGGTGCCACAGGACAGGGTAAATCAGTTGGATTGAATGCGATCCTGGTCTCACTGTTGTATAAAAAACATCCATCCCAATTAAAATTAGTTTTGGTTGATCCCAAAAAAGTAGAGCTGAGTATTTACAAAACCATTGAAAAACATTTCCTGGCAAAACTGCCGGGAGAAGAGGATGCTATTATAACCGATACAAAAAAAGTGGTGCATACGCTGAACGCCTTATGTATTGAAATGGACAATCGCTACGACCTGTTGAAAGAAGCAGGCTGTCGTAATATCAGGGAGTACAATGAAAAGTTTATCGCACGCAAATTAAGTCCTGAAAAGGGCCACCAGTACTTACCCTTCATTGTGTTGGTGGTAGATGAGTTTGCTGATCTTATCATGACGGCTGGAAAAGAAATAGAAATGCCCATTGCCCGGTTGGCGCAATTAGCCAGGGCGGTAGGAGTGCATTTGATCATTGCTACGCAACGTCCCAGCGTAAACATCATTACGGGTACCATTAAGGCTAACTTCCCGGCAAGAATTGCTTTTAAGGTGAGCAGTAAGATAGATAGCCGGACCATTTTAGACGCTGGCGGAGCCGAACAACTGATCGGTAAAGGGGACATGCTGATCAGTTACAATGGCGACCTGGTTCGTTTGCAATGTGCCTTTGTAGATACGCCCGAGGTAGATAACGTCGTTGATTTCATAGCCCGCCAGCGGGGGTATGCGCAGGCTTTCCTTTTACCTGAATACGTGGATGAAAGAGAGATGGAAGGAAAAGACTTTGACCTGAATGATAAGGATACTTTGTTTGAAGATGCGGCCCGCCTGATTGTTGCCAGCCAGAGTGGAAGCACCTCATTGTTGCAGCGCAGGATGAAATTGGGTTACAACCGCGCGGGAAGGCTAATGGACCAGTTGGAAGCAGCAGGTGTAGTCGGTCCCAACCAGGGAAGTAAAGTAAGGGATGTATTAATAAAAACCGAGGCTGAATTACAGCAGTACCTGGATGCTCCCAACCCCGCTGACTAGCCCGCAGTTATTGGCGGATCTTCCAGCACTTTTTCCATTTGCATGCTGCGGGAACCCTTAACCAGCATTTTAGTATTTTCAAAATGCTGTTGATTCAACCAGTCTCTTGCTTCAGCGGAATTGGGGAAATGCAGGTATCCATGCCTGGTTTTAACAAAATCTTCGCCAACCAATACAACCGATTTCCATGAATATTGATCGATCAGCTTTACAATAGCGCTATGCTCTCTAATACTTTCTTCTCCTAATTCCATCATGGCTCCCAATAACAAAATTTTATCCGCTCCTTTCATTTTCACAAAATTTTCAATAGCGGCCTTCATACTCGTTGGATTGGCATTGTATGCGTCTAAAATTATTTTGTTGCTGCCCTTTTCAATTAATTGGGACCGGCTGTTGGAAGGGGTATAATTCTCCAGTGCGTTTTTAATCGCTTCATCCGGAACTTTAAAATATTTACCAACCGCAACTGCCGCCAATATATTGGGGAGATTGTATTCACCTACCAGGTTGGTCTTTATTTTTTTCAGGCCTGTTCCCCTGGTCATTTCAACCTGTAAAAATTCGGCTGTTTTATCTGCGTCACCGGCTATATCTGCAATGCCGGTGCCATATGTTACTACTTCAGGGATACCGATACTCATTTCTTTTAAGTACTCATAATCATTCATTATAAAAACAGTTCCCCCATTTGTTCTCAAATAATCAAATAATTCTCCCTTGCCCTTTCTAACGCCTTCTTCGCTGCCAAAGCCTTCCAAATGGGCTTTTCCGCAATTGGTAATGATACCATGGGTAGGCATTGTATATTGGCAATAGCCCTCTATTTCTTTTTGGTGGTTGGCGCCCATTTCTATTACTGCCATTTCAGCATCTTTTTTTACCGATAAAATGGTCAGCGGGACGCCAATATGGTTATTCAAATTCCCTTTGGTGGTATATGTTTTATAATTGCGGGAAAGCACTTCATTCACAAGTTCTTTGGTGGTGGTTTTGCCATTACTTCCTGTAATGGCTAAAAACGGAATCCCGAATTGCCGGCGATGGTATTTTGCCAGATCCTGCAAAGTTGGCAATACACCAGCTGTATGGATCAACCTGTCATCCATAAAATTTACCGGCTCATCAATAATCGCATATGCGGCTCCTCCTTCCAGGGCTTGTTCTGCAAATTGGTTACCATTAAAATTGGGTCCTTTTAAAGCAAAAAATAAATCCCCCGGCCGCAACTTCCTGGTATCAGTCTGTATGGAGGAGTATTGAAGAAAAATAGTGTATAAGTCCTGTATTAGCATTAATCAAAAATAGGGTAGAACAAAATATTTTCAATAATAAAAGAAATACTTGTAGAAAATTTACTCCCGGTTTCGCTCCACGAAACAAATTCAGCAATAGGATCAGGCCGCGGCCTGATCTTGTAAATAATTTCGTCCTGGGGGGGGTCGCCTTATACTACAAATTATAAAATCTCTTTCTGCGAAATCCCGACGTTTAGAAAAGCTACCAATATTTTGCTTCCATCTTTCCCCATCTATAACTTTATAATATCCAGAACTCCTGATCTGTCGCAAAATAAAACATTGAGTTACATTATTTCCGGGAAAACCCCCAACAGAGTTTAATGTCAATAGCCTCGGGTGAAACCCCGGGAAAACGAATGCCATAATTCGATACAACTCCGAATGGGGTTGAAGGTTCGTATGTGGTAACTCCATTAGTTGAAAATCTAAATCCCCAAATGGCCCATTAATAGTAAACTTTTGTCCTTAAATCATTACTATTTCTTTTTGTTGGATTATTACCTTATTCTTTCACAAAGACCGTGAATAATCCCTCCGGCAGTATCAAGTCTCTTTATAATTATAGAAGAAAATTGACTGTCCCCATGTTCATAATTCTGAAAAAATGAATAGGCTATTAAATCAGCCAATTGGGTTAATCTTGAAGCTCTTGAATCAATAAATAATGGCACTTCGGCAAAGTTTTTAATAATATTCCAGGAATGCCCTATTTTTCTAAAATCAGTTGTCAAACTTTGAATAGTAGTTTCATATGTTGACTTATCAAAAATCATTAATCCTCTTTGCGGATTTCCTCTATTATATAATCTGTTCAAATAATAATCAAACCTGCTTGAAACTTGTTCAAACGCTACATAAACGGGATCTTGTGGTGAAATTGTAGATTTTCTAATTATACAGGCGAATAACCTATTGCCAATATGTGAGCATGTTAATACCGATAATGCATCTTTCATAGCCTGCACTCTTTCAGCTACAGGAAATGTTCTCCACATTCCCTTACCTTTTAGCATTGGACTACCATGCAACTCGACGGAATTAGGATCAGCAGGATTAAAACGTGCAGCTATTTTATCAAGCTCATTGCTTATCCAATATCCTTGATTTTCGTAAATACTTACACCTGCTAAAACAAAAAATATCTGTTTGGGATCTTTGGTTGTCCCGGATTCATCAATATATAGCAAATGCATGGAAAGGAAGGGTATGAAAATAAAAATACAGTCAAGGAGAACAAGTTCTCACGGCCTAAAATGGTAAGACCTCTCGACTGTTGCAAAGCATTTTACTGCATCGCATTATGCAATATATAAATAATTATTGAGCCCGACACTATAAAAAAGCATAAATTTTATATAATAACTACTCATTTTTTAGTTTTCATATTCACCCTTAGGCCTAATTAAATCCTTTACTAACTCTTCAAATGATCCATTTATTGTTAGCTTTTCATCGTATTTATTCGCTCCTGGCTTACTTGGTTTCGGTTGTTTTTGCCATGTACTAATTGATTGCATGTTAAACTACCATCTATTCTTTTCAAAGATACTTCAAATCCGTTTCCGTCTTTTATCTTGTGGGAATTATACCTATAACTAAATTCATCACAATAAGCCTGTAAATGATTATAGCTTATTTGATGGTAGATACCGTAAATACCTCTTTTCATTACAGACCAAAAGTTTTCTACTCCATTGGTATGAACATCACCTCTTACCCATTCCTTTGCACTATGATTTACTGATTGCAGGCTTATAAAAAAATCATCCCTTTTCTTTTTTGCAGGAAAGTTAATTCTTATCGTAAACTAATAAAAAAGACACAAAAAAGGAAGAATTTTGCCAGCCATTATAAAGATCTTTGGAAAACAATAAAAAACCCCTTCAACCAATGTTGAAGGGGCCTTTGTATTTTTAAGATCTTTATCTTTTCTTCCTGGAATTTTGTTTGCGCTTTCCAAAAATATTCCCCTCCTTAAATCCCTGGCCTTCCGGAGCACCCATATAATATTGTGCACAACGGAAACCAATGGTACTGGAAGATTGCTCTTCTTCCAAGAATCTACGTGATCCGGGCGATAACCAATAAGGCCTGTCGTTCCAGCTTCCGCCCTTAAACACCCTTGATTTGTCGCTTACCAACGTAGAAATACCTGATTCATAAAATGCCATACTTAACGAGTCCCCATCCAAATAACCCAACGCATTATTGTGCTGGTAATTACGACGGTTCTTAACCTCTTCATCGCTAATCTCCACTTTCTTCAGCCTACCCATTGAATCTCTTTCAAATTCGCCGCCACTGTTCTTATAAAATTTCTGGAATTTATTACCCCGGAAATAATTGAAGTCTTCACCATCAGAAGGTGTCAGGGGCCTGTAAACATCCTGAACCCACTCAGCTACGTTACCACTCATATTATACACACCGAATGCATTCGGATAAAAAGATTTTATATTGCCAGGTATCGCTGAACGGTCATTCAGACCACCGGCAATACCCATATTATCACCACTTCCCCGTTTAAAGTTGGCCAAAAATTTACCCTGCCAGCTACCTCTTCTGTTATCCCGTAAACCATTAGGATTATTACTCCATGAATAAATTTGCTGGTTTGATATTAATTCTTCACCGGTCTTGCCTTCTTTCTTGCGTGGATTGGGATTCTGGTCAAATAAACCATAAGCGGCATATTCCCATTCGGCTTCTGTTGGTAGCCTGTAGCCCATATTAAGGATGCCATCTTCCATTTTAACGATTGCTCTTGGTTTTCCGTTCACATCTTTTAACTCAGATTTTTTAGGCTTGGTTCTGCCCTGTATCAATTCAGGATTCATAAGGTACGCATCCGTATTAAATGATCCCTCGGAACCACCACCCCTCATTTCCCTTTTTGCAAAATCCTTTTTCAGGTATCCTTTAGAAAGCAGGTTTAATTCATTTACCCTGTCAGTTCTCCAAATGCAAAAATCATGGGCCTGCAACCATGAAACTCCCACCACAGGGTAATAATTATAAGCGGGATAGCGGAAATAATACTCTACATATGGCTCATTGTAAGCGAGCTCTTCGCGCCAGGCAAGCGTATCTGGTAAGGCCTTTGCCATAATTGCCGTATCCTGGCTAAAAGTATTTTCCAGCCAGTAAATATATTCACGGTAATGAACATTTGCCACTTCTGTTTCATCAATGAAAAACGAAGGAACTGTCACCCTTTTCGGTATATTGTTCCAGTCTCCCATCACGTCATCTTCCTTGGCGCCCATTACAAATGTTCCACCCTGTACAAAAATCAACCCGGGACCGGCTTTGGGATATTTCATTTTATTTACATGGTAGTTACCCATGTTCTTGTCATCATAGTTCCACCCGGTCACAGACGACGAGCTTTTTTTCTTGCCAAAAAGACCCCCGTTTTTACAAGACCCAAAAGAGAAAAGTACGGCGATAAGAATAAACAAATTTTTAAAAGAAATTATTTTTTGCATTTGCGTTCGTTTTGCAACTTGTTTAACGAATGGTATTATTAAATATTGTGTAAAAAGATCACTTATCTGCGAATATAAATACTTTACGGCACACGGCCCGAATATAGTAATATGTTTTTAATTAAATCAGCAAAACTTAGCATTTCTTTAAAAGTTTAAAACATATTAATATTTCGATAAACTAAGATAAAAGAGGCCAAAATTGTACCGGATTTGCTTTTTTATGTCTCATAATAAAATTTCGCAATATATTATTCCCGAATTGCCGGCCCGGTTCACTTACATTTATAATTCCTTTTGATAACAGAGCGACAATACTGTCTGGCAAGTCTCACTCGAACCTTAGTTGGATCGGGCCCGGTAGTTGAATTGCCACAGGCTTTAGCCTGTGGAAAATGTAAAATGCGATAAACGACGGCTTTAGCCGAATTTAATTTAAGCATTTTCCTTATTGGTTTGGCTAAAGCCAAAAATGAATAAATTTGTTCCTCCAGCTAAAGCTGGA
>JBDTWP010000102.1:0-17633 GCA_040006615.1 Ferruginibacter sp.
GGAAATACTTCTCCATAACGGTGATTAAACCGGTTAGCAAAATTCCTTGCCATTTCCAGATGTTGCTCCTGGTCTTTTCCAACCGGTACATACCTTGCGCGATGCAAAATAATATCCGCTGCCTGCAATACGGGATATGTCAACAGACCTGCATTAATATTTCCGGGGTGTTGCCTGATCTTCTCTTTAAATGTAACCGTTTTTTCCAATTCTCCTACATAGGCCATCATATTAAGGTATAAATACAATTCTGATGTTTCATATACCTGGCTCTGGCAGTATAAAGCTACTTTATCAGGGTCCAATCCGCAGGCAATATTTTCTGCCAAAACCCGGTGAACATTCATTCTAAGTTCCTTTGTGTCCGGATGCGTAGTAAGGGAATGCAGGTCGGCAACCATAAAATAACAATCAAAATCATCCTGCATTTTTATATAGTTCCGGATCGCCCCAAAATAATTGCCCAGGTGCAAATAACCTGTTGGCCTGATGCCACTCATTACTATTTCCTTTTCGTCAGCCATAAGGACGGCGAAGATAACAAAACTCATTTGCTATACTCAATAGTCTTTAGAAAATTACCGCCCTTTTATAAAATAATATCAAATGGAATTTTACCTGGCAAATCTCCGGGAACTTCCCATTGGCTACCGATCCTGAAAATTCAAGTGACCAGGCAAATTAAAAATTCCCGGGACAATTTTGCTGGATAAAAAAGGAGTGTTTACTTGTATGATCGATCATCAATAATATTATAAAATCCTGTAATGCATGGCAATAATGCAATATGTGCTAAAAAAAATTAATAGTATTTTTACGATTTAATACCGTAATTTTCCTATTTAGTTCATGTTCTCCTTCCAATAGGTAATGGCATAGCATTTTTTCTTTATATCATAATTTTAAAACCATAAAAATAAGTGAAATGATCCTGCAGGGAAGTTTACGAATGGAATATAATAATGAGTCCTTTAACTTAATTGTAAAGGCGATTCTAAAGAATGGCATCTATTATTTTTTTGTGAGTGATAAGGAAAAGGAAAAATCCCTGCTGGTCGGACAAACACTGGAACTTACCTATATTGACTCGTTCGACTCGACAGTTAGAGAAGGTAGAATTAATTATAAAAATATCCCTGTTGGAATAGTAAAGGCAATAGAAAATATGTTGTTAGAAAATAAAAAACTTTGGCTATATTAAAAACCGGGTTTACCCTGCATTATGGAAATTACCTGGCTGGTAATTAAAGGTCAATAAAATTCCACCGGTAACTGCTTACCATAACAGGCAATTCAGCTTTTATTGATGATTGAATATTTTTGCCAGATCTCCTTTATTAAAAATGTCATTATTTTTTTCACTTCCTGTAGTAACCCAGGTATTGTGCCTCGTCCAGCCAAATATATCTTTCCGAATATCAACCAAAATCATTGCACTGAACGTCAAAATTACTGACAATCAAATTCCGGTTTACCTTTGGATACACGAAGATTTTGCACTGACCTTTGTATAATTGGTAGTAATCCTCCGGCGTTGGTTGCCTCGCACAAACAGTTTTAAAAGGAAGTGAACGCATACTTTGCCGGGTCTAAAACATTTTTCAACCGGGGACCGCATTCTATACTTTTCTGGCCCCGGGAATTAAGATTATTGATTACATCTAATTTGAATCCATTATTTTTGTTTGATGGATGTAAATGATGCATTGGTAGATAAATTGGCATCTCTGGCCAGGCTACAGTTTGATGACAAAGAAAAGGAAGGTATTAAGAATGACTTGCAACGAATGATACAATTCGTTGAAAAACTGAATGAACTGGATACAAGGGGTATTGCTCCGCTGCTTCATATGAGCGATAATGTGAATGTGCTTAGAGAAGATGAAGTAAAAGGCAGTATCAGCATTGAGGAAGGATTTAGGAACGCCCCCTTGCATGATCGGCAATTTTTTAAAGTACCGAAAGTGATAAAGAAGCAAATGGGAAGTTGATAAGGTGGAAGGTTTAATGGCTGATATGTTGATAAGCTAGTGCTTCGCTTAGTCGTCAACCAATCAACCAATCAACCAATCAACCAATCAACCCTTTAACAGTCAACCAATCAACCAAACCCACATATGCAAAAAATAATTCATTTGGAAAATATCTCTAAAAGTTATTACCTCGGTAAGATAGAGTTGCAGGTGCTGAAGGGTATTAACCTGGATATTTATAAAAATGAATATGTAGCCCTGATGGGTCCAAGCGGTTCAGGGAAATCAACGCTGATGAATATTTTAGGCTGTCTTGATACCACTACCAGCGGAAGGTATGTCCTGAACGGCAAGGATGTGAGCAGTATGCCTGATAATGACCTGGCCGAGGTTCGTAATAAAGAAATAGGGTTTGTATTTCAGCAATTCAATTTATTACCCAGGTTAACCGCTATGGAAAATGTAGCGTTGCCATTGATATACAGCGGTATTCGTAAGACCGAAAGAATTGAAAGGGCAATGGCAGTATTGTGCAAGGTGAAATTAGATGACCGGAGTAAACATAAGCCAAACGAATTAAGCGGCGGACAATGCCAGAGGGTTGCAATTGCAAGGGCATTGATAAATAACCCTTCTATTATATTGGCCGATGAACCTACAGGTAATCTTGATTCTAAAACATCATTTGAGATAATGGATATCTTAGGCAAAATTCACAATGACGGAAATACGGTGATTTTAGTTACCCATGAAGAAGACATTTCCGGGTTCGCCCATCGGGTGGTACGTCTGAGAGATGGAATTATTGAGAGTGATAAGATAAATACCCATCCTTCTAAAATCGCACAACTTGTATAGAAAGATAATTGTGAATTCTTTAGCTTCGGCAGATTTAATAAAGTGATATTTGTAACCTTTTTTTCTCCAGGTGGCGATTCATTAATTAATTTACAGGATTTGGGAGGAAAAATATCCCTTCACTTATTTCGTAAACACCTGATTATTATTTTTTAAACTTATCTCCCCTCCATTTTGTTGTCCGAAATATATCCATCAGTTTATGGCACTTAAAATATACACAAAAACCGGCGACCTGGGTATTACCAGCTTAATCGGAGGAACAAAAGTTCCTAAAAGTCATTTACGAATTGAGAGCTATGGCACTGTAGATGAATTAAATTCATATATCGGCCTGGTGAATGACCTGGTTGCGGATGATCACACCGGGTTATTGCTCAAAGAAATACAGGATCGTTTATTTACAATTGGATCTTCATTGGCCTGCGATCCGGAGAAGGAACCCCTGATGAAAATCCCTGATCTGAATGAAACTGATATTGTTTTACTGGAAAATGAAATAGATTCAATGAATGAGGTTTTATCTCCTATGAAACACTTTATAATACCCGGTGGCCATCCCGCTGTTTCTACTACACATATAGCCCGCTGTGTCTGCAGGCGCGCCGAAAGGTTGTGTGTGAATATGCAGGAGCATGACTTGTTTGTAGACCCGCTGGTGATTAAATATATCAACCGCTTAAGCGATTGCCTTTTTGTTTTGAGCAGGTATGTGGGACATTTACTGGGTGTGGCAGAAATAGCGTGGAAACCCAGGATTAATTAGCTAATTTGAAAATGTGAAAATAACTCAATTGCTCAATTGAGAACTCAAACCGGAACCTACCTTCATTGAGCCATTGAGCCATTGAGCCATTGAGCAATTGAGTCATTGAGCCATTGAGCCATTGAGCCATTGAGCCATTGAGCAATTGAGTCATTGAGCCATTGATCAATTGAGTCATTGAGCAATTGAGTCATTGAGCCATTGAGCAATTGAGTCATTGAGCAATTATTCTTCCATCCTTCATATGCAGTATCCTGTCGCTCATTTTAGCTAATTCCTCATTATGTGTTACAATCAGGAATGTTTGATTAAATTTTTCTCTTAAATCAATAAATAAACAGTGCAATTCCTTTGCGTTGGTGCTATCCAAATTACCGGTTGGTTCATCTGCCATGATGATGGATGGATTATTTATCAGGGCCCTGGCCACTGCCACCCTTTGCTGCTCACCCCCCGAAAGTTGCTGGGGTTTGTTCTCCAGGCGGTTAGAAAGACCTAAAGTTGTTAACAAATTTGTTGCCTTTTCAATTATTTCTTTTTTTTTAGTTCCCGCAATCCATCCGGGAATGCACACATTTTCGAGGGCGGTAAACTCCGGAAGCAGATGGTGAAACTGAAAAACAAAACCAATATTTTTATTCCTGAAAGCA
Source organism: Ferruginibacter sp. (assembly GCA_040006615.1). Taxonomy (GTDB): domain Bacteria; phylum Bacteroidota; class Bacteroidia; order Chitinophagales; family Chitinophagaceae; genus Ferruginibacter. Next base: position 4,248 of record JBDTWP010000102.1, read on the forward strand.
GATAATTTTCTGCCGCCCAGTTCCTCCAATCGTTGACCTGCCAGGAAAACAGAGCCTTTATCTGCTTTATCCAAAGTGCCAAGAATGTGCAGCAGCGTGCTTTTCCCTGCACCTGAAGAGCCGACTATGCTTACAATTTCTCCTTTATTAATATGAATATCTACACCTCTTAATACAGGTAACGTACCGTAATTTTTAACTATATTCGTTGCTGTAAGCATCAGGCTAAAGTAATTAATTATTAAGAATTAATAAGGCATCGGGTTTATTTTTTAGTAGTTTTTTAAACATGTAAGGGGCCGGTTTTAAAAAACACATTTGTTTAATTCCACCAAACTTTTACATTTGCAAAAATTAAATATACAAGAAGATGTTTTGGACACTAGAATTAGCATCCCATTTGGAAGATGCTCCATGGCCGGCAACAAAAGATGAACTGATAGATTATGCAATCAGAAGCGGTGCGCCTATTGAAGTAATTGAAAACCTGCAGGAACTCGAAGACGAAGGTGAGGTATACGAAGGGCTTGAAGACATATGGCCAGACTATCCAAGCCAGGAGGATTTCTTTTTTAATGAGGATGAATATTAAGGTACCAGGCCTTTGAAGCCTGCCCGGTAGTCTGCCTGGCAAATTAAATGAGGAAGAAAATAACTAACTGTAAAGCCACCAATTTTTAAGTTGGTGGCTTTCGTATTATTTGTGTTTGATGTAATTCTTATTTTTGACCGAATCTCAATTTAAAGTATAGCAATAGCAGTGATAAGAAACATATAATTCCATTACAAATTATTACCGGCAACAACCCCTTTCCGACTCCATATATAAGCCAGATGACCGTACTTAGGAAAACAATCAGCATCATTGCCAGATTCAGATCTCTTACGCTTTTTGTTTTCCAGGTTTGGTATACCTGCGGCATAAATGTAATACTACTTAAAACAGAGCCTGAAAGTCCTGCAATTTCAATCCAATCTGTCATAATAATTGTTATATGAAGGCTGACATGGTGTTAATTTAATTGTGAATGATCAAAAATAGTGAAAGATGCATAATAATATTTCATGATTGATCAGTCAACATTGACGATTATACCGCTGTCAAAGGATTTTATGAGTAAGAGCCCGGCACCGGAATAAATAAGGTTAAATCAAAAATTCGAATCCACGGTCACAAAAACTATTTCTCCATTTGCTCAATTACCGATTGTGTTGCACCCGTATAAGAAAAACCTCCGTCATGAAAAAGATTTTGCATGGTTACCATTCTTGTAAGATCACTGAATAAGGTAACACAATAATTTGCACAATCTTCTGAACTGGCATTACCTAACGGACTCATCTTTTCCGCATACCGGATAAACCCTTCAAAACCTTTTACACCACTACCCGCAGTTGTTCGTGTAGGCGATTGCGATATTGTATTAACCCTTACATGCTTTTTCAGTGCATAGTGATAGCCAAAACTACGGGATACGCTCTCCAGTAAGGCTTTGGCATCAGCCATCTCATTATAGTCAGGAAATACGCGTTGTGCAGCGATATACGTAAGTGCTATAACGCTACCCCATTCCCTGATAGCATCCAATTTCATAGCAGTCGCCAGTACACGATGCAGGCTCATAGCAGAAATATCCAATGTTTTTGCATTAAACCCATAATCAATCTCTGTATAGTGCTTACCCTTACGCACATTCAGGCTCATGCCGATGGAATGCAAAATAAAATCCACACCACCGCCAAAATGTTCCATTGCTTTTGTAAGGAGGTTTAATACATCTTCATCACTGCTAACATCGCAGGGTATTACAGGCGCGTTTACCAGGCCTGCCAGTTTATTTATTTCCCCCATACGCATTGCTACCGGTGCGTTGGTCAATAATAGCGCGGCCCCCTCTTCATGGCAGCGTATTGCGGTTTTCCAGGCGATCGATTTTTCATCCAATGCACCAAATATGATCCCTTTCTTTCCTTTGAGTAAATTGTATGGCATGTTTGTTCAATTTGAATGGTAAAAATAGCATTCTTATTATTTAAAGAAAAAATCTTTAAAGTAAATAAAAATAAAGCCCGTCATAAATACCAGCACAAAAACAATTATGCTATTTATTAACAGGAATAATAAAAATTGCTGAAAGGATCTGCCGGGATTGATTAAATTTCTTAAATACCGCTGTAATCGAAAAGCAATCATCATCGCAGCAACGATCAAAACCAGGATCAGTAATTTTTTATACAACAAAAAGTCTGAATTTACTTTTTATGAACAGAAACGGTATCCTGATTACCTATACCCACCATCTCCCTCGCATTCGCCAACGCAGCAGCAGTAGGCCTTTCCCCGCTAAGCATTTGGGCGATCGCGGTTATGCGCTCATCATTATTCAACAGGCGGATAGAAGTGGCCATCCTTTCGCCCAGGATAGCCTTATATACAAAATAATGCGCATTTGCCTTTGCGGCAATTTGCGGCTGGTGAGTGATCGAAATCAATTGATGAGACAGGGAAAGATCTTTCATGATAAGGCCTACCTGTTTCGCAGCCTCACCACTGATACCGGTATCAATTTCGTCAAATATCAATGTGGGCAATTGTAATTTTTGGGCAACCAGGGATTTTATGCAAAGCATGATGCGGCTTAGCTCTCCGCCGCTGGCTACCCTGCTTAATGTTTCAAACCGGCTACTCTTATTGGCATCAAACAAAAACTCAATCGTATCACAACCATTTATATTTAATGTATCCGCCTTCACCAGCACTTTTAATAGTGCATTGGGCATCCCTACCTGGGCCAACAAGCCGTTTACCTGGCCGGTAAAGGGTTTCACTGCTTTTTGCCTGTTGATTGAAATTAAGGCTGCTAATTCATCGCAATGATGCAATAACTGATGTACGGCTCTATCTTTTTGCTCAATTGCTCCGTTTATATCTAAAATCCCTTTCAGCTTTGCCTGTATGGCGTCTTTTATAGCCAGTAATTCAAGGGTAGAGTTGACAGAATGCTTTTTTAATAACCTGTATCCCAACGAAATCCTGTCATTCACCACCTGTATTCTTTCCGGGTCGTATTGTATCCCTTCGTTTATCCTTTCAAGTTCATCCCCAATATCCTGTAATTCTACCTGGGCGCTGCTCAACCGCTTATTGAGGTCTTCAATTGCAGGATGATATTCCTCCAGGGAATGTAGCTTATTACCCAGGGATCTCAATTGCTGCACGATCGGTAATTCACTTCCCTTTAATTCAAAATAAATAATAACCAATTGCTGTTTTATATTTTCAGCATTGCAAAGCAGTTTGTTTTCGGTATCGAGTTCTTCCAGCTCATTTTCTCTAAGACCTGCCTCTTCCAGTTCATCAAAGAGAAACTGGTTGTAATCCAGTGCTGCATTAGCATTTTGCTGTTCCAACCAGAGTGCTGCAAGTTCTTTTTTAGTTTTCGAGTAGGTATTAAATATAGTTTTATACTCCTGCAGCAGGTCGCCGTTTCCAGCTAAGGCATCTATTACTTCACGTTGAAACTCATTGTCGCCCAATTCCAATGAATCAAACTGCTGGTGCAGATCCACCAGCAATAAACTCAGTTCCTTTAGCTGGTTTAAATTAACGGGTGTGTCATTAATAAATGCTCTTGATTTTCCATTTAGAGCAATTTCTCTTCTCAGCACCAGTTCCTCCTCCAGGTCAAGCTCATTCATATGTAAAAACCCTTTAACCAGTTTATTATCTTTTGCCCTGAAATAACCCTCCACTACGCATTTTTTTTCTTTATTCATTAAAGTGCTACTTTCAGCCCGCCCGCCTAAAATCAGGCTTAGTGCCCCGATTAAAATACTTTTACCGGCACCGGTTTCACCCGTTATGATATTCAGACCAGTTGAAAAATCTATCGAGATATCATCAATTATCGCGTAATTCTGTATATGAAGTTTTTGAAGCATATTTGCCGGCAAATTAGTTTTTTTTTGCCACTGATTTATTAGAAGCTGTTTAAAAATGAAATTCCTACTTCCCATATTGCATTTCGCGTGGTGCAACCGCAGGTAAAAGCTGTCAAAAAATGGTTTCAATCGTTATGGAGTGAGAAAATGGCTAAAAAAAACAGAACTATAAAAAATTGTTTTATAGGACCGTATAAAAGCCCGAAATTGAGTAGGAACCTCTTTTAATTGTGTCTGTGAAAAAAAGCGTATGCGGACTAAATTACAACGGAAGTTGGAACAGGCTGGTATGGCATGCATAGTTAATTATTCAACTGTTGTGTCGGGCGGATTGATCAGGAAAGTAAAACTGGCGACGTGGATGCATTAATACTGATCTCTAACCTGGAATTATTATACTTCCCAAAGTGCTAAAAGGTGAATCTGCAATTGCCAGGATCTGGCCGCTGCCCGCTCCGGTAAATAATTGCAATGCAATTATCCTTTATTTCCTCAGAATTGTTTTTCGAAGCTGCACAAATAAAAAATTACTGATTTACTCCTTGAGCCGTATAATTCTTATGAAACTATTTTAAACGTGAAAAGTCAATCTTGGATGGCCAATATTTCAAAATTGCTACCACTCCATCCTATTTTATTTCAATGCTGTCATTCAAATCGGTATCCACCAAAATACGGCCACAGTTTTCACAAACTATCACTTTTTTACGCAACTTGATCTCACTTTGCTTCTGGGGAGGAATTGCATGAAAACAGCCGCCACAGCTATCTCTTTCTACGGGCACTACGGCTAATCCATTTCGATAATTCTTCCGGATACGGTCATAGCTCAAAATCAGCCGCTCGTCCACATGACTCCTGGCTTCTTCCGCAAGCTTATTAAATTGTTTCTCTTCTTTTTCAGTTTCACTGATAATTTTTTCCAGCTCGCTTTTTTTGCCGGATAAATTACTTTCTTTTACACCGACGGCCTTTTTTGCTGATTCTAATTGTCTTGCCTTTTCACCGATCTCTTCTGTGGCATCTTTAATATGCTTTTCGCAAAGTTTAACTTCGAGCGTCTGCATTTCAATCTCCTTATTGATTGCTTCAAACTCCCGGTTGTTCTTTACATTGTCACTTTGCTTTTCATATTTTTTTATTAAGGCTTCCGACTCTTTAATAGCTTCCTTTTTTTGGTTGATAAATTCCTGCATACCATTGATCTCTTCCTCAACACGGGTTTGACGGGCATGCAACCCTTCTATTTCATCTTCCAGATCTTTTACTTCAATCGGTAATTCACCTTTCAGGATTTGAATTTCATCCAGCTTACAATCTACTTTTTGTAAATTTACGAGAGCTGTTAATTTTTCTTCAACTGAGAAATCTTTTACTGCGGCCATATATTATTTGAAATTAATTGTTTACTGTTTATTGCCTATTGCCTATTGCTTATTGCCTATTGCCTATTGCCTGAGTTCAGGATACAAAATAATTAACCGGATTGGTTTTCACCCCTGTTTTTTGGACGGCAAAGGTAGGGAATTTTTCCCTTAAAATATCAAATAGCAAATGAATGGAAAATTGCTCACTTTCATAGTGACCGATGTCAGCAATCACCAGCCTTCCGTTGGCATCAAAAAATTCATGATATTTAACATCTCCGGTTACATAAAAGTCAGCACCGGAAGCCATTGCCGCTCCAATTAAGAAACTACCCGCACCACCACACAGCGCTACCTTTCTGACCATTTTACCGGTAAAGGGCGTGTGCCTGATAACGGTAAGACGGAAAGCGTTTTTTAAAAAATTCAAAAATTCCAACTCTGTTAGCACAGTTTCCAATTCCCCTACCATGCCGGCACCTATATCCTGGTTTATATTATCCAAGGTAATGATGCTATAGGCTACCTCTTCATAGGGATGCGCCTTTATCAGCGCTTTAAATATATTATGCTCCAGCCATGCCGGGAAAATGATTTCAATTTTGGTTTCTTTTTCTCTATGCCGTTTTCCAGGTGATCCAATAAAAGGATTTGTACCCTCCCCTCCCTTAAAACTGCCTTCGCCCAGGGTACTAAAACTGCAATCACTGTAATTGCCAACATGCCCCCCACCTGCAGCAAAAATTGCTTCCCTTACCATATCTACCTGTAAGTCAGGTACATATGTCTCGAGTTTTTTCAGCAAATCCTTCTTTGGTTCTAAGATCCGCCGGTTCTTAAATCCCAGCATATCTGCCATCCTACCATTAACACCCTCCATTACATTATCCAGGTTAGTATGGATAGCATATATTGCGATATCATTTTTTATGGCGGCAATTACCGCCTTTTCCACATAATTTTTTCCGTTGATTTTCTTTAAACCGCCAAAAATTACAGGATGATGTGCAACAATAAGGTTACAGTTTCTTTCAATCGCCTCCAGCACAACATCCTCGGTTGCATCCAGTGTAATAATGAGGCCGGTACAAAGCCACTCCGGACTGCCCGTAAGCAGCCCGGCATTATCATAATTTTCCTGCAAACCAGGAGGTGCGACTGTTTCTAAGTAAGAAGTAATATCTTGTATTATCATTTGTAATAAATTGTAAAATGAGTTCGACTGAATTATACACAGCCTATAAAACAAAGATGCAAAAAATAGCTGATGTTAAATACGCATCCGCCGTTTTACAATGGGACCAGGAAATTTACCTTCCTCCAAAAGGCAATGATGGCAGGGGACGGCAAATTGCAACACTCAATGAAATTGCCCATCAGCAATTTACCGATTTAAAAACAGGATCATTATTATTAGAATTAAATGCCAGGGAAGATTTGCTTCCTCATGAAAAGAGAAATGTTCAACTAAGCCTGGAGGATTATAACCGCAACAAGAAACTAAGCAGTGATTTTGTCAGACACATGAGCGAAGCGGTTAACAAATCATACCATGCCTGGACAAAAGCAGTAACTGAAAATTCATTTGCTATTTTTCAGCAACCATTGCACGAGCTTATTCAATTAAAAAAACAGGAAGCATATATGCTTGGGTACGAGCAACACCCTTATAATGCTTTGATGAATGATTATGATAAAGGACTTACCGTTTCCACTGCAGATAACATTTTCAATGACCTGAAACCCCAACTATTGTTATTACTCGAAACAATTAAGAACAAACCACCTGTGGACAATTCATTCCTTCATCAATATTTTAAAAAGGAAGATCAATGGAAGTTTGGTTTGGAAATTTTAAAAGGAATGGGCTTTGATTTTGAGGCGGGAAGGCAGGATATCAGCCTCCATCCGTTTACAACCAACTTCAGTAGTATGGATGTAAGGATAACTACCAGGATAGATGAACATGATTTTGGCAATATGACCTGGAGTTGCATTCACGAAGGCGGTCATGCTTTATATGAACAGGGCTTACCAGCAGAACAGTATGGCCTCCCGTTAGGAGAATACTGCAGTTTAAGTATCCACGAAAGTCAAAGCCGTATCTGGGAAAACTGCATTGGACGTGGATTACCATTCTGGCAGCACAATTTTAATGAATTAAATTCGTTTTTTCAAAAGCAACTGAACAATTTAACAACCGAACAGTTTTATAAAGGAATAAATAAGGTGGCACCTTCTTTGATAAGAACAGAATCGGATGAACTAACTTATCACTTTCACGTAATGATCCGCTACGAACTTGAAAAGATGCTGATTGAAGGTAATATAGAAACTAAGGATATTCCGGCTTTCTGGAACGAGCACTATCAAAAGTACCTGGGAATAACGGTACCTGACGACAAAAAAGGTTGCTTGCAGGATATTCACTGGAGCCATGGTAGTTTTGGATATTTCGCTACCTATAGCCTTGGAAGTATGTACGCTGCGCAATTATATGCAGCAATTGAAAGGGAAATACCGTCTATTGAACGGGAAATAGCCGAAGGAAATAATGGCGGCATTCAAAAGTGGTTAAAAGATAATATTTATCAATATGGCCGCCATTTCTCGTCGGAGGAGTTATGTAAAAAAGCAACAGGGGAATCCTTGCAATCAAAATATTTTATCCTTTATGCAACTAGAAAATACACCCAAATCTATTCGGAATAAAATTAATGTCATGTCTTCATTATTGTTTAAAGGGAGACTTATTGTAGCTATTGGTTTGGCGTTGCTACTTCTTTTATCAGGAAGTTGTAAAAAACTGAAAGCTGCAGCCGGTGACCGTAGTGCATTAGAAGCATTATTTGAAGAAAATATCCTAAACAGGAATTTTATAGTTCATCTTGCTACCGATAACGGAACCGATATAACAAGCCAGTTTACAGGATATAATTTTATTTTAACAAAAACCACCTCTTATTACGACGGCCCCATAACAGGAACAAGGGCCGGGGTTACTTACTCAGGTACCTGGGTCTGCAATGATGATTTTAGTAAGCTGACCATAAGCCTCACCACTCCTGCCCCACCCCCCGAATTCAGCTTTATTAACCGCTCCTGGAAATTTACCAAAAAGGCATTCCCTATCATGGAACTGGCTCCATGGGGTAGTACCGATCCTAAGGTTTTGCATATGGAGCGACTTTGAAAATCTCACCCCGGAGATGATGCTTTTGATATTCTTGCCTTTTATTAACATCTGCACAATTTTGTACTTTATTTGGAGTTTGGTTATTGTTGCATGTATTAAAAAAACAGGCAGCAATTAATAAAGACAAAATTTCCCCACCTATGAAAACCAGTTTTGCAACCAGGGCATACTGCCTGCTATTATTTATGCTGGTCGGTATTATCGGTAAAGCACAACTTACAGCAAATTTTTCAGCGTCCCCTACAGTAGGTTGTGCCCCGTTACTTGTCAATTTTGCTGACCAGACTGCGGGAAATCCAACGGAATGGAAATGGGACCTGGGAGACGGAACTATCTCCTTCCTGCAGAATCCGTCTGTTAGTTATTTCAATCCGGGATTTTATACAGTTAAACTGGTGGCAAAAAATGCTGCCGGGGCTGATTCCGTTGTAAAAACACAGTATATTAATGTTTCAGTACAGCCAACTGTGCAATTTACTGCTTCTGTCAATTCCGGTTGCTTTCCATTACCGGTTCAGTTTACAGATCAAAGTACGGGCGGAGGCGATAGCATTGAAACCTGGCAGTGGGACTTTGGTGATGGTTTTTCATCCGGCGAACAAAGCCCGCTTCACATTTATAATAATTCAGGCAATTTCAATGTTACATTAAGAATAATTAATAAAAAGGGCTGTCTGAATACGTTCTCAAAAGATCAATATATCCGGATCGATGCAGGCGTAACTGCCAATTTCAGTAGTATTGTTCCCAGCCTTTGTAGTGCCCCGGTTACAATAAATTTCCAAAACCTGTCTATTGGTACAGGCACACTAGCCTATCAGTGGCTATTTGGAGACGGCGCTGCTTCTTCTTTACCCAACCCTTCTCATATCTACAATAGTGCGGGAACATATACGGTAAAACTGATTGTAACAAACGCCACCGGTTGCAAAGACACATTATCCAAACCAAATGCCTTTGTTGTGGGCAATGTTTCCGCGGCATTTATTGCCAATGATATAATTTGCGCGGGGGCCCCTCAATTTATAACCAACACTTCCAGTCCCCTGCCCTCATCGGCAACCTGGTATTTTGGAGATGGCACTTCTTCAAATAAAATTAATCCTGTAAAACAGTACTCCAATCCAGGAGTCTACCAAATAAAAATGATAGCGAATTTTGGTAGTTGCTTAGATTCCGCGTTTAAAACCGTAACAGTAATTCCCAAACCCGCAGCGGCATTTTCATCAGACGATAGCGCTAATTGCAAATACCCTTTTACAGTGAATTTCACCGACCAGTCTTTAAACGCTGTTTCATACCAATGGGATTTTGGAGATAATACCAATTCCACTTTACCTAACCCTTCTCATATTTATAATAACTTTGGTAATTTTAATGTACAATTAGTTATTACCAGTACAAACGGATGTACCGATACCTTAAAAAAGACAAATTATATCCACATCATTAAACCAAATGTGGTTTTTAATAATTTACCCGATAGCGGATGCGTACCCTTTACAAAATATTTCGCGAGTACTACTACTTCTCTTAGTCCGGTAATAACTTATTTATGGGATTTTGGTGATGGATCCACCTCAGTAAACCCAACACCAACCCACTCCTATTCATCTCCGGGAATATACGCAGTTAATGTTATTATTACTACCGCGGGGGGCTGCGCTGATACAGCCACCCTGGCAAGAGGCATCATTGCAACCAGCAGGCCCGTAGCAGTCTTTAGTGCTACACCTAGAAATACCTGTGCCAGAACCTCCATTAATTTCATCGACGAAAGTACCGGCAACGTTTCAAAATGGTTATGGGATTTTGGTGATGGTTCAACTTCTGCCACGCAAAACCCCCGGCATACCTACTTCGATACAGGCTACTTTAATGTACAACTTATAGTATGGAACACAGGTTGCCCGGATACGGTCAACTACGGGGATTATATTCATATTAATCCCCCCATTGCAAGGTTTATCGAATCATTCGATTGCAACAGGCCTTTGGAAAGAGTCTTTACTAACCAGTCCAAAGGTGCCGATGAATGGGCCTGGGATTTTGGAGATGGTAATACATCAACGCTGTTTAGCCCGGAACATGCCTATTCACAGCCCGGAACATACATTGTTTCGCTATTTGTGCGAAATCGTACTTCAGGCTGTGATTTTACTACCGTGAAAACAATACAGGTAGTGAATGCCAATGCATCGTTTTTTGCTTCAGATACTATCATTTGTAAAGGAAGTAATATCATTTTTACAAACAACGATAGTATAACTACCGTGAAGGCATTCGAATGGAATTTTGGGGATGGAACCACCAGTAACTCCACAACAACCAATACTGCAACACATTTGTATACTGCGTCGGGAAACTATACTGTTCGATTGATCATTACTGACATATTGGGCTGTAAGGACACAATGACCAAAACTTCTTATATTAGGATAGATGGACCAACGGCAAAGTTTGTTCCTTCCGTACCCGGAAGCTGTTTAAATAACATGGTCACCTTTAATGACGCCTCTGCAGGAGATAATGAACACCCAATCCAAACCTGGTCCTGGAATTATGGAGATGGGAACACGGAGATTTTATCAACGCCACCCTTTCAACATAATTATACAACTCCGGGCGCCTACATGGTTATTTTAAAAGTAACTGACAGTAAAGGATGCGCCGATAGTATTAAAATTGCTACGGCATTGATCATTTCAAAACCGGAAGCAAAATTTACTACGCCAGATACGGTTACCTGTCCGTCCAAACAGGTTGTGTTTACCAACCAATCGGCAGGACCGGGCCTGAGCTGGCTTTGGAATTTTGGAGATGGCAAAACTTCTGTTGCGCAAAATCCGGCACATAACTATCTGACAGATGGCATTTATTCTGTAAAACTTTTTATCAGGGACCAATATGGCTGTATGGATTCTGTTACCAGGCCGGCTCTCATTTCAATAATCACCCCGGTGGCGAATTTTACGATGAGTGATTCATTTAGTATTTGCCCACCGCTAATTGTGCAGTTTAATAACCAATCAGTTCAAACTATTAAACAAAATTGGGATTTTGGAGATGGCACTTCTGCTTCCATATTTAATCCTTCGCATTTTTACAATTACCCGGGCACCTATACGGTCACACTAACCGTAACAGGGGAGGGTGGATGCACGGATACAATGAAACATAATATTGTGCTGAGAGGCCCTAGAGGCACTTTCATTTATGACCCCGCGACAGGATGCGACCCGCTTAAATCAAACTTTATTGCCAGTACACGGGATAGAATTTCATTCATCTGGGATTTTAATGATGGGACTACGGTTAGTACAACAGATTCAGTCATTTCTCATAACTATACAAACCCCGGGATGTTCCTGCCTAAAATGATCCTGGTAGATGCAAACGGATGCCAGGTTCCCATCACGGGAAAAGATACCATCATTGTAAATGGGGTTACTGCAAAATTCAATTTTTTAGAGATGCTGATTTGTGACCGGGGAAACGTATCCTTTCTCAATTCGACTGTAAGTAATGATATTATTACTGGCTATAATTGGTCTCTGGGAGACGGCGGTACTTCAACCTTGCAAAATCCCCAACATATGTATACAGCCACAGGTATATATTATCCGGGACTAATCGTTCACACACTAAATGGCTGTGTGGATTCGTTTGTATCACCCATACCAGTAAAAGTAGTTGCATCGCCTCAAATTAATATAACAAGTACACAAAATGGATGTACTCCGCTTGCGGTAACCTTTCACGGAATCGTAGCAGTACCTGATACGTCCAGGCTAACCTGGACCTGGATATTTGGGAATGGCGATGCGTCATCAATTCAAAATCCTGCCATTCAAAATTACAATGTGGCAGGAGTGTATAACCCTGCAGTAGTAGTCACCAATAGCAGTGGCTGCAAAGACACGGCAAATAAAATCATCGAAGCATACATTATACCTGCCGTAAATGCGGGCAGGGATACTACTATCTGTCATCGAATCGGGGTTACTCTACAGGCAACAGGTACGGCTAATTATAAATGGAGCCCATCGGCCGGCTTAAGCTGTACAAATTGTGCGAATCCTGTAGCAACACCAGATTCCGCGAGAAAATATATTGTAAAAGGTACAAGCCTGGAGGGTTGTAGTGCAGTTGACTCACTTTTAGTAAAAGTGCAATACCCCTTCAAAATTAAATACAGTGCAACCGATACATTGTGTAAAGGACAAACGCTGAGGCTGCTTGCTACCGGAACAGACAGGTTTCAATGGTCACCATCCACAGGTCTTAACAACAGTAATATTGCATCACCTGTTGGAAACCCTGATACCACAATTACCTATCGCGTCGTAGGCACTGATAACCTTGGCTGTTTTAGTGACACCGGCTATGTTTTCGTAAAAGTATTCCCGATACCTGCTGTAAATGCAGGAGATGATAAAACAATAAACATAGGAAAATCAATAGACCTGGTGCCGGCAATTTCCTCCGACGTTTCTGAAGTGATTTGGTCACCTACAGGCAGCATATTCCGAAACACCTATCCTGCTATTTCCGTAAAACCCAACCAGACCACTGAATACACTGCAGAAGTAAAAAACAAAGGTGGCTGCATGGCAAGAGATAAGGCAACCGTGTATGTAATATGTAATGGGGTCAATGTATATATACCAAATACTTTTTCGCCGAATGGAGATGGTGCCAATGACAACTTTTATCCAAGAGGAACCGGATTGTTTAAGATAAAAACACTTCGCATATTCAATCGGTGGGGTGAGATCGTATTTGAAAAAAGCAGCTTTAATGCCAATGACCCCGCATTTGGATGGGATGGAACTTACAAAGGAGTGAAATTAAGTGCAGATGTATTTGTTTATATGATTG
>JBDTWP010000103.1:0-17462 GCA_040006615.1 Ferruginibacter sp.
TGGCTAGTTTTTACGCCGACAGATTCAATGGTCGCCTAACCGCGAGTGGTGAAATTTTCAGCCAGCGAAAGTTAACCTGTGCATGTAATATGTTGCCCTTTGGTACCTGGATAAAAGTTACTAATGTGCGTAACGGTAATTCGGTTGTTGTTAAAGTGAATGACAGGTTGCATACCAAAATGCGTCGCATCGCGGATCTCTCCAGGGCTGCTGCTAAAAAACTGGGATATACAGCTTCAGGGCTGGTAAGGGTTAAAGTGGAAGTGATTGGTAAGAAAAAGCCGGGATAAAAGATTATTTTGCAGTAAAATAGATTAAAATATTGTCTTATGATCGCAATATATCTTATTAATAAATTATGTTTGAATAATTTTAAGATTTGGCATGAAGCAATTACTTTTGTTTAATTCAAGAAAACTAACCTTATTATGAAGAAATTAATTCTATCGTTTTTGGCTTTTGGCTTATTTATAAATTCTTTTGCTCAAAATGAGTATAAAAAGCTACCATCTTTGGGTATTCATTTCTTTTTTAATGATTTCAAAACTGCCGCGGAATTGAGAAATGATGGCTTAGCAAGTGTAATAAGAGCCAAAAACTGGTCAAAAACCAGCCGAATGACTTCCGGTATGGCCGTGAGTTATATGGAGGGCCTGAGTAACCATGTTGATTTTGTTGCTACAATTTCAGGCTCTTTCCTGGACTACCCCGTACCCAATAAACCCATCTCTAGTTCTACAAAATTGTTATTGGATGCAACAGCTATCGCCAATCTGAAATTGATTACCGATAAATACTGGGTTTCACCATATCTTTCTTTGGGTGCCGGAATCTCAAAATTCGGTGGATATTATGGCGCGTTTATTCCGGCAGGGCTTGGTTTGCAGATTAATCTTTTTGAAGAGTCCTTTGTTTTAATAAATTCTCATTATCGGATACCCGTTACTGAAAATGCTGCATATCATTTATACTATAGCATAGGGTTTGCAGGCAATATTGCAAAGCGGAAAGTTGTGGAAATTGAGCCCCTTCCCCCACCTCCTGTTGAAATACCAAAAGATAGGGATAACGACGGCGTTTTAGATGAAAATGATAAATGTCCGGATTCACCGGGACCCGCTTCTTTGCAGGGCTGCCCTGATAAGGATGGCGACGGTATAGCAGATACCGAAGATAAATGTCCTGATATGGCAGGTTTGGCTAAATACCAGGGATGTCCTATACCCGATACTGATAAAGATGGAATTAATGACGAAAATGATAAATGTGTGAATGTACCCGGAGTAGCCCGTTACCAGGGATGCCCGGTGCCTGATACTGATAAGGACGGTGTAAATGATGAAGAAGACAAATGTCCTTCCGAAGCGGGCCCGACAAGTAATTTTGGCTGCCCCGTAATTGAAACCGCAATGGTTGAAAAGATAAACAAAGCGGCCGGGAATATTTTCTTTGCAACCGGCAGTGCTAAACTACTGGCAAAGTCCAATACAGCGTTGAATAATGTGGCCGGAATCTTAAATGAAAACCCTGGTTATAAAATTGATATTGATGGCCATACAGACATTACCGGAACTCCTGAAAAAAACCAGGTTTTGTCTGAAGCAAGAGCTAATGCTGTGAAGACCTACCTCGTAAGCAAGGGCATCGACCAAAGCCGCATGGTTGCTACCGGATTTGGTATTGACAAACCTATTGCTGATAACAAAACAGCAGCAGGTCGTTCCAAAAACAGGAGAGTGGAAATGAAACTGAGGAACTATTAATAATGTGTAAATGTGCTAATGGAACAGCCTGAATAATGCAATGCAACCGGAAAGAGATCATTGTGGGAATTGATTGGGGTCCCGCTAATAACCTGGTTTCCTTCGCAAAACTGAAGTCAACCTGAATTAATACAGTGGTTATTTTGTAAATGGATCCATGCCTTTGATAGAATCCGCCAGTTGCAGGGAATAGATCCTCGAGCCAGGTTCATTTAAATGGATATCATCCACAAAATATTCATCCTTAAATGAAGCAGCGTTTTCAAAATGAAGGTACCTTAAATGAAATTCCCTCGCAATGCTATTAAAAATTGAATCGGCCATCACATTAAAGGCCGATCCCCTGCTGCCGGAATTAGTTTTTTCAGGTGGTGACACAAATACAACCATACTCCCGGCTTGCTGTAGGGTAAACACCGCTCGTTTTAGATATATTATTGCAGTTTCCGACAATTCGGGAAGATCGGTTTTTGTATTATAAACACCCGCCGACATGGTGCCGGTATGCTGATCGATATTTAAAAACCCCTTGTAGATATTATGATCGAATACCGGGTATTGTTTTCCTCTTATAAACAAAGAAGTACGGTTGTATTCATCAAAGAAACTATACTTTATAAAAGGAAAAACTTTAATCAGTGGAGTTACAAAACCAGCCTGTTTCATGTATTTATTGATCGTGTCATTCTCCAGGTAAAACAAGTACTGGTAACGTACTTTAAAGATTTCATTTTTCGCAAGGGCGCCCCCATCCAATGATATGATTGTCAGTTTTGGTGCCGGGTGTTGCTGTAAATACAGAGTGGAAGTTAACATGATGTCTTGCGCATCCGCACCACCGGTGCCAAAGTTAAAGCTGTTAAACTTTGTGATAGAATCAATATAATAAGGATTAATGCCAAAATGCACCCTTGAGTTACCAATGAATATAATATCATATTTACCGCTGCCCTTTATTAAGTTGTCCGTAGTTTCAAAGAACATGGTTGACCATCTTTTTTTGTATAAATGATCAAACAGCCGGCCAGTCGCTGCTGCTACCAGGTAAGTAATGATAGAAATAATGAATAGTCTCTTTATATACATCATTAAAATTGAAAATAAATAAAACTGGATTTTTGAAATACACCGAAAAATATGATCAGCAAAACCGCACTCGAAAATATGCAGATATCTGTTATTTTTTTAAGGCCTGGGTCTAATAATTTGGGAGTTGTAAATTTTTCAATTACAAACATATATGCCATCATGCAAAAGGAGAATGCCAAAGTAAAATTGCCGGATTGAATTTCGGCGCCAGGTATTACCGCTATATTCTTAAACGAAATAGCATGTATATTCACGCTTTGGGATATGATCTCCATGGCATTGTTTAAAGATGAAGCCCTGAAAAAGATCCAGGCAAAACCTACACAAATGCAGGTGATCAGCCATCCTATAATATTGGGTATCCTTACGAATGCAGCGTATCTTTTAAAGCCATCATAGATTAAAGTAAAGCCACCATGTAAAAATCCCCACACAATATAAGTCCAGCCGGCTCCATGCCACAAGGCGCTAAGGATGAATGTTATTAATAGGTTTATATTTTTTCTAAGCCTTCCTTTCCTGTTGCCTCCTAAAGGAATATAGACATAATCCCTGAACCAGCTTGAAAGTGAGATATGCCAGCACCTCCAGAATTGCCTGATATTTGTTGACTGGTAAGGCCGGTTGAAATTGATGCTGAGGTCGATACCCATGCATCGCGCCGCACCGATCGCGATATCCGAATATCCTGAAAAATCAGCATAAATCTGAATACTAAAGAAAAAAACGCCCAACCAGACCTGTAAGGTCCCGGCATTTTCCGGGTGTTTAAAAATTTCATCGGCATATTGCCCGATCCGGTCTGCAATGACCAGCTTTTTAAAAAATCCCCAGGCCATCAGCCTGAGGCCTTCATATATTTTCTGTGAAGAGAATTTCTGTTGTTTGAAAAGCTGTGGAAGAAGTGCCTGGGGACGCTCGATCGGGCCCGCCACCAGTTGAGGATAAAACATAACATACAATGCATAGTATCCCGCATGCCTGATGGCTTTTTGCCTCCCCAGGTATACCTCAATTGTATAGCTTAATGATTGAAATGTATGGAATGAAAGGCCAATGGGCAATATCCATTTTAAAAGAATAAAATGCGAACCGCTTAGCTGATTAATGTTGGTTATGAAGAAATCATAGTATTTAAACAATCCCAGCATTGTGAGATTGGCGACAATACTTATTATAAGAAAAAATTTCCTGTTCGGATTTCTTTCAATAAGCAGTCCTGCCGTATAGTCAATAACAATAAGAAGAAACAGGACCAGCAAATAGGCAGGAATAAATGCCGCGTAAAAAATGCAACTGGCTATTAAAAGATGCAACCACCTGAATTTATGGGGTACTAAAAAGTACAGAATAGTGCAAAGCGGAAAGAAAATAATAAATTCAAAGGAGTTAAAAAGCATACCCGTTTATAAACTTTAGATTTATCTGGCTACCGGTAGTAACATTATGTAAGATTAGGGAATTTTGTACTATGGACATTAAAAAGCAATATTTAATTCCTGCTAATGGAAAAAATCCAGTCGGAAAATCATATAGATCATTCCATTCAAAACAGCGACGGGAGTTCACACAATCGCCCCCAGTTATGCCCATCGCAGCCTGCCATTCGGGCAGCCTGTTAATAATGAACTCCTTTTACTTATTGATTTTTACCTCCCTGTCACCAGGTTCTTAACAACCGTTTTCTTTTTCTACCACATTCCTGTAAGTATGTCAACATGTCATACAATTTCTAATGTCCCCAAACCCACCCCTTAGTTACTCTGGTAGAGAATAATTATCAACCATCACAGTATTATTAAATATTAAAGTTTGGCTCAAAATGTATTAATTAAATACAAAATGACAAAGGGCCAAATAATCTTTATTGATATTTTAAACAGGGTACAATACCTTTCATTAATATTACACTCAAAATTGCCTGGTAATATTATTTTCCCGCATATTTATTAAATGTCTTCCATTCAGAATATAACCATACTTGTTCCTCTCTACAACGAAGAACGTGGAATAATCCGGTTGATAGAACGACTTGATAAGTTAATTGATCAATCTGCAGAAAAAATAAGCGTATTGTTTATTGATGATGGAAGCAAAGACAATACCGCAGTTCTGCTGGAGAAAAATATTGAAGGGAAAGAAAATTATTCTGCGCTTTTTTTGTCAAGAAATTTTGGGCACGCCCAGGCGCTAACAGCGGGCCTGCAGGAAACGGACCATACGAATGCTGATGCCGTGTTTATCATTGATGGCGACCTGCAGGATCCACCCGAACTTTTGCCTTCTTTTTTACAAAAACTAAAAGAAGGATATGATGTGGTTTACGGCATCCGCAAAAACAGGAAAGAAGGTTTTCTTAAGAGGATTTGCTATAAGATTTATTACAGGTTGCAGCATCGTTTTGCAAGTATTAACATGCCGCTTGATGCCGGTGATTTTTCTTTGATAACAAAACGAATTGTAAAAATTATGAACAGTTTACCCGAGGAAAGCAGGTATATAAGGGGCCTGAGGAGTTGGGTAGGCTATAAGCAGGCGGGCATTGAATATGAGCGCGATGAAAGAATACATGGAACGTCAAAATATAATCTCCTGGCCTTGTTTAAACTTGCGTTTAACGGGATATTTAATTTTAGCGAGCTCCCCATTCGTTTTATTGTTACCACAGGAATTGTTTCTATTGGCTTTTCTCTTGTTTACCTTGGTATAACGGTGTATAAAAAATTGATCTACGGTACGGTTCCGGAAGGTTTTACAGCATTAATTTTCGCCATTGTTTTATTCAGTGGAGTACAATTACTCTCCCTGGGGATTATTGGACAATACGTGGTACGTATTTTTTTCCAGGTAAAGCAACGCCCTCTCTTCATTGTAAAATCAAGGATCATAAATGGCAAACCGGCAGATGGATAAAATGTATGTACAGCAATATGACCAATTAGAAAACAACCATTGGTGGTTTATCATCCGGCAGAAGATCATTTTACAGACTTTAAGAAAATTTACTCCCCCGCTTCACCCAGGCGGGTTAAAAATTTTGAATGTGGGTGCAGCAGCAGGAGCGTCTTCCAAATGGTTAGCCTCTTTGGGCGATGTCGTTTCATTAGAAAATGATCCATTGTTTTTAGACTGCTTAATAAACCGGAATTTGAAGGCGATAAATGCCTCCATTACTGATATCCCGCTGGATGATGATAGTGTCGACCTGGTTTGTGCATTTGATGTTATTGAGCACGTGGAAAATGATCAGCAGGCTGTAGAAGAGTTAGTAAGGGTATGTAAACCCGGGGGTAACATTTGTATTACAGTGCCGGCTTTTCAAACCCTCTGGGGAAATCACGATGTGGTAAACGGCCATAAGCGCAGGTACACAAGAAAGCATTTGCAAAATTTAATTGATGGTCAGCGGGCTACCATCCAATATTCATCTTACTTCAATACGATCCTCTTTATTCCTGTCTTGTTATTTAGAAAAATACAACCCCTTTTTAAAAATAACCGGCAGCAGCATAATTCGGATTTCAATTATTTCAAAACAAATATTATCTTAAATAATGTATTAAAGGTGGTATTTGGGATAGAACTTTATTTATTAAGATCGGTAAAATTCCCCTTTGGTGTTTCTTTGATGATGCTAATTCAAAAGAAACCTGCTTCTAAGGATATTTCGAAATAGAAAAATACCGGTGCATATCAATGTAAATAAGGAAATATACCATGCGCAAATGATCCATGCGGGGTGATAGCTAAATAATATGGCATGTTTTCCGGCAGGTATATTTACACCCATAAAACTTATATTTGCCGTCAATATTGTTGTTTCATTTCCGTCAATAAATACTTTCCATCCTGGGTAAATGTTTTGAAGACATATCAGTAAGCGTGGCGTAGTAGTTTCTGTTGTGCATTGAAGGGTGTTGGCTGATAATTTTTTTATCATTATTGTATCGGTACTAAAATGTGTTCCTGTAACTGAATTTGCCATCGGGGGAATGATGGCAAATGAGTAATGTTTCAGCTCCTTTGGATTGAGATCAGAACCGGCCCTCAAAATGGTATCTGCAAAATATAGCAGCTTGTTTTTAAAAACCTGGTCTTTAATGGATGATTCGTAAAACGTTTCCTGAAGGGATAAATTACCGGGGGTAATATAATAATCATTTCTTCCGATACTTTTTTCAAACGGCAATACACTTCCAATGGTATTTGTGCTGTCAATAGAATGCGAGGCATTCTGTTCAATGGTTGTATTGACTGGTAATGGAAATCTGGCCGGATTTCTATTGATAAGAAGCTCAGTTGCTGTGAAACTTCTTGCACCGATAATGGTGATTGGCATATTCAACTGCGTGGCAAAAAATAAATCGGTTATTGAAAGCAATCCGATAAAAAAAAGTTTTTTTGTTTTAGATACGACAAAATAAAAAATACATACCGTCCCGGTAATAAAGGGGAACTGTATTAAAAAACGTTGCTGAAAATTAAGCGAAGGGACCAGGTTCTTCAACTGGCTCATAGTAAAATTTGCAGGTACCAGTTTGGCGGCGGGAAATAAAATAATAAATAAGCTTATTAAAAAAACAATAATAAGAATTGTCGTAATTATTTTTCTTATTTGACCAATTTTGCTGGTTTTTTTACTCCATTCATTGATCGAAAATCCTGCTGACAGTAAAAAGAAAATAACACCAAAAAAACGGAATAATGCAGGATGGCGAAACGTATCCATCAAAGGCAAGGTATAATAGACAAATTGTCTTAAAAAAAAATGACTTCCCCAGGCTAATCCAAATAATATAAACGCGGTCAGGAGAAAGAACCTTAGCTCTTTATTTTTTCTGATAGCTTTATCAAGCAATCCGTTGATCAAAAACACAAGGGGAACAATACCTGTATAAATATTGCGCATTAAAATATCAGTATTAAAAAAGGGTGATGGAGCAGTAGTGCTGAACGGGCTAATTAGGGAAAACATGCAGGCCGGGGGCATAGAGTTTTCCAGCACAAAGTCCAGCCCTTGTTTTTTGCCCCGGTCTATATATTGCAGATGATTTACAAAAGAAATTATAGCTGGTAGACTAAGCAAAATAAATACCCCTGAAAGTAGCCCGAACGGAATGACTAATTTTCTTACAAACTCTTTTTTATGGGTAGAAGAAAAAAAAGCAAAAAGTGATAAAGCAACCAACAGGTAAAGTGTAATGATAAAAAATGCCGGGTACCCGCCCGTGAAAACTAAATATAAAAACAATGCAGTGAGTAAAGCATTTACTACCGGTTGTTTATGCTGGAGTAAACGCCTGGGGAAAAGGAAATCAGATTAGCAATTAGGAAAAGAAAAACAAAGGGAATATAGCAGGCGGAGCTAATGCAGGTTGTAAACTGCATACTATCAATAACAGGTCCGCTAAATTCATAGGCAAATCCGGTAATAAAAGCCGCGTACTTATTCCATCCGTGTTCCCTGCATAAATAATAAAATCCAATGCCACCCAATGCCAGGTAAAACAACAATTCATAGTGAAAAGCGGCAAGGCTGTAATTTGTTAAAAAACCTATGATCCATATTACCGGGCTCCATGCACCGCTTTGCATATCGGCATGTAAAGGATAACCCATATTAATAAAAGGTGTCCACAAGGGTAATTCATAATTATTCAATGCATCGCTAATGAGCGTCCTTACAGGATAGTAATAAGTTAAAGCATCATTCTTAAATGTAAAAATTTGCATACTGATTGGCCAAAAGAAAATACAGGTCAGAACTGGGAATACAAAAAAAGGGTTTGAAGTAATTTTTTTTAGCATGCCGGATGGTAGTATTTATAGCCCGCTTATTTCTGAATGAATTGAAGTCTGAATGTTGGTATATCCAAATCGTTATGACTTTTTTAAAGTTTAAAAATAATAGTTAGCGGATGAATTATATCTAAAAGATAAAATAATTATCGGTAAGGTTGCTTATTTTTTAATTTAATGGCGATGACCTGGTACCAAATAACTTTCAATTTAGAATAATTTCTATATGTCATTTATTTTAATTACATTCCATTCCAATTCCGGCACCAAATAGAAAACTGAACTTGTTGACCCTGTATCCTGGGTGCCAGTTCCTTTGTCATAATTTTTTTAAAGTATCCAATTTCAATTAACCTGCTGTTTGTAAAATGATTCATCTGCGGAAAATTTAAGCCAAAATGAAGCCTGCCTTTTTTTGACCAGCAAATACAACAAAGGAATACCCATCTTTCAATGGAATAGAATCCTTGAAACAGATATTTCCAATTGTGATTAGGAAGCTACTATTATTCAATTTACAGGACGCCTTTAACTAGGTGCCGTGTGGTATTACAATATGTAAACGTCAGCTTTCTTTCATAAACGGATTTTTAAAAAGTTTAAGTTTTTATATACTTCTAAACATTTTCAAATGAAAAGATATTTATACATTTTTTATGCAATTTTTTTAATGTGCTTTGCCGGTAGCATATTCGGTCAAACAGTAGTAACGTACAGCACTCCGGGCACGACCACATGGATTTGCCCGGTGGGCGTAACAAGCGTAACATTGAAATTATGGGGTGGAGGTGGTGGAGGTGACCTTTATCAGTCCGCTTTTGCATCCGGCGGCGGCGGTGCATTTTTACAAACCACATCAATTCCTGTACAGGGGGGCGCAACGTACAATATAATAGTAGGTGGTGGCGGAATTCCTAATGGCGGAGCCAGCAGTTTTGGATCAGTTGGCAGCAATCCAATTGTCAGTGTCGCTGGTGGAACACTTATTACAGGCGCGCCCGCAAGCTCGGGTAATTATGTTGAGGCCTCATACCCGGGAGGAAACGGCCTCCCAACAGCGGATTATTTTTCCACGGCGGGAGGTGGTGCTGCCGGCAACACATGCGGGGCAGGTGCCAATGGTTCTGCATCCGGAGGGGGTACCGGACAATGCGGCGGTGGTTCGGGAGCATATGACTATCCCGGCTTAGGCGGATTCCCTGGAGGCGGGGGTGCCGCTAACTGGGGGTTTCCAGGTCCATTCGGTGGTAAGGGGCAGGTAATTTTAACATTCACCTGCAATGCGGGTTCAGGGATAATTGGCAATGGGCATACAGTAGCCTATCCGCCGGAAATGGTACCAGACAGCATAACCAATATTAGCAGTCCCGCATTTATAAGCGGCCTCGCGTTTACCTGGCAGGAAAGCCTTAACGGCACAAGTTGGGGCACAGCGGCCAAAACAGCAGAAACATTACCCGCTTACCGTTTTGACCAGGACAATTTACAAGCTACTACCTGGTACCGGCGAGGCAACAATGCCTGTATAGCGGCAGGCCAGTTTGGCAATTGGACCGATCCGGTTCAAATAAAGGTATTCAGCCAGGCTAATAGTTTATTAAACGGCACTATATCAGGTAGAGTAACAAGTACGAATGCCACCGGTGTTTCGGATATTTCAATTACTGTTCAAAAAACAATTGCATTAAAAGGCAGTTCAATAAGTAAAACATATACTACCACCACTGATGGGTCGGGTAATTATACCATACCTAATATCTTTTATGGCGATTTAAACAATGGCGACCCTAATGCTGTTGTATTTACCAATACCCCTTCAAAAACAAATCATAATTTTACCCCTGTTTCATCTACAGCAACTTTATCAAATACCAACCCAACCAGTTCCGGCAATAATTTTACAGATAACACGGTGTATAGCGTTAGCGGCGTGGTAACACAGACCTGCGGCGATTGCGTTCCCGGTTTTACTGCAGACAGCATCAATGGCATAAAAATTACAGCTACCAAATTGAATACCATTATCTCATATATTTCATTAACCGGCTCAAACGGGTTTGGCAAATACGGTATAAATTTAACTGATCCCGGAACCTATAATTTTGTTCCTTCCTACCTGAACCACAGTTTTACCCCTGCAAATACTACCGTGATCATTGTTAACGACGATGTGGCCGATCTTAATTTTAACGACATTGCAACACATGTCATTTCAGGCGTTTTTAGAGCAGGCTGTAATGAAAATATTGGTATTGCTACGCTTGAATTTACCGATACGGTAACCGGAAGTTCCGGACCAAAATTTAAAAAGCAGGTTACTACCCTGGCAGATGGTTCTTACAGTATTTCGCTGCCTGCCAGAAAATACAAGGTCCAGGTGATGTCTTTTACACCAGCCAATTTGGGAAATGACATTACAGTTAATGACCTTCTTACATTTTTCAATACCACCGCTAAAGATTCATTGATCAGTAGTATTGATACGGCAGACGCAACACTCAATTTAATTTATCACAGGCCGCCGATACTGCAAATAGCTAATTTGAACGATACCACCTGCTCCATACCGGGATTTGGCAGCTATACCCTGTTTAAACAAAATATCCCAAGAACATTTATAATAAATGTATTTGAAGGAGATATATCGCATGCCTGCAAAATTGCTACTGACACAAATAAGATAAAATTAATTACCAATGTTCACGGGGATGATGTAAATCAAACTTTGAATTTTAGCCAGGCAAATGGTTCTGATACGGTAACCATTTCAGGAGGTTCGCCAAATATTATTAGTCCTTATATGAAATACTTTAATCTTACTTATACCGATAAATATGGGCGTATTGCTGTTCCCATTACCAGGAATGTGGTGGTTACCGGTATTAAAACCGACCCGGGTACTTTCACAACCGTATCGCCGCAAATTCCCCTGCTCATACTGCACGACCCCCCTGGAGATAATAGTTTTAGCTTTTGGCAGGCTGATCATACCACAGAATCAGCTATGCGGTTTTTTGCTTCCGACAATACCAACATCGGTGGCTGGCTGGAAGTAAAAATAGGCGTTGCTTTAATACAGGGATTTGGTATATCAATTGAGTCATCAGTGTGGGGTTCTATCAATGCAAGCCTGGGTGTATCAGCTACCGTTAACAATGCTACTGAAGCGATTATCAGTACTACCAACAGCCAGTATTATTCCACTGCTGGTAACAGTACCATCACCGGTAATGCCGGCGATGTGTATATTGGTGCTGCCTTAAACCTGTTATATTCTATTGGGCACGAGTTAAAATATACAGGCCCATGCACATTAGGTATTGAAAACAAACTCGCAGTTGCCGATAGCGGTTTTGCAACCACCTATGCCTATTCTGAAGACCATATTGTAAACAGTGTAATACCGGGTTTACTAAATATTGCCGCCAACTCAACGGGTGCTGAAAAGGATAAATACAACAATCAAATCAGCGTTTGGCAACAGGCGGTCAACAATAACGCCCAAAATAAGGCCAGGGCCACTTTTGATAAAAATATTTCATTCGATGGTACAATTGGGCCAATAACATCTACTACTTCAACCAGTTCTACCAGGTCGAATACGATTGAGTTTAACCTTGAAATTAACGAGGCGATAGCTATTCAACTTGGATTTGAGATTGCGGGTTCCGGAGTTAGCGGGGGTGTTAATATTGGCTTTAAGACAGAAACAGGATCCAGCACTACCAATACGGTTACTGCACAAACTACCACCGGCTATACCATTGATGATGATGATGACGGTGATTATTTTTCTATAGATGTTAAAAAAGATCCGGTGTATAATACGCCTGTATTTGTGTTGGTTGCAGGAACAGCCAGCTGCCCGCCCGAACCCGTAGCACAAAAAAGGGATGCGTGCCAGTTGTTGATACCCCAACCGGTAATATCCGGCATTGCTGATAATGGCGAGGCGCTTTTTCAACTTCATTTAGGCAATATCAGTGAAAGCAATGAACCAAGGGCCTACAAGTTATCCCTTGTAGATGGCAGTAACCCTCATGGAGCCATTGTAACGATTGGTGGCACCCCGGCAGTAAACCCAAGATCGTATACGATTCCTTATCTCGGCGACCAGCTAGTGACGGTATCAGTAAAAAAGAGTGGGGCAAGTTCGGTTTACTCTTATGAAGGATTGCAATTTGTACTTACCGACGCCTGCGATGAAAGTGTAAGCAAATCCAATACAATATCGGCATATTTTCTAAGTCCCTGTAGTAACGTTACATTGGCAACTCCTGCAAACAATTGGATCGTTAATTTAGGCAGCGATAATATTTTACCTGTACAGTTTAATGGATATACTTTGAATAACCTGCAATCGGTTTCGCTGGAATATGCACCTGCCGGTACCAGCAACTGGGTAACAGACTCAACGATCTTTCAAAATTTTATAACCGATCCCAACAGTACAATTGTAAACTGGGATGTATCGGGCCTTGCAAATGGTCGTTATGACATCCGTCTTAAATTAATTTGCAACAGCGGTACCGTCTATTCGACACGGGTTTCAGGGACCATCGACCGTGAAGCTCCTTCGCTTTTTGGAATCCCCGAACCTACAAATGATAAGTATGTAACCGGTAACATAATTTCATTTAGCTATTCAGAAAACATTGACAACCGCAATCTGAATAATAATATGGTTGAAATGCGTAAAATGTCTGACAACAGCATTATTCCGGTACAGGTTAGCGGCTTCCAAAATAAAATTGTTATTACCCCATTAAGCAATATAACTTCATTGGAGGGCGAAAATATGCGTGTGATTGTCAGTAACATCTCGGATGTTTATGGCAATATAAAAGTCAGGCCAGACAGTTCCTGGTTTTCCATCGGCACCTCCGTCACAGGTACCGGGCCTACTGCATTAAATCTTTCCCTGGTTAAACCTGCTGTTTTTGAAAATTCAAATGATTCTATGGAAGTTCGGTTCGTTTTGGCATCACCTGCAACGAATAATATTTTAATCAACTATACCATTAGCGGCACCGCCACCTATAATAACGACTATACCGTTTCTTATAGTGTTAATCAACCCTTAACTACCAGCTTCAATGGTGCACAGGGCACTATTGAAATCTTAAAAAACTTCTCCCAGGCTGTTTTAAAGATCCGTCCGGTTGGCGATGCATTATTTGAACTGGATGAAACAATCACCATTTCACTTGCTGAAGGAGGAGATTATTTACTGGGTAATTCTATTTCAAAAACAGATACGATTAAAAATGATGACCATACTTCTCCCATTATTCTGGCAAGCGGGTCAACCACTATTTGTAATGGAGGTTCATTAACCTTAACTACAAAAGATTCTATAGACGGGCAACCGGTATATGCATATTTATGGACGGGGGGCGGAAACAACCAAATACTTCCGGTAAGCACACCCGGGATTTATACCGTTACCGTTTTTACGTCCAATGGATTTTCAGGCGTAAGCGCACCCCTGGAGGTAAAAGTATCCAATACAGACAGACCATCAATAGGGCCGGATACAACGGTATTTCAAAATTGTGTTGGAGACATTACAAACCTTTTATCGCTTTTCAATACGACCGGTCTAACGGCTTTATGGGATACCCCCATCCCCACTGTTGCACCAACCGGCACATACAAGCTGGTAGTAACCAACGCCGCCGGATGTACCGATACGGCCTTTGCCAAACTGGTCATAGAAGAAGCCACCTGGACAGGAGCCATCAGTGCCGACTGGCATACGGGAGGAAACTGGAACACTGGAAAGGTTCCCACCAGTTTAACCCATGTAATAATACCGGCAGGCACAGCATACAATTGCACTATAAGTGCAGCCAATGCACAATCAGCAAGTATCCGGTTACGTAATGGCGCCATTGTTCAGGCGATTAATAACAAAACATTAGCGATAACCGGGAATTGTTCGTCCCTTCCGCCTGATTAAGCGGAAACTGTATTTATTGAAGCAAACGAAATCTAATGAAGATTATAAAGGCCACCACTTTTTCTTTATATCATAACGGAATATAATGGAAAGGTGGGTGGCTCACGGTGGATCGGGTTTCAATATTTATAATTGCAAATGAAGTATCAATTCTTAACCTTAAAGATTACTATTATTTGAATTGCAGAAAGCGGTTTACATATTTGCCAATCAAATCAAATTCAATGTTTACTTCGTCTTTTAATCCCAAATACTTTATGTTGGTATGTTCATATGTATAGGGTATGATAGCTACCTGGAACGTATTGTCCGAAACGTTAAACAGGGTAAGGCTGATACCATCGATAGAAATGGAACCTTTTTCAACTATCAACGCTGCAAACTTTGTATTAAATTGAAACGTATATTCCCGGCTTCCATTTTTCTCCAGCAGGCCGATACAGGTAGCAAGTGCATCTACATGCCCCTGCACAATATGACCGTCTAACCTGCCATTCATTTGAAGGCACCTTTCAATATTAACTACTGAATTTATTTTCCAGCTGTTCAGGGTAGTCTTTCTTAAGGTCTCTTCAATAGCGGTTATCCTGTGCCGGCCATTGCCGATTTCTTCCACTGTAAGGCAGGCACCATTGTGAGCAACGCTTTGATCAATGGAGAGTTCATCGGAAACAGGCGAACTGATCCAAAATGTTTTGTTTGTTCCGGACGAAATAATCTCCCTTATTATCCCTTTTTCTTCAATAATGCCAGTAAACATGCCGCAAATCTACTTTTTTTAATACTTGAATTTTGAATTTTAAATATTTCTGCTATCTTTGCGCTTCTAAAAAAACTACCAGAGGAGGTATATCAAATGTTAATTATTGATTCCAAAGATTGCGAAAACATTGACAAGGCTTTAAAAAAGTATAAGAAGAAATTCGAAAAAAGCCGTGTTTTATTACAACTAAGGGAAAGACAGGCTTTCACTAAACCATCGATCAAACGTCGCACACAGGTATTGAAAGCTGTTTACAAACAGAACATAGCAAGTGGTAAAATAGACATATAGTTCATTTTATTACTATTTTAATATTTTTAGACTGTTAACCAGTTACTAAGTAACTTTGGTTACCAGTTTTTTTATGCCTCAAAGTTACCAATCGCTTATACAATCCTTTCTAAACTACCTTAAATTTCAAAAAAGGTATTCCCCGCATACAATCATATCCTATCAAAATGATCTTTCCGGTTTCTTTGATTTTATCGAATTGCAGTTTGGCACTACGGCGCTTGGAGACATCAATGCGTCATTTGTCAGGAGTTGGCTTGCAGGCCTGAAGGAGTCAGGGATGGAGTCAAAATCTCTTAACCGTAAAATATCATCCCTGAAATCCTTCTTTAAATACCAGTTAAAACAGGGATCATTGTTAGCAAGCCCGATGGCAACCATCATTTCCCTGAAGCTTAAAAAGCGTTTACCTCAATTTGTTGAGGAAAAAGATATCAACACTTTATTTAATAATGTCGGGTTTCCTGATGACTGGGAAGGCAAAACGCATCGGTTGATATTAGAGCTTTTTTATAATACCGGTATGAGGCAGGCGGAATTAGTAAACCTGCGGGAATCACAAATTGATAAAAGTAACAGCAATATAAAAGTCTTGGGGAAAGGTAATAAGGAAAGGATTTTGCCGGTTAGTAAGAAATTAATGGATCTTTTACAGAATTACATGAATGGAAAAAGAAGCCAGTTTGACCAATTTGACCGCTTACTTTTACTAGTGAATAAAAAAGGAAATAAATTATATCCAAAATACGTTTATTTAGTTGTACGAAAGTATTTAACCCTGGTAACAACGATAGTTAAAAAAAGTCCCCATACACTAAGACACACTTTTGCCACCCATTTAATGAATAATGGTGCAGAACTGAATGCCGTGAAAGAATTGTTGGGACATACTAGCCTTGCTGCCACACAGATATACACGCATAATACCATTGAAAAGCTAAAAGATGTCTATAAAAGGGCACATCCAAAGGCTTAAATAAGCGGCGTTGACCAAAAAAATCTGGATTTTTTGGCCAGATTGGCTCTTTTCTTTTTTTGTATTTTAGAGAGGTAATGACTAACTTGTAGTATTAAAACAACCACTAAAAAACCCTAAATTATTTAGCCTATGATCTTTTAAGCTTTCCCGTTTTTTCACACAATTGTTCACTCATAAAAAATTAGATTGTTATGAACGTAAACATTCAAACTGTGCATTTTGACGCAGATTCAAAGTTGATATCCTATGTAGAAAAAAAACTTTCGAAACTCTATCAGTTCCACGATAAGATTACGAAAGTAGATGTATTTTTAAAATTGGATAATGTGGTACACACTATCAAAGACAAGGTGGCTGAGATCCAGGTCCACATTCCAAAATGCGATATTTTTGTGAAACATTCTTCCAAATCTTTCGAAGAAAGTTTTGACGAAGCCCTGGATTCTGTAATAATTCAAATAAAACGAAAAAAAGAAATGCTCGCAGCATAAAAAAGACCCCCGGAAACCGGGGGTTTTTTACTAGTTTTAAGTCTTATGCATGCATATATTTTTTAAGTAAAAAAAAATCTTTTCCAAAAATTTAGAATTACCTAAATATACCTACCTTTGCCATCCCAAAAATAAGGGTGCCAACTGATAACCGGAAATTCCAGGGATAGTTCTTTAAATTAAGCCGAAGTAGAAAATGTGAAAATTGCTCAACACAATAATGCTCAATGTGAACTCGCTTTCAAATTGAGTCAATCACAGATTTTAGAATTATTTAAGCCGAAGTAGCTCAGTTGGTAGAGCAGCTGATTTGTAATCAGCAGGT
>JBDTWP010000104.1:0-17372 GCA_040006615.1 Ferruginibacter sp.
TTCAAAAAAATCTCATTCCAAAAAAATCACACCTTAATTTTTCAATCATTAATGTGCGGTTCTGCGGTATGTCAGCAATGGCTTCGCTGGCATCTTTGGGTACTTCCTGACCGCCAATTCCATAGTCGAACATAATAAATGTTTTAGATTAGATTGAAAGTATAGTTTGTATTTTAAAAACTTACTGACAATTCATTAGTAAAAAAAATGTTGAGTTCGAAAGCACTACTGAAGATTAGTCGTAGGTTAAAGCCTTTCGGTAACAATATTAGATTTTTTTTTTGAAAATACTAATTTATTTTTATTTAATGTAGCCCTGGTGGCATCATTAAATCAGAAACGATACCAAATTAATCTGAGTTGAGTAATGCGCGGTCCATAAACCTGAATTTTGAAGATGATGTGATCTGAATCATGATTCCATATTTGCCGCAAATGGAACCTAATATAAGTTCTTACCTGTTCCAGACAATATTTTTACTGTCATCCAAATCAAGCGTGATAGTATCACCTCTTTGCAATTCACCGGCAATGATCATTCGCGAAAGCGGCTTTCTTATTTGCGACCGGATAACTCCCTGTATCGGGCGCGCCCCATATAATGGAGAATAACCCGAGTTGGCCAGGTAATCCCTTGCTTTATTGGTTACTATCAGCTCAATACCCTGCAGCTGGAGGGTTTTGAGCAAATGCTTTAAGTGAATGGAAAAAATATTTACCACCATTTTTTCAGTGATAGGGGAGAAGGGAACAATTTCGGTAAGTCTCCCTAAAAATTCTGGACGGAAATGTTCACTCATGATCTCCATGAGTTCAGTCGATTTGGGTATCACATTCCTGTTAAAACTTTCCACTGTGAAATCACTTCCTATGTTGGAGGTAAATAAAATTACAGAGTTGGAAAAGTCGCCTTCCTTACCCAGCCGGTCATGCAATTTCCCTTCGTCCATGATTTGCAAAAACAAATCGAAAACTGAAGGATGTGCTTTTTCTATTTCATCAAAAAGCACTACAGCATAAGGTTTCTGGCGGATCTTATTTACGAGCATTCCACCTTCCTCATAGCCCACATATCCCGGGGGGGCCCCGTACAATAAAGCAGCGGAATGCTCTTCTTTAAATTCGCTCATGTCAAACCGGATCAATGCGGTTTCATCATTAAATAAAAGCTCGGCCAGTGATTTTGCCAATTCTGTTTTTCCCGTGCCGGTTGGCCCCAGGAAAAAAAATGAACCTATCGGCTGCCCTGGTTTGCTCAGCCCGGATCGTGATTCAAGTATGGCTTCACAAATAGCTTTAATTGCATGGTCCTGTCCCACTACGCGTTTTTTAAGCAACTCATCCATACTCATCAGTTTCTCTTTTTCCTGCGATTGAATTTTCCCAAGCGGAATACCTGTTTTACCTGCGACAACTGCAGCTACATCTGTTTTTTCAATCGTATCCCGGTTAACTGAAGAAAATTGTAATAATCTATCCAATAGGAAAACCAGGTGCGGCTGCACCAGGTCGGCCGTGTCTGTATTTTCAATTTTATTTTCTTCTACCTGGCTAAATAAAACCGGACTTACTTTATTTTTCAAAAGGCTTACCAGCCAATTCAGCTCTTTCAAAAATTCTTCCCCACTTATATTTTCTTTCCTTTCAAGAAGCAAAGTTAGTTCCGCCTGTACGGATTCAACTCCGTCACGGCCCGTTTCAGCCATCATTTTGATTGCACTCATTGTACGGTCAATAAGATCAATTGCAGAATCAGGAAGGCTACGTTCTTTTAAATATCTTTTAGCCAAACGAATAGATTCGGTAATAACATCATCACCTAATTTTAATTTATGGTGTTTTTCATACAGTGGAATTACTATGCCCAACATACGCATTGCAGTTATTTCGTCGGGCTCCTCCAATTTTATCAGCTCAAACAAGCGGTTAAATGTTTCATCTGTCTCAATAAATTTGCGGTAATTATCATTGGTAGTGGTACCGATAATTGTTAATTTTCCTTTTGAAAGCTCAGGTTTCATCATATTGGCAAGACCGGGCGTGGCCCCGTTTTTATCGAGCAGCATATGGATATTGTCGATAAACAGGATTGCTTTTTCAAACTGCTGAATTTCTTTTAAAATATTCTTCATCCGGTCCTCAGCCTCTCCTTTGTAGGATGCTCCCGCGATAAAAGAACCTGTATCCAACTCAAAAACAAGGGCTTTTTTCAAATTTTCCGGAACCTTGCCATTCAGGATATTTGTAATAAAACCATTCACCAGCGCTGTTTTGCCAACGCCAGGGTCACCGGTAATGATTACATTTGGTTTGGAACGCCTCCCAAGGATCTCAGCAATCATGCGGATTTCAATATCACGGCCAACGATCGCATCTAATTTTCCCTCACGTGCCTGCGCAATTTTATCAATGCAATATTTTGCCAACGCTGCGGATTTTGCAGAAGACGCAGCCTGGTCGCCGGGTATATTTCCGATAGCGTTTTCAATAGCCTTTTTCTCGAGGTTATCAGACATGATTTCCGGAACAGTAATTGGGAAAGTTTTTAACTGGTCATAACTGAAAGCAATACCGGGAGTACATAAAGCAGCCAGTGCACAAATCAGGTCAATTTCATCTTTTGAGAGCCTGATCCGGATATTTTCAGCTTCTTCAAAGACCGCTTTTATTTTATCATCGCCCTTTGGTTCTTCTGTCTTTGAAGATTTAGGATACGATTCAATGCGCACATCGGCCCAGTCTTCCATAAAATAAAAATCTTTTTCTCTCTCTTCAAGGTAAGCTCTAAGCCCCAGTTCTTTGTGAAGAATAGCTCTTAATAAATGCCCTGGAGATAATTGAGGGTTTGAAAATTCCTTTGCTATGGATTGAGCGATTTGTAAAGCTCTTTTTAATTCTGCCTTTAAAAGAATGTTTTGCATTTTATTATTAGTTATTACAGGTTTAAGGAAAAGAAAAGTAAAAAAAATATATTATAATCTTTAATTTATTATTTAAAACTTCTCTCTTTAATGTAAACCGGATTGATATTCATATAAAAATTTGAGAAATTGTTACGAATGGGATCAAAAAATATATCCAGGTAACTTATCCAGACTTTTTATCAGGTATGACTAATATCCAAAAAGTTGCTCTTATTTTTTTTAAAAAGCCAATTACAGTGTATAATCCGGTTCAAAATCATTATGATAATTTTGATAATCTAAAGACAATTGTTATGTCAAACGTGAATTGTCAATAGTGGAAGCTGGCAATTCACAGATTACAAGTGACAATTCACATTTAAAGCGTCGATTTATATTTGACATAACATTAGTGTATTTTCACGCATTTTTTACTTTTTTCTTCGTGAGAACTTTTTTGCCGGCGACAATAGCCTAGCCGGTTGGTGCAGTTGGGCATATTAATTAATATCAAACATGTAATTTGGCAATTAA
The DNA here is from genome assembly GCA_040006615.1 of Ferruginibacter sp. Lineage (GTDB taxonomy): Bacteria > Bacteroidota > Bacteroidia > Chitinophagales > Chitinophagaceae > Ferruginibacter. The sequence continues at coordinate 3,438 of JBDTWP010000104.1, forward strand.
TAAATGGGTTTTGGAGCCTGGTCCTGAATGTCACATTTGTTTAATACAGGATTATTTGTAAAAAATAGGCTATTTTACTAAAAAATTGAATTAACAAATAAAATAACAATATCATTTTTTATAAGATTTACTGTTTCTTGGATTTATAATCTAACGACGAATTAATAAAATATATTGGTAAATTTTCAATACCGTGTAAATTATTTAAATTAGATTCGTCTTGTATATAATTAATACTTAAGCTATTGCAAATATGGCCCTTAAATTTTTCTTTATTTACGTTCTTAGTTTTCTTGCCGGTTCCATAGCAATGGTAGCTTTTGTGAAAAAATTTGCCGAAGGTTTTTCGACCGAGGGGAAAAAGCCAATTCTATTCGGAGGCCTTTCGGCTGTAATGGCTTCAGGAACAGCTTTTTTAGTTAGCTTCCTGGAGGAGAACGCGTATTCGGTATTTTGGATACTGACCGCTATATTTTTGATAATTGGTATGATTCACGTTAGTTTTTTTCACAAAAAATATTTTTTGCCTGGAAAAAATAACCGCACCAGGGTAATTATTGGCGAGTTTTTGTTCTGTATTGCGTTGGTATTTTTCATTATCGTGGTCTTTTCGTCTCTTGAATATTTCCTCAAGGACAAATCATTTCCTTTTTACCCCATGCTGTTGAGTTTACTGGCTTTTTTTATTCCTATTTCTTTTCAATATACCTTTGAAGCAGCGAATAATATCCCTGAACCGGTGTTTAAATCCTGGGCTTATCCCATTCATAATCCAATTGATCTTCCTGATGAAATACCAAATGAGCATCTTTTAGTGATCGCTTTTGAGATCGCTAAAAATCGGTCCTCCGATGTGAAAACAACATTCAGGGCGAAAGGCCCCGAAAACATGAAACTGGGTAATCTGTATTATCATTTTATTAATGACTATAATGAGTTTCACAGCGAAACAACAATTGATTATACGGATAACCAGCATGGCCCCGATTTTTGGTGGTTCAGGATAAAACGAAAATGGTACCAACGGCAAAATGTTCTAAATCCTGAATGGACCATGCGTGAGAATAAGATCAAAGAAAACAGTATTATTATTTGTGAACGAATTGAATCACTAATATTGAAGAAATGAGAGATAATAGAAAACATTTTCCTGTGAACTGGATAGACGGGATGAAGATCAATAAGAGCCATTTTATTGACCAGGATAATGCCTGGACCGATGCATTACAGGATATGGCTGCGCTCAATTTATCGCCCCTCAGGTATGGAGTGCTTCCTTCTTCTTTAGCGGGAGAAAATACGTTCAATATTAAAATGTCAATTGACAACCAGGAATCGATTCGTGTGTCCGTGATTTCATGTTATGCGATCACATCGGGAGGTGCAAGGCTTTCTTTGCCTTCTGTATCTGCAGTTGGACAGGCAGAAACTGGTAATATCCTTACTTCCACGTTTCCTTCTCCATCATCTAATACAGAATCTGCCTGGTGGATATTTTTATTGGTGCATCCCTATGAAAAACAACCGGCGGGAAGCCCCGACCTTTCTGAAAATCCGCCCAGGTTTCCGATTGTTTTGCCTTCTTATACTTTGCAACTGGTAAGCGAAAGTAACTACAGGGAGTTCGCTAATCACCCCTTCGCGCTGGCTGTAGGTAAGATTTATGTGAATGGCAGGGATATCCAATTGGACCACGAATATATACCACCCTGTTTTTCAGTGAACGCACATCCTGACCTGGTTTCACTTCATGGCGAACTGGATAAATATTTGTCTGATCTTGAATTGTTTTGTTCTCAGATCGTGCAGAAAATATTTAAGAAGAGCCAGCAAAATGATATTTCCGAACTGGTACTTTTTTTATGCGACCGGGTAATGCTTTTTCTCGGCCAGGCGATCACTGCCATGAGATGGACTTTATTATATGAACCACCGGCAATTATGTTTGCCAGCATTTCAACACTGGCCCGGGTTATGAAAAATACGATTGATCTCCGGACAGGCTCCGGAAAGGATGAACTGATGAATTATCTTACCGAATGGTGTGAATTAAAACAGGGTGAACTGGAAAGTATGCTAAGCAATCTGGCCAATACCGCCTATAGTAACAATGATATCAATAAGAACATCCAGAAAATTGCGATATTCGTAAAGGTTACCAGGCGTCTTTTTGAAACGCTTAGTAAACTGGAATTTATTGGTAAAAGGAAGGAAAGTGGCATATTTGTTAAGGAAGAATCAGTTGCACAGAGTGAAAGCCAGATTAAAGCAAAACGCAGGTTTTTTGGATAATCGGTGCTGCTGTTGGTTTAACATCGGAACCAGTAATCAGGACAACTATAACTTAATGGGGTTGTATTTTTATGTGACAGAATAATATGCACCTATTGCACTTTTGTTACTTAAAGTCTGACTATTCCGACCAATATTTTGTCCCTAAAAGATGTCAGGGAAATCATTAATTCGAATTAAATCATAAGCACAACATTTGGTAACTGATAAGCAATAATTAATTAGATTTTTATGCAACCAAGTAATACTCCCGAAAGAAAAAGAGCATTTATTATTTTTTTGCTTTTATTTGTGGTAAGCGCCGGAATGGTGATACTCCTTGCTTTTTCAAGTGTGCAGGTACCTTTAAAACAAAACCAGCAGTTAAGGGAACAGATGGATAATGCTGATAAAGACCGGGAGTTTTCAAAAAAAATTCTGGATCAGATGACAGATATCATAAATATGCTCGATTCAATAAACAAAAAAGCCCCAAACCCGGAGATACTGAATGGAGAAATAAGCGATCGCCTGTCAAAAATGAATTTGACAGTAAATGAAGATTCAGCCTATAATAAAGAGCTATATCATAACGTATTCTTCATCTTGTCTGAACTTCAAACAGCCCGGAAGGATATGCGGAGATGTACCGCAACGGGAGATGAAATTGCCATGTGGAAAAAAAAATATGAAGATGTCAATAACCAGCTCGAAGAGTATAAAAGAAATTATAACGAGCGAGCAAAATAAACAGCTCCCCGGCATTAATATTATTAAACTTTAATAGTTCAGCCATGGAACTCAATCGTATTTTAACCCGCAAGACAGTGGGATTGGACAACAGGGTGTGGTGGGTGATGCTTTTAATGATGATTCTTTCAACCGGTTTGCTGAGTTATAGACTGATGCACAATGAAAAGTGCCCATCCTTAACCGTTAATATCAAAGCGATCAGCCACCCAATGGATAGTATTTATTTTACCGATGAGATCATATCTTTCAATGTGCCGGGAGGTGAAAAAATGCTCACCTGGGATTTTGATGAAAAAACTCCAAACAGGGAAGGAAATTACATGACACATATCTATAAAAATGAAGGAAGGTATCATATCAAAATAACTACGCGTGCGGGTTGCGAAACATTTAGAACCATTGCCATCCTAAAAGCGGTACGCGCGCCGGTTCCGGTTGCCGTAGATATTAGTGAAGGAGTGATATCAGGACCCTCGGTAACAAAGGTAGGTAATACTGAAAACTTTTTTGCAACGGCAAAAGCCGACTCATATGAATGGAATGTGCTGCAATATCCAAAATATTCGCCCCGCACAGGTGATTCAACAAACTACCGCTTTGTAGAACCGGGAGATCACATTATTGAACTTACACTTAATCATGACCGGTCAAAAAGATTGAGGAAGACGATACATGTAGACGATATCCCCGCAACTGTAATTGCTGTACCTTCACGTCCTGTAAGGCTAATTTTTACTGATACAATAAAGAAACCTGAACCGGTAACCCAGCCACCACCTGGCGGAGGAATTGGCGATAAACCTCAGGATCCTTCCCCTCTTAAACCAATAAAATTATCGGGGGCCCTTTTTAAAACTTACCTGGAAGATGTAATAACTGGGGACAAGGGAGCATCCGATTTTGAAAAGTATGGGATATATGGAACGACACCCGTAGTTGCAAATGGTAAAAGAGAGGGCAAAAATTTTAGCTGGCTTTGTAAAGAAATAAATGGGAAAAAGAAAAAATGGGCGTTAGGTAAAAAGAAAACTATTACTTTAGAATCTGCAGAATTAAGCCATATTAATGATGTGATTACTGTTATAAATGTTAACTTCCATTGGTAAGTTTTCTATTATCTGCTGTTAAACAAGGACCTGTTTACTTAAAATTCTTGAAAAATGGCGGTTGACTGCGTTTATTTATACTAATATTTAGATTTTTGATTGCCAATACATAATTTTATATTGTAACACCCCCAGATAATAAATGAAAAATTATAGGAACATTATGCGGATTTTGATTATAGTTTGTATTGGCATGCACCCCCGTCAAGTGAATGCCCAGGATTTAAATATAAAAGGCGACACGATTTTTGTAAACGCGGAAGGGGAATTTGTAATTTTCTTTCCCAGTAAACCAAGAAACTTTTCTACTTTGCCTGTTGATGCTCCTTATGATTTAAACCCTTTAAAGGATGGGGTGTCAATAAGGGCCAAGAGCGAAAATACCTCACCGGCAACTCTAAAAATTTCCGAGTCGGACCGAAACCATCGTTTTATTATCGTGTTCAAAAAAGATATCGATTTCAATGACAACGCAGCGACCGTTTACGATTACAGAACGGAAAAAAAATTAGAGCAACATATCAGGGCGACCGCATCGAATCGGTTACAGGAACCTTCAAAGGCTGTGGTAAGCAATGAGGCCACAAAAGTTCCCACTAATCAAAATGACAACCACCCCGTGGAGAAGCCGGCGGGTACAGACCGGTCAGCACAAAAGGAGAATGATAAGAAGTACATTTCTTTGACTACCGATGCCAAGGTCTACCTGGATCAAAAAAAATATGAGCAGGCCAGAGACGCCTTCAGACAGGCATTAGAGATAAGGCCCGGGGATTCATACGCCTCCCGCCAACTTGAAACAATCAATAAAATTTTATTACAAATAAACGAACAAAAACAGCAGCAGGAAACTGTAGATGCATACAATAAATATATTGCACAAGGCGATAAAGCACTTAGCAACGATCAATTGACAGAAGCCAGGACCGCCTATGAGCAGGCTTTGGTTAACAAGCCAAATGACATTCCAGCTACAAATCGCCTGAAATTGATTGACAAGAAGGAGAAAGAGCAAAAGCAAAGGGAAGAGCTTGAAAAAAATTATAATACAGCTATGCAATCAGCCGCCAGGTTTTTTGACGCAGGCGATTACATAAACGCAAAAATGGAGTATAATAAAGCCATGGGTTTTCTACCGGGACCAAAACCACAGGAAGAAATAAAAAAAATAAATGATTTAATTGCTAACCAGGCTGTACAAAAAAACGCCGAAAAACAACGACAGGAGTTGGAAGGAAAAATTGTCTCCAGGTATACAACTATTATAAAAAATGCCGAAACAGAATTTGATAAAAGCAATTATGCCCAGGCAAAAAAGTTGTATAAAGAGGCGTCTGACTTAAGGCCGACGGAAGAATATCCAAAGGAAAGGCTGCTTACAATTGAAAATATCCTAGCAAAAATTGATTCGGATAACAAGGCAAAGAAAGATAGTGTTGCGCTGGCAAATGTAGAAAAACGCCGGCTTGCAGAAGAGGCGGAAATTACCGGCAGGTATACGGCCCTTATAAAAAATGCCGGAATAGAATTTGATAAAAGCAACTATGTCAAAGCTAAAAAACTTTATACGGATGCATCAGTGCTGAAGCCCGGAGATGAATATTCAAAGGAAAGATTGCTTACTATTGAAAATATTACAGCCAAAAATGCATTGGAGAAAGAGACAAACAGGAAATATGACCTGGCATTATTAACGGCAAAATCAAATCATCAAAAAAATGATTTCTTAAATGCTAAGCTTTTTTATGAAGAGGCAACAGCTTTAAAGCCATTGGAAGAAGAACCAAAAAACCAGCTCCGGGTTATTAATGACAGGCTCGCAGCCATAGCAAAAGAAAAGGAAATAAACAATAAATATAATCTTAAAATTGCAGTGGCTGATAGTCAACGAAATGCAAATGAGTTAGAAGGTGCAATTATCAGTTATAATGAGGCACTAAGCCTGAAGCCATTAGAACTATATCCGAAGTCTCAAATAAACAATATTCAATCAACAAGAAACAGTGCTGCAATAAAAAAGGGTGATAAGGCAACTGCTGATAAGAGATGGAATGATGCAATATCGGCATATGCTGAGGCACTTAACATTCATCCTAACAATGAATATGCACAGCAAAGACTCAAAATAGTTACTTACCAGGGAGAAAAAGCAAGAACAGACTCATTAGACCTGGCGGCTCTTAATAAGGAGCCGCTTGAACCGGAAAAAACAAAAAAACAAAAAAGAAAGAAACGATCTGAAACAGAAGACAATAAAATAGTTAAAAAAGAAGATGTAAAACCAATAGAAAAAAACCTGGAATCTCAGAATACCCCGATAACCTATAGTAATGAAGAATTAAAAACCAAGTATCCGGAATTTGATTTTTCAGTGCTTCCGCCAGATCAGCCTTTTAATCAGACTGCGGTTTATAATAAAAATAAAGAGAGTCTTCAAATTTATGGTGCGATGGTGCAGGAAAAGCCAAGACTGGACCTGGATTACAGTGATCAGAAAATTAAATTAATTTGCGAAGCAATAAATTTCCAGGAATCAAATGCCTATTTTAAGATGCGGATTCAAAATTATTCCAATACAGATTTTTTAACAGGTGCAATGATGATAACCTGGACCAAAAAGGCCGGAAATCACATAAAACTTTATCCCAATCATTTATATCCATCTCCTTTACCAGTCATTAAACCTGGCCATGAAGCATTTGTTATTTATTCCTGTAAAACCTATGAAATAGCAAATGAAGAGATATTAGATTTTGAATTAATTGACCGCCCTAAAAAAGTTACGCTTCAATTAAAAATCCCCGGTACCGTATTTAACAAGGAGCTGGCAAGGCAATAACGGATCTCAAATAAATTAGCAGGACTTAAATGAGATATGGAGTAGATTTGTCAATTTTATTTGCAAATATTTTAGAATTCCCTGGTAAAATATGCAGTATGAAAGCTAAAGCAGTAATTTTTAAACTAACATTCTGGTTCTTTTTCATCGGCATTTTTAAATGTTCAGGTCACGACATATTCTTTTGCGATGAGCGAATTCCTGTTGAAGACCGTTTTGTTGCTGATAAATTGATGAACATAATCCGGAAACAAATAAATTATGTAAACATGCCAAAATTGAGGGAGGGGGTAAAAAAATATTTTGGCATTGTTGAATATTATTTGCGGGCAACAGGTCTGCCCGAAGATTTTAAATACCTCCCGATTGTTGAAAGCGGTTTTCAGAACGCTATTTCTAATAAGGGGGCTGGAGGCTATTGGCAAATCATGCCGCCCACGGCTAAAGAAAGGGGATTGGCTATGACCGAGGATATGGACGAAAGGAATGATATAAATAAATCGACCTATGCGGCCTGCAAGGAAATCGCAAGAAATTACCTGATCATCAAAAAAACTTATGGAATTTCGTCATGGGTACTTACCGCCGCGGCTTACAACTATGGAATAGGTAATATCAGTAATAATATTAAACGCCAGGGAACCAATTATTTTCAAATGAATCTGAATGCAGAAACGGCCGCCTATGTATATAAAATTATTGCAATTAAAGAATTGTTTGAGTTTCCTGAACTTTATATGAAGAATTTTGGCTATAACGTTTTTAACTCTGAATCATCTAAACTCACCACCCAGGAAAAAGTATCCGATGTTTCTTCCTTTTCTTCAATGACATTGAAGGTAAATGAAAAGGATGGAAACCATCCCGATAAATTAGATACCACCATCGCGATGGTTGATAAAAATAAGATATTAGATTATAAGGCCGGAAAAACTGTCAGGTTTATAAGGCCTAAATTTGTATATGCCCAAGTAGTGGGAAAGTACAAGCATTTTAAGGATGGCGACATGATAAGCTTTGAATTGCAGACCGACCTGAAGGTTGGGAATTATTATGCCAGCAAGGGCTACGTCATAGAGCGACCGGGATGGAAAATTGACGACCGGGTATTTATTGACCTTGGACTTGGTAACAATGTTATCTTGTATGATTTGAATAACACTCATGGGATATCTTTTTCTTCGCTCAGGAAAAAAGAACCGGTGATAATAATGATTAATACCAGGGAAGAATAGACCTGAGCCGCTTAACTAAGACCACCACCCGGCTTATGCCGGAAGCGACTTGCGGTCAAAAAGTTGCTGAACACACTAATCACCGTCCAGGTCTTTCTTTATGAAGACGCTTTCTGTATAAACTTTTCTATTGCCTTATCCGAAAAAATACCACACCTGTTGATTAATACCCCCTTGTACCCGTCATTCGTTTCCAAAGCATAAATTACGGCGCCTGCTGAAGAATAGGGATTGGCAAGGTATTTATTTTGTTTTACGATTTTAATTTCCGCGGGCTTATAAAATTTCCTCGGACCGGCGCAGCCGATCTCGCCATTAATAACAGAAAAAGTATGCACAAAGCCCTCTGTTTGTAAATCGTAAATAATAGAATTGATCGTATGTAAAGTATCAATCACTTGTATCATATTTTTGGTTAATGCGGAATGGATGATAAAGCGGTTACCTGGTCAAATAGGGAGTATCATCATTTTCCAATTATAAATGCTTGATCCTTAATTTTAAAAGAAATTTAATAAAGAGTTTTTATCGGTCAGGTGCGAATATAAAATCAGGATGTTAAGATTTTATTAAAGGGGGATTAGAATTTGATTAGAATGATGTTGTTTTTGCGTTATAGGAGCCTGATTAGTAGTAAATTGCCTGATGAATAACGACTTTATTGATGAATATGGAAGATATAAGAATACTAATCGTAGAAGACGAAAAAAAAATCGCCGATACATTAAAATTCGGACTTGGTGAAAACGGCTTTATTGTAGAAGTTGCCTATGATGGAAAACTGGGATATCGGTTGTTTTCCGTACAGGATTTCGACCTTTTAATACTGGATATAAACCTTCCGGGGATGAACGGGTATGAATTATGTAAAGCCATCCGTTTATTGAATGAGCATGTTCCCGTTATCATGCTTACATCAATGAGCGCCTTGAATGATAAGATAGAGGGATATGATGCAGGCGCCGATGACTATATTGTAAAGCCTTTTGAATTCCGGGAACTGCTATTAAAGATCAGGGCTTTATTAAAGCGTACCAGGGGCCAGTCTGTACCGGTAGGTAATGTGTTGAAATTATCCGACCTGGAAATGAACCTTGATAGCAAGGAAGTTAAAAGAGATAATATGGTCATCCATCTCACCGCGAAAGAATTTCAGTTGCTTGAATATCTTTTACGAAATAAAAACCGGGTTGTCTCAAGAGCAGATATCGCCATTAATGTATGGGACATGGATTTTGATACCAATACCAATGTGATCGATGTGTACATTAGTTACCTGCGTAATAAGGTAGATAAAAATTTTGAGCAGAAATTAATTCAAACCCAGGTAGGAATGGGATATATCTTAAAGGAAATCTAATGCCTGTAAGAATTAAAATTACATTGCTTTTTACAATGATCGTGTTTTTACTGCTATCATTATTGTGCAGTTCGGTTTATTATTTTTCTTACGCTAACCGGATAGAAAATGTGAAAAGCAAATTGCTGAACCGTGCACTCACCACAGCGAGCCTGCTCAATCAATCTGAAACATTTGACCAGGCACTCATCAACAAAATTGATTCTTCTACCGCCTTGCCTATGAAAAATAAAACAGTACAGGCATATAACTATTTTGATGTATTGATCTATACCTACGCTGATAATCCCACCGATACAATTCATGTCAGCTATGCCATTTTGGATGAAGCAAGAAAGAGAAAATTGGTTTTTTTTAAAATTGATAATAAGGAAGCGCTTGCATGGTGCGATGTAGATAACCAGTCAAGGATTGTAATTGTTGCCGCTGCTTACGATGAAGAAGGAAGAAATTACCTGGAACGGCTCAAACTTATATTGTTATTTAGTTTTACGGGCGGAATTCTTGTCGCCATAGCATCCGGCTATTTTTTTTCCCGGGGTTTATTATTGCCAATTAAAAGGATCACCGAGGAAGTAAATATTATTTCTGCACAGAATTTAACACACCGCATCAAATCGGGGCATGCGAATGACGAATGGAATAATTTAACGGGTACATTGAATGAACTACTTAACCGCCTGCAGGAAAGTTTTGAAATACAGCGACGCTTTATATCCAATGCCTCACACGAATTATCGACACCGCTTACGTCTATTTCCAGCCAGTTGGAAGTATCGCTCCAAAGAGAAAGAGGAGCTGGAGAATACCGCAAGGTCATGCTTTCCGTTTACCAGGATGTGCGGCACCTCAGTAACCTAACCCAAACTTTATTGGAATTCGCAAAGGCTTCGGGTACTCCGGGTGGTATAGAAATAGACCTGGTTAGAGTGGACGAAGTATTGTTGCTGCTGCCGGGCGAAATGAAGAAAATAAATAAATCCTACCTCGTAAAACTGGATTTTGATAAATTACCAGAGGCGGAAGAACGCTTACTTGTTTTTGGTAATGCCACATTATTATTTGCCGCAATAAAAAATATTGTTTTAAATGCCTGTAAATATTCTGATAATCATTTGGCCAAAGTAAGACTCTCCGTAAAGCAACAGGAAATTATCATCATGATTGAAGACGAAGGTAAAGGCATAAATGAAATGGAATTGCAAAATATTTTCCAACCTTTTTACAGGGCAGAAAACAGCCACCATATTACGGGGTTCGGGCTCGGACTTTCATTGGCAAGCCGTTTCATAAAATTACATAAGGGCGAAATATCCGTTCAATCACTGGTTAACAAGGGCACTACTTTTACCATAATATTACCAATTGCCCGCAGTTCATCCGCAGTTTAATATTTCTAATCATTTTCTAATCTCTTTTTAAGATGACCCTAATAAGGCCATGTTACTTTGCGGGAGGTATCGGTGGGAGGAATAGAAATAAGGGAAAAATAAATATTAAAAAATTTAAAGTCATGATAGATTATAATATTAATAGAATATTGGTTCCGGTAGATTTTAGCCCCGCCTCCATTAATGCGTTGGATACAGCTATCGGAATGGCAAAACTACATGATGCAGATATCCTGTTATTGAATGTAATAGAAACCGCGGGGCTGTCGAATATCCATGAGGGTGGCTTTAATGCTGAAGAATCGGCAATTGCGTTAACCCACCAGGCAGAGCAGAAATTACAGTCTTTACGGCATTCGATCATAGAAAGGTTCATGGTGCCTTGTGAAGTAATTGTCACGACTGGTATTGTATCTTCTGCAATCACTAAGATCAGTGCCACTCACCACGCCGATATGATTGTTATGGGCACACATGGTGCAACCGGTTTCAGAGATTCCTTAATCGGGTTGAACGCTTTTAATGTTGTTAAAACTGCGGCTTGTCCCGTGCTTACGATCCCCTCCCATAAAAAATGGGAATCATTTAAGAAAATATTATTCCCCCTTAGACCCATCGTATCTGCACTGGAGAAATATGATTTTATCAGAAAAATTATCAGGATGAAAGATACGACACTGCATATATTAGGTCTTACTACGGACAATGAGAAGGATATTGTCTTAGTGAAGAACCTTGCCGGACAATTAAAAGAAAAATTAATGGTAGATGAAGTGGACACATCCACTTATTTTAAAGTAGGAAAAAATATGGCGGGAGAAGTAATAAAAATCGCGACATTAATGGAGACAGACCTGATTGTAATTACCGCAGCCATTGATTCATTATTTAAGCAGTTTTTTGTTGGGCCCTATATACAACATATTCTTAATCATGCACAATTTCCGGTATTAAGTATTAAACCATGCCTGGCACCTGCGCATGAGGAGGAGATGGTGCAGCATATCCGGGAACCTTTTTTACAGGAGATGCCTTACAAATAATCGTTTTAATTATATCAGTCTTAAATTTTAAAATTTGCTGGAATGAAAAATTTTGAGATAAAAAGGATCCTGGTCCCCGTTGATTTCAGTAATAATTCTATGAACGCCTTGCAAACCGCGGTGTCAATAGCCAAAAGGCATGGTGCTGATTTGAAACTGCTTCATGTATTTGATATAGATAATACTTTATATCCTGAAGATAATATGGGCAACAATTCGGACCCGGATATTGCAATCAAATCACTCAGCAGGTTAGCGGCTTCGGTTAAAAAAGGCGATGGTGTAAATTGTGGAATTGCTTATATATCCGGTTTTATTCCCAACGCTATTCTCCAAACGGCGAAAGAGGAGAATTCGGATATTATTGTAATGGGTAAAAATGGAAATGCAGGTTATAGGGAAATGTATGCCGGCACAAATACTTACAATGTGATCAAGAAATCGCATTGCCCTGTTTTACTGGTGCCTTCCGGCAAAATGTATGAAAGTTTTACCGATGTGTTATTTCCGGCAAGGCCTGTTATCAGTGTGTTTGAAAAATACGACCTGATCAGGCCCATCATCATGAAGAATAAGGCAACCCTCCATTTTCTCGGGTTGCGCAACCCAAATTATATTGAGGAATTGCATATCATTTCCAAACTCACGGAAATTCTGAAACAACAATCCTCAGCTGATCATTTTAATACCACCATCAATTATTATTTTAAAGATGACAAGTTCGCGGCACACTTGCTGGATACGATTAAAAAAGGGGAATATCCATACGACCTGGTGGTGATCAGCGCCGAACTGGATAATAATATTAAAGATTATTACCTGGGTGATTATGCGCAACAAATAATACACCAGTCGCAAATACCCGTGTTAATAATAAGGGCGAAAGCCACCATTTCTTCAAAATCGGAGGTACTTAAAATTATAGAGAATTCCCCTATGGAAAGTGAACAAGTGACGGACTTAACCTGAATTGTGAAAGATGAAGGGGCAATATTTCAGGACCAATCAATCACTACCAGGGAATCTGGCTACCAGTATAAAATAATATAACATCCCGGGTTGAAATCCATCTCCGTTAATTCCATTATATATTCATTCAAAAATCACCATTATGAACATTATTATTCAATCAGTTAATTTTAAGGCAGGTTCCACATTAGAATATTTTATCGCCGATAAGGTAAGAAAATTATTTAAACAGAGCGATCATATTATTCGTGCAGAAATTACTCTTCGGCAATGTGACAGTGGCAATCGCCAGAATAAATTATGTGATATCCGCCTGATGATTCCCGGAAATGATCATTTTGTATCTAAATGTTCTGACCTGTATGAAAAATCAGTATTGGAGTCTGTAAAGACGATGCAGAAAATTCTTCGCCGCAGTAAACCCACAAAAATGCTGCAAAGGATGAAGAGTAGATTTTACAAGGTATTATTTTAATAAAAAAATATTCAATATCCTATATTATTATAAAGCCAAAGAAAACCTTCGGCTGAGGTTCGGGAAAGGTATCCCCTGTTTGACAGGAGTCCGGCCAGGGAACCTTTCCTCCTTTAAAACTGAATTCTGGAAGGGATATTCTCAAGGACAATTCCCTGTTAGAACACTGGGGGCTTAAGCGGGCTTTTTCTTTCCATTATGCACACTCGCAATTTTCCCCCATACATAGCAGCGCTTTGCGGGTCGTTCTGCATTTCTTCCTTTATACTTTTTTAAACTAACGGAAGAAAAAGTAATCAATAGAAAAATTAAGAATGAACGCAACGGAAAGGTTTGAATCATCTTTAATTTTTAAATTCATCTACCGAAAATTCAATGTGCTTTATGGTTATCCGGGCTGCTGTTTTCACTTCTATGCCATGTAAAGTATTACCCCTCACAAAAAAGGATACTTCCGCGTTTTTCAAATCGGGCAGTGTAAGCTTGAGAGCCT
>JBDTWP010000105.1:0-17272 GCA_040006615.1 Ferruginibacter sp.
ATTAAAAGGATAGCATCTTAGAACGGTTCCCATCTATACGTCACGTCTGACCGGAACATATTAATAAGATGACATCTTTAGGAAGGTTCCGGTCTGTACGTCTCGTCTTTCAGGAACATATTAAAAGGATGTCATCTTAGGAAGGTTCCGGTCTGCACGTCTCGTCCTACAGGACCATATTAAAAGGATTGCATCTTAGAATAGTTCCCATCTTTACGCCCAGTCTTACCGATATTTTCATTAATTCTTTTCTTCAAACTTATCTATTGGGACTCTTATTATACCGGGCCTGCCTTCTGTATGAAGTAAGAGGGTGAGTTTCCCCTCCTTGCCTTCAATAGTAATGGAGGCATTCATTGTAGTCCCCTGGTCATCGTTGAATGTTACATTTAATATTGTCTTTCCCTCTTTAAATGGTATTTTCCAGTTACAGGTATCAGATTTTATTGTCGCCTTCATTGTTTTATCACCCGGTTTAATGATGATATCCGGATTACTAATTTCAATTACTGTATTTTCATCTACTGTTCTTTCAACAACGCTATTCGCATCAAGGTATTCAGTTTTGGATGCACTAATGGTTAACTTCCCTTTGCATTGGGCAAAACTTATTGTATGGCATAGCAGGAGGAGAGAAGCAGCAACGATGATTCTTTTCATTTTTTTATTTTAATTGTTGGTTCAATAAAACAAAAATGCGAAATTGATTGCTGTCTTTCAACATATAATACTTTGAAAGGCAGATTACCATTATAACCGGGAGAGCTAGTTATTTTTACAGAGAGGAAAATCTATTGAAAGACGGTTAGAGCAATTGCTAAACAATAGTGTAATCATAACCAAACTGAAAACCTGTGTCAACCCTGCCGTTCACCAAGGCAGTAACAAAGACCGTCCGGTGCTATTAAGAAAAAAACTTTCCAGAAATCATCTCCGTGTTTTTGAATTTTGAATTCAGCATTTTCTATTTCCAGGCCATTCAATTTCAATTCTTCAAAAGCGGATTCAACATTATCAACCTCGAAGAAGCATCCATCCTGTTCGGGGTCGCACCCATTTTCTGCGAGGCCTATTTCAAGGGAATCCCTCCCCAGTACGGCGGATTGGTGGGGAATATCTTTCCTCGATATAACCTGGAATCCCATGATTGTCTCATAAAAAGGAATGGCGTCATCCACGTTTTTTACAGGCAGGTTCATCTTGTCCTCCAGGTAGGGCCAGGCATTTTTGAATATTGCTTTTGTTTCGTTCATAGTTTAAATATCAGGATTCCCGGGAATAAAGATGACATCTTTATTTAGAAGTCATTCTATCCTTGGTAATTCACTATCGGCACCATTCATGTTCAGCTTTAATTTATTTACCTTCCCGCTTTCTTCTTTTATAAAAGAGATTTTTGCGTTTATTTCCTTTATAACAAAATCAGTTTCTGAAACAGGAGCCATTTCAAGCTTTGGCTGATCAGTCGCCTGCGCAAAGAGTTTACCATTTTCTTTAAAGATTGAAACAGTTATATTATCGTTAAGCTTGTATTTTCCAGTGTATTTATCCAAAATTGCCGGATCGATCTCTATAATAAGCTCTTCCTTTAATTTCCTGGCCTTAATTTCCTGGCCACCCTGATATAATACTGCGCTGTTTATTTCTCCCTTATCATCCCTTAGGAACTTTAATTTGGCTACTACCACTTTCCAGAAAAATTCATCGGTTGCGGATGGGAATATTTCAAATTTCGGCTGCCCGCTTAGTTGCGCAAAGAGTTTGTTTTCTTCGGTTGATATCGTTAATACGCCAACGTTTAACATTTCAAACCTCCCGGTATAAATTTGCAGGTTCTTTGGTTTTACAGCCGACTCTGAAAAGGAGGATTGTTTATCCATTTTGTTCCATAAAAATGCTTCTGCAATTTTATTTGCATCAAAATTTACCTCGGGTGTTGATGAATTAATAAACATGACAACGGTTATTTTTTCTTTCGGGTAATAAGCCAGTTGGGTTAAAAAACCGTGGAGTCCGCCTCCATGACTGATAATATCCGTACCCCTGAACTTATTTAATCCAAGCCCATAACCGTAACGCATATCCGGCTGCTCACCGTTTTTGAGAATCACAGGGGTTAATGCTGCGGCCAGGCTTTTTTCATTCAGCACTTTGCCTCCGTATAATGCCTGGTTCCATTTCATTAAGTCATCCAAAGTAGAATATAAAGATCCTGCACCTCCGGCCCAGGACATATCCCAATTCAACGCATCCTCATATTTGTCCTTATTCTTTGCATAGCCTTTTGCTTCATGCTCCAGTTTTATCCCTGCATAATGAACTCCCGTATTCTCCATGTGCAGCGGATCAAAGAAATTTTCCTTAAGATAGGTTTCGTACGGCTTGCCGGCTACTTTGCCAACAATCCATCCCAATAGGAAATACCCTGAATTATTATACAACATTTTTTCTCCGGGGTTAAAATCATAGGGATCTTTTTTAATTAAGCTGATAAGTGAGTCGGGGGAAACCGTTTTGGTCACCTTATCAAAGAAATCCTCCTTGCTGGTATAACTATGTATTCCGGAAGTATGGGTCAATAGCTGGTGAATGGTTACCTCATCACCCCTGGGAAAATCGGGAATAAATTTTGAAAGCTTATCGTTTACACTCAATAAGTTGTTTTCCTGCAACTTCAAAATTGCGGAGGCTGTAAATTGTTTCGTCACAGATCCAATCCTGAACTTTGTTTCCGGCGTGATAAGGATTTTATTTTTTAAGTCGGCGTAGCCAAATCCTTTTTTGTATAATACATTCCCATCACGCGCTACCAACACAGCAATTCCGGGGGCTTCTTTCCCTTTTAAAGAACTATAATAACTGTCAACCAAAGATTCAGCCGATGGTACCTCCTTATCGCTGGCTCCATGCTTAAGCAATAGCTGAACTGCCTCATCTCTTCCATTTATTTTTGCGGCGATAAGTGGATTTATGCCTTGATCGTTCCCGGCATTTATGTCTGCACCTCCTTCGATCAGCAATTTAATTTTATCAAGATTACCATCTCCTGCAGCAATATTCAACAGGTCAGTTAATGCGGCTTTGTCAAGGATCCTTGCCATAAAAGCCCAGCCTCCTTTGATGTTCTGCACTTTAAACAATAACTGGTTGCTACCCTTTACTAGTTTCAGTGGCACCAGGTCGTCATCTTTATTTACAGCCCTGGGTATCCAGTTACTATGCACTGGATTGCCATTATGCCATAGTTTTATTCCATCATTACTTCCAACCGCAAGCAATACACTGGTAGGGGAGGAAGCCTTTATTTCTGCCAGTGCATAAGCATACGCAAAATCCTTTCCCTTATAAAAACTATCCAGGCTTACAATATCACCTGCCAAAGAAATAAGCTGCCATTTAAATGCAGTTTGATTTACTACAATGGGCGTAACAGGCTTGCCGGGAACTACCTGCAGGCCCGGCATCTTATCTGTTTTGAAAACTTTTTCCTGCACCGAATCAGCAGGCTGCTCTGTATCAGGGCTCACGGAAACGGGACCGGCAACAAGCCAGGTCTTCATAAATTTTCCAACTTGTGATACGTTGTAGGAGGCTTTATCATATCCTTTTAATTCAACGCCCCTGGGCTGCGCCAAAACAGTATTTTGAAAAATCGCGAAGAGGAAAAAAGCTGTTAGCACCGTTGGGTTGGAATTTTTATAAATATGGTTGAAGCGCATGTTACAGAGTTTAGATAGAATTTTATTAAATATAATAAACAATTGGTAATTGTTTATTTTATAACATGGTAACAGAGCATTTCAAATTTGTTGCTCAGTTAACAAAAGCTTTACAGGGCTGCTAACCTCGCAACCATCCTACAGGCAATCACAGAAAATAACTGGCATTTAGAGATATTTAACTTCAATTGATGTTTTTTATATTGGTGATCTGTCAAAAAGAAATTTATTGATGGCAGCACCTATCTGATCAAATTCCAATAAAAATCCATCGTGGCCATAAGTTGAATCAATGACAAGATACATGGCGCCTGTGATTTGCTTTGCAATAAATTCCTGCTCTTTCGGCGGAAACAAAATATCTGAACTGATACTGATCACCAGAGTTTTTGCTCTTACCCGCTGCAGGGCTTTTTCTACATTGCCCCTGCGGCGGCCCACATTATGAGCGTCCATACTCTTGCTTAAAAAATAATAGCTAAAAGCGTTGAATCGCCTGGCTAATTTAATGCCCTGGTATTGCTGGTACGATTCACTTTTGAAATGGTCGGATTTTTCATTGGTTTCCTCAGCCTGGCTAGTGCCATAGGTATGGTAATTTCGGTATGAAATAAGCCCTATTTCCCTTGCCACCATCATGCCTTGCAGCCCTGCCTTTTCATTTTTTTCTTTCCAGGTGAAATCTGTTTCTATCGCATGTCTTTGCGTAGCATTAAAAGCAATAGCCCAGGGAGAATGATATGCATTGGTTGCCAGTAAAATGATGTGTTGAAACAAGTATGGTTCTTCAATGGCCCACTCTAATAATTGATGGCCACCCATAGAACCACCGATGCCGATATGAATGGATTGAATGCCTAAATATTCCCTTAGCGGCTGGTAGGCACGGATCATATCACGAATAGTAAAAAAAGGAAAATCATGATACCAGGGTTGTTCTGTTTCAGGGTTATTATCCAGTGGGCCAATACTGCCATAGCAACTGCCAGGCATATTTACGCATACAATAAAATGGGTGAGGGGGTCAAATAATTTTGCTTCCCCCGCAAGACCTGGCCACCATTCAGTTGCGTCACTGTTGGCGGTAAGTGCATGAAATATCCAAACCACATTGTCTTTATTTGCATTCAGGCTGCCAAATGTAGTGTACGCCAGGTAGTATTGCGATAAGGTAATGCCGGATTCTAACCTAAATGGTCTTGTATATGAAAATATTTTTGCCATGCTGATGGATCCTGAATTAAAGTTTTCATGAGTAATCTGAATCGTGAATGGTCAATGATCAATGGTCAATGGTCAATGGTGAAAGGTGAAAGGTGAAAGGAGAATGACGAATAGGGAATTGCTCATATTTCATAATTGCCCACTGCCTGTTGCATATTGCTTATTGCCCATTGCCTATTGCTTATTGCCCATTGCCTATTGCCCATTGCCCATCGCCTATTGCCCATTGCCTATCGCCCATTGCCCATTGCCCATTGCCCATTGACCATTGCCAATTGCATATTGCTTAATGCATATTGCTTATTGCATATTGCCTTTTGCCCACCATTCACCCCTTTTATGCTATCACCTCATCAGCAAACACAGTGGCAAAAGCCTGTTCAAAATCTGCTTTGATGTCATCTATATATTCAATACCCACACTGATTCGTACAGCGTTTGGCACCACGCCGGCTGCAATTTGTTCTTCTTCACCCAGTTGCTCATGTGTGGTAGATGCCGGATGTATGGCCAATGTTTTGGCGTCACCTACATTGGCAAGGTGGCTTACCAATTTTAAAGAATTGATAAATTTACCGGCATTTTCTTTACCACCTTTAATGCCAAAATTGAGTATGCCGCCAAATCCGTTACGCATGTATTTTTTGGCAAGTTCATGATAGGGGTTGCTTGGCAAACCGGGGTATTCTACAAAATCCACAGACGGATGTTTTTCAAGCCATTGTGCAAGTGCCATCGCATTGTCTACATGGCGTTGCACACGCAGGCTGAGTGTTTCAAGACCCTGTAGCAAAAGGAAAGAATTGAAAGGGCTTTGAGAAGGGCCAAAATCACGCAATCCCTCTACCCTTGCCCTGATGGCAAATGCAATATTGGGTAAACCCAGTGGGTTACCCTCCCCAAACACATCCCAGAATTTTAAACCATGGTATCCCTCGCTTGGTTCGGTAAACTGGGGAAATTTTCCATTACCCCAGTTGTAATTGCCTCCATCAATAATTACGCCGCCAATACAGGTACCATGACCACCAATCCACTTTGTGGATGATTCTACCACCACATTGGCGCCATGCTCCAATGGGCGAAACAGGTAACCTCCGGTTCCAAAAGTGTTGTCAACGATCAGTGGCAGGTCATATTCTTTTGCCAGGGCAGCAAATTTTTCAAAATCAGGAATATTAAGTCTCGGGTTGCCAATAGTTTCAAGGTAAATGGCCTTGGTATTCTTATCAATGTGCTTTACAAAACTTTCCACATCATCCCCATCAGCAAAACGAGCTTCCACACCCAGGCGCTTAAAAGAAACCTTAAACTGGTTGTAGGTACCGCCATACAAATAGGTGGTAGAAATAAAATTATCTCCTGCCTGTAGAATATTGTTGAGCGCCAGAAATTGCGCAGCCTGGCCCGAGGCAGTAGCCAATGCTGCCACACCGCCTTCCAGGGCCGCCATGCGTTGCTCAAACACATCTGTTGTAGGGTTCATGATCCGGGTATAAATATTACCAAATTCCCTTAACCCGAAAAGATTGGCGGCATGCTCACTGTTGTCGAACGCAAAAGAAGTTGTTTGGTAAATAGGTACTGCCCTTGCATGGGTTCCTGGGTCAATTTTCTGACCTGCATGTAACTGCAAAGTGTCAAAATGAAGTGGATTGCTCATAATTGTTTTTTTTAAAGTTATGTTTATTCAATTTACAGTTTGATTGGCCTGGCCTGCAGGCATTGACCATTAAGGTTGTTCAAATAATTTAACTATTTCTCCATCGGGTGTAATTTCATATAAAGATATAATATATCTTTTGGCAGCACTCAAGTCACGGCTATTTTTTTTCAGGATGTTAGAAACAAATACACTCATAGGCAAAAATGATGGTTACAAATATCTTAAATAGTGCTCCGGGTTATCCAGGAAGGTTTTAGTAATGCGGTAATGATCGGTTTCAGTATATTTCACCTGGCTCATACAGGTTTCCTGTATTTCATATAGGCTGGCATCCGGAATTCCCATGAGGATGGGTGAATGGGTAGCAATAATGAACTGGGTATTCCTGTCTTTTAATACTTCAAGGATATAAGAGATCAGCGACAGCTGTTTCATAGGAGATAGTGCTGCTTCCGGTTCATCCAGCAGGTAAATGCCTTTTTCATTAATTCTTGTTTGCAATATTTTAAGGTATGCTTCTCCATGGGAGAAAGCCTGCATATTTTCTCCATAATCTTTTCGCATCAGATGGAGTTTAAAATTCATGCTTTCACTCATCCTATCAATAATGTTATCGTCAACCACTCCTTTTAATTCCTGCAGATCACCGGCTATTTTATTTCTTTCTTTTTCTACAGCATTAATAAAATCACTGAAATCTTCTGCCCTGAAAAAAAAGCCTTTGTTTGTTTGCCGCTTCCATTCGAGTGAAAGCCATGGCTGCAATATACGCGCTGCCTCAAACCCGGGGTGAGATTTTATAAAACCTCCGATTAAAGGAAGGTTCAGGAAATAAGCGATGCATTCAAGTAAAGTAGATTTGCCGCTACCGTTATCACCCACAAAAATGGTTACCCTGTTATCCAGGACTATTTCCTTTGCAAATTGTACCGCAGGAATATTAAAGGGGAATGGATTTTGTTTTTCTGTATTAATCGAAAAAGATTTTATAAAGGGCATTCCGGGTATTTTAATAAGGTGAATTATGAAAGATAAAATTACGATTCCTGGTCAATCAGCTGACTGCCAAGAAATTTCATTTGCAGGTATTTATTGATGTAAATCTTAAAGTTAAAGATTTGAATAATATATAGTAATTTAGGTATATTATTTTTCTATATTTCAACTGATTGTTAAACCCGGCTTTATGAGGAAATTACTTTTTCTGTTTTTGTATTTAATTGGTACACAGCAGGCTTTCAGCCAATGGAACAACAACACAACCATCAATAACCTGGTTGCAAATCCTGCACAAAGTAATTCCCAATCCTGGTGTGTGACCGATGGATCCGGTGGAAGCATCATCATATTTTCCAGTGATGACGATATCTATGCTCAAAAAATTAGTTCCGCCGGGAATATTTCCTGGGGAAGTACATCCGCCCCTGTGTTGATCTGTAATGCAATTAACGGGCAGAATTTCGACAATGCAATAGCTGATGGTGCGGGCGGGGCCTTTATTGTATGGGACGATTTCCGGCATGACCTGGACAATGGTGAAATTTATATGCAGCAAGTCAATTCAGCTGGCGTGGCGCTATGGGCTGCCAACGGGATCAGGGTTACCAATACCCCCAATAACAACGATTTTAGTGGTTACCTTTGCACCGACGGAAGCGGAGGTGTAATTGTGTACTGGAACTGGGATAACAATGTAAATAATACACAGACAGCGGCACAGCGGTACAATGGTGCAGGTGTTGCCCAATGGACTGCAAATGGGGTAGCAGTAAGTTCTTCCCCCGGCTTTAGACTTGGTACCGGCATCGTTTCTGATGGAGCTTCCGGTGCGATTTTATTTTTTATGGATTCAAGAGATGACCTCAATGGAACAGATTATGATTTCCTGATTAATAATGATATTATTAACCTTAATATTTATGCCCAAAGATTGAATGGCAGCGGTGTACGCTTATGGACCAATAATGGTGTTGCCGTTTGCACTGCCACCAGCAACCAGTATGATAATGGACTAAATACCGCGGTCAGCGATGGTAGTGGTGGTGCCATTTATCTATTTGGTGACCGGAGAGATGATATACCCGACATGAATGGTGATCCGACAAATGTTGATCTTTATGCCCAAAAACTGAATAGCAGCGGCGTTGCTCAATGGGCCGCTAATGGCGTTCCGGTTACCAGGGCTGCGGGCAATCAGGTGGAGGAATCAATAGCAAGTGATGGCGCCGGAGGTATCGTCGCTTCCTGGCAAAATGAATCAAACCCC
Organism: Ferruginibacter sp.; assembly: GCA_040006615.1. Lineage (GTDB taxonomy): Bacteria > Bacteroidota > Bacteroidia > Chitinophagales > Chitinophagaceae > Ferruginibacter. The sequence continues at coordinate 8,876 of JBDTWP010000105.1, forward strand.
CGTATATACAGCCAAAAGATAATCAGTTCCGGAACGGCAAACTGGACCTTAAACGGAATACTCATATCCCCTGCTTCTTCAGTATCGCATGATGCCAGGCTGATCGCCGACGGAGCCGGTAATTTTATATATGGCTTTTTAACTGATTTTGGATCTGAAACAAGGTTGCTTGCTCAAAAAGTAAATGCAACAGGTGCTTTGCAATGGGGAGTAAACAGTGCTGCTGTCTGCAATAACACGGCCGGTATATCAGCCCTGCCGGCGATTGTCTTGAGCGACAATTCGGGAGCCATTTTAAGCTGGGCCGATAGCAGGAATATCGCTACAGGGTTGGATATTTTCGCTTCCAAAATGCTTTCCAGCGGTATACTTGCAGGCGGTTCGACATCAATGTTTATCTCAACTGCCAATGGAAACTGGAATAATCCTGCCACATGGGTGGGAGGGGTAGTACCTTCGGCCACGGCCCAGGTTACAGTAAGGCATTCCGTTACTGTGTCGGCCAGCACAACCTGCAAATCATTAAGAGTTGAACAACCCGCGGGAAATGTTATTGTTAACACCGGAATCAAGTTAACAATTACCAATTAAACCTGTCCTGGTTCCTTCCTGCCCAGTCGGCGACGATGGTTTTCACCAGCCGGCAGACAGCAGTTTTTTTTCAAATTTCCTGAGCCCGTTGAAATCATAACAGGAGTTCCGGAACATTAGTGCAATGGCGCTTATTCTACGGATTTTGCCGTTGAGTTATATCGATTCATATCATGGGTTCGCGAAAATCTGCCTTAACAGGATTACCAGCTTCCCATTCCCGTTTAAGCATTGCATACTGAAATTCGCTTCCCCACCTTCCCTTAAAAAAAATATTCTCAATGAAATGCCCTTCCTCTTTGAACCCAATGCTTTTTAACAGGTTAATTGATGCAATATTCTCAGCGTCCACAATTTCAACCACCCTGTGAATATCTTTATTGTCAAACAGAAAGGTTAGTATACCAACCATGGCTTCTTTAGCATAACCCTTTTTCTGGTGAAGAGGGGAAATTGTAATCCCGGCTTCAGCGATCCTAATATCATTTTGGTCAAGTTTAATAGCGCAGTCACCGATTATTTTCTGAGTTAGCTTGTTTTCAATACCATATTGTACCCATTCGCCTTTTTTCCCAAATAACCTATCCTTTTGTTCGTCAATAAAGTCTTTCGCCTGCCCAATAGTCATTACTTCAAAACCCTGGTATTTGGTAACAACAGGGTTTGAACGGTAGATATGAAAGTCTTCCAGGTCAGAAGGTTGAAGGTTTCTTATCTGAAGCCGTTCAGTGGTGATTATTAATTTTTCCATCGCCTGGGTAGTTTAAATTGAGTCAAAGCTGCCATATTAAATTGGAAACCGGTAGCAGGCAATTTCTGCATCGCCGTTAACGGGGGCCTTTGGGGCCCGCAGAGACCACTAAATCTCCGCTTTGTTTGGCGTAATAACAAATTAATGGTTGTTCAAATCCAACATTTTTGTAGAAATCAATAAAAAGCAAACGGTCTGACGAGATGTCAGACCGCTTGCTTTTTACCCCCTCGAACTATTCTTATTATTGAATACCTTCAGTTGCATTTTGTTCACCTTTTGTACTTTTTCTTTTAAATAAGGAAGCGTCTATTTTACCAATACGGTAAGATAAATTCAACCTCACCATTTGCGGGTCGCGCAGCCTGTTGTATTCCTGTGTAAAATAGGTGCTGGAAGAATATTGGCTTGATCTCCTGGTTTTAAAGATGTCATTTATACTAAGTGAAACGGAAGCCGCATTATTCTTAAGGAAACTTTTCTTAACTGCCAGGTCCATACCCCATGACGGCTTTATATACCCCTGTGAAGCGCTTTGACTCTGCATCATTGGCGGTCCGCCCATTCCTGTGTTGGTATTCACCGGGAGGTTGGTTTTAGATTGATAAGTGGTCGTAAACTGGACCGCAAAATTTGAAGGCAGCTTAAAATTACTGTTGAACTTGCCAAACCAGCTCCACATTGCATTCTGGGATACACTATTGGTGATATTGCTTGTATTCACTTTGGAATTATATATGTTGATATTGGTGCTGATGTCCCACCATTTGGTCAGATAGTTCTGTGCTGTGGCTTCGGCGCCCGCTGCATAGCTTGAATTGGCATTTATATACGTGTTTAACAGATCCGTATTGCCTGTTATCGGGTTAATTTCCTGGTTCAGGTACCTGGTAATTAAATTATTGGTGTATTTATAATATACTGATCCCAGAAACGTGTTATTCCCTTTAAATGTTTTTAAATAAGATACTTCCAATGCCTGGGTGAATTCAGGCTTAAGGTTGGGATTGCCCTTGGTAATATTTAGTTTATCCGTATAATCCGTATATGGGATCAGTTGGAAAAAATTGGGCCTGTTAATACGCCTCGTAAAGCTAAATTGCAGGTCCTGTTTATTGCCGAGTTTCTGGCTCAGAAAAACCGAAGGAAACAAACTAACCGCATATTTGTTTGAAAATTTGTCGCCGGTATTGAGCAGTTCTCCATTGTAGCTGGAACTTTCCGCACGTAACCCGGCCTTATAGGTAAAGTCTTTGATACTACTGCTAAAGGTAGCATAACCCGCATATACATTATCCGTATTCTTGTAATTACTTACCGCTGATGGTATTACAATATAATCCTGCAGGTAATCATCATACACATAATTGTTGTTGTTGTTCACCCTGCTGCGGATTGCTGTTCTTACACCTGTTTCAAACTTTGATTTTTTAGAAACCGGTAATACATAATCTGATTGTATAACAATGTTTTTATCACTTCCGGAACCAGCCGCTTTTTCCTTCCCGGTATTGACAATGATCCCTGAATTATTGGCAAAATAGTTAGTTGTAAAGAAGGAGTTATTACTATTTCTTCCTCCGAAATAGTTAGCGTCAATGGTTAACTCTTCACCTTCTTTTGGGAAAAGGTGTTTAAAGCCGAATACCAGGCCCTGCCCATTAAACTCACGGTTTCCGATGGTATTACGCTGACTGGCGGCGCTTGTTTTACCGATATTATACAAACTATCTGTAGTTATGTCAATTTTTTCATTCGGGTTAAACTCACCATGTACTTTTATGCCCGATAGTGACAGAGTACTCCTGTTGGTCACAAAATAATCAACACCAACTTTACCAAAAATAAAGGCCCCCATTGTTTTATTGTAATTATTTTGATTTATCGATGTTTGAGGAGTATCCAGCAGATTTAAACGGTTGGTAGTACCCGTTGTGCGGCCCTTATTCTGATTTACATTTACCGATGCACTGATATTTAATTTATTCTGACGCACATTAAAATCCAACCCGCTGTTGATGGAACCCCGCTTATCAACACCCGCCCTTATATTTCCATTGTATCCGGATTTTTTGTTTTTCTTTAATACAATATTCAGGATACCAGCACCACCTCCGGAAGCATCATATTTAGCGGATGGATTAGTAATCACTTCCACAGTTTCTATTACATCCGCCGGAATCTGGTCGAGCGTAAGTGTAGTAGGTCGGCCATCCACCAACAATTGCGGAGCGCTGTTACGCATGGTTACATTACCGTCTATGTCTACATTTACTGAAGGCACATTACGCATTACATCGATTCCTGTTCCTCCTGCACTCATGATGTTCTTTTCCACATTAAATATTTTTTTATCCCCATTCAGTTTGATAGCCGGAGTGCTTGCGGTTACAGTTACACCCTGCAGTTGCTTTGTATCAATGGATAGCTTTATGTTTCCGAAATCTTTTTCAAATGACGGCATTAAGCCAGCAGGCATACCCGGTGTATTTGCTGCGGATGATTTAACAGGTGCTGCCGCACCGGTTTTAGGCATAAAAGATATGGGCTGGTTGTACGCTTCAAACCCCGTTGCGCTGATCTTTAATTGCAGGCTGCCCATAACAGGGAGCAGGTCAAAATCAAAGTCGCCATTACCCTTTGTTACCATACCTTTTACCAATACTTCTTTTGTTTTTTTACTCAGGGTATCAAATCGTTTTTGCATCACCATGATGGATGCATCACTCAGGGGTTTGCCAGCAGCATCCAATATTTTTCCGTAAATATGACCAATATTGGCGGCAGCGGCTTTTGAGCCCGATGGCACGCCCTGGGGCATTTGTGCTTTTAATCCTGTTACCAAAAGAACCAGGGTAATAATTGTCAGCAGCTTTTTCATTGTATCTTTTTTTTAATTGAGCACAAATCTACTTTTCAATCAACGCCGTATTGGACAAAAGAGATAAGGAGGTGAAATGTTGCGACGAAATAGCCCCCTGAGGCAAAAAGGTGAATCAGCCATTGCTGCGGATCAGGTCGTTGCCTGATCTCGTAAATAATTGCAACGCACATTACACCATTGACCATTGATCTTTGATCAATCACCATTCGTAAGGGTTGCCAACCTTTCAAAGGTTGGTAACCCTGTGCGCCATTCACCATTCACCGTTGACGATATCATCACCAGATTTACCGGAAAATTTGAAAATATTTCTTGGAATTGCGACAAAAAATTGCTATCTTGGAGAAAGTAAAATATTAAGATAAATGGTCACTATATTTAAATATTTCCCACTGAATTATTATCAATTCACCCACAATTTTTCCTTAAAAGTCCGTACATAGTCCGTACCAACTCCGTGTTTCCTCCGTACCCAATCCATGGTTCCGTAATACTTCCTTAATAGTTGATCCCTACTTCCTTGTATCATCCCTGTATCCTTCTCCTTTTCGGCTTATTCTAAAATGCCGGCTAAAATTGCGGTTACATTGTTGAATTTTATAAAACTGGCATAATGCTGTCTTCATAGCATCGCTGACACATATCTGGATGAATTGTACCTGCAAGGGATAAAATAGTGATTTATTGAATAGCCTGGTTTCGAAAAATATAACCTGCCTGCCTGTTCGCCGGCGGGACCATGGAGAACTGGTGTATTTGAATGACCCGTTTTTGAGACTGGATTATTGTTTCCCGGTGAGCAGACTAATGGCATCCCTGTAATTATCACCTAGCGGCAATTCTATGGGGCCGATAAATACGCTGGATTTCCTGATTGCGGTGATGAAGGCGATGGAAATTATGTATGATTTGTGAATGCGCAGGAATGCTGACGAGGGTAATTGTTCTTCAATTGTTTTCATTGGCATCCTGGTAACTACGGGTTTTTGAGAACTTTTTAAATGAATTTTAATATAATCCTTTAAACCTTCAATGTATATAATATCCGCCGTAGTGATCTTTACCATGCTGTAATCCACGTGTACAAAGAAATAACCGGGGTTATTGCTAGCAGCCATTTCTACGGGAGAAGATTTTAAATCAAATAATTCCTTTGCCTTATTACAGGCCTTCATGAACCGGTCCAGTGATACAGGCTTCAACAGGTAATCTGTAACATCTAAATTAAAGCCCTCCAATGCATATTTTTCGTACGCTGTAATTAGGATGATTATCGGTTTTACCGTCATGCTTTGAATGAATTGAAGTCCTGTAAGGCCAGGCATCTGGATATCCAGAAAGATCAGGTCCACTTTTTCCTGCTCCATTATTTTCATTGCTTCCAATGCATTATCGCAACTGGCTACCAATTGCAGATAGGGCAGTTTGCTGATATTGTCTTCCAGCAATTCGAGCGCCAGGGGCTCATCGTCTATGGCTATGCACCGTATCATCAGGATAAATGTATTTGTAGCGCCACGGTAAATAAATGGTCATCCGTTTTGACCGATAACCTGTGATCGCCATTATATAACAGGTCCAGCCTTCTTTGTACATTCACCAGGCCGATCCCGGAAGCTTTATCTTTGATCTCTACCGATGCAGGATTGTATTTATTCTGCACTTTAAATTGTAAGTTATTTTTTTCTGCGCTAAGCTCAATATCTATCTGGGCATGGTCAATCATACCCGTCCCGTGTTTAAAAGCATTCTCCACAAAAGGAATCAACAGCATGGGTTCTATAAAATAGCTTTTATCCGCCGGTCTCATCGCAACATTGATCAGCACTTTCTTTCCAAATCGTTGTTGCTGCAGATCAATATAGCTCTGAAGGTATTCGGTTTCTTTTTCAAGTGAAACTTTTTCTTCCCCGGTTTCATACAGCATATACCGCATCAGCGAAGATAACTTTATAAGGGAAGGTTCCAGTTGGTCCGATTGCTTCCGTGCAAGTGCTACCATATTATTTAATACATTGAACATGAAGTGAGGGCTTACCTGGGATCTAAGCAACGATAATTCTGTTTTAAGAAACTCATTTTCTTTTTCCTTGGCAATTTTATCAGAAATGATCCTGTCACGGATGGTCCTGTAAGCAATACTGCAGGCCAGTATGAACATAAAGATAAACACGCTGAAAAAAATATGCTTTCTTAAGGTAAAAAACACTTCCGGGTTGAAGTTAATACGCAATAACCAGCCATGTAATAGAAAACATACAAAACAACCTATCACGGATAAGCAATATAGGGCATACTTTTTTTTATACAATAACCTTGGAACCAATACCAGGGAATTGAAGTAAAAAAAGCTGATCAACACGGCATCGCTGATCCGTGAAATAATGAAATTAGCCCCATCATGTACAGGCTGAGGATGTGGAGTATCGTTGGGATTATAGGAAGGCCTTAGTAAGACAGGCAGTGAAAATAATAATACCCAGGCCGCTGAATGCAACAATACGACTATCCACTTATTATTATACCACATTGGTTTCATGGCACCAAATTACAGATAGATTTCAACAAAAGAATTGATTTTCCAAATCCTGCGACGTATCCTGTTTTTTCGGCGACCAAATGAGTTTTCATAATTCCCCGGGGCTATTGAAGGATACCAACCCTGGCTACAATATGGTGATCCAATTGCTTTGAAATGCATCCGATTTGCATCAAATGAAATCTTATAGTATCTTTAAGTTACAAAAAGATAAACTGTTTTTTATTGTAATGCTGACCTGTAAACCAAACTTGAACTCTTAAAATATAAATTATGCAAAAGTTAATGACTGTAAGCGTAGACACTAAACAATTGGTGCAAAGCCCAACCAATCCTTTCACCATTAATGAAATAGATAGTGTTAATGAATTGTTGGAACAGGGTTGGGAAATAGAGCAATTTGAGGTTTTGAAAGGAGGCACTGGCAACGGGGATATATTGCTGCTTGTTATTCTCAATGACGATTCAATGTTTGACAAGGAGGATGATTTTGATGATGAATTTGGATTTGATGAAGAAAATGATATGGATGATGATGATGATGATGATCCGGATGAGATCAGGAGGATGAAAAAAGTATAGGGATGCCGGGTATTGAGATATTAATTAAGATATTGAGATATTGAATGCAATCCCAATATCTCAATGTCCCGAAATCCTAATATCTCAATATTATTTATGATAATAAACGGCAGGTTAATTCTGATTTTTATTTTTTGCCTGGTTGGATTTGCATGTTCCTCACAAACCAAACCGGCTTCGGTGGAATTAATTTTAAAAGAAGCCTATGATCGTGCAGGTAAGGAGCATAAAAAAGTATTTGTTATTTTCCAGGCATCCTGGTGTTTATGGTGTCACAAAATGGATAGCAGCATGAATGACGAAAGTTGCAGGAAATATTTTGATGATAATTATATCACCTGTCATTTGACAGTGGATGAAACGGCTGGAAAAGAGTGGCTGGAAAATCCGGGGGCAAAGGAATTCAGGAAAAAGTATAACGGGGAAGATGTGGGAATACCATTTTGGCTGATCTTCGATCAGGATGCCCTGCTATTGGCCGATTCCAGGATGACACCGGATGGCGCCGGTCTTGAGGTAAAGGGTGATAATTCCGGTTGCCCGGCCAGCAAATCCGAAGTAGCTTATTTTATTAAGGTATTGGGAAATACATCAGGTCTTAAAGCATCAGCGCTTTCTGTAATAGGAAAGCGTTTTAGGAAAAATGCCGTCAATTAAAAAGCACGACGGACAACGGGCAGATCAGGTGTCGAAATCCATCTACAAATACTTACGTGATTCCTTTACAAAAAAGGGTTAATTTAATACGCATCTTTGCACTGTTATTAATCCAACTCTATACATACTTTCTGATACCTTTGAAACCGCATTGATACCTATGAAACCCAAAATCATGTAACAACATGGTCTTTATCTGTGAAAAACCTTCAGCAATGGAGGTTTTTTATTTTCTTTATTTTTCAATGCTGCATGCCGGTAAAACCTGTTTTTTTCTATTGAAGATCTTTATCAGGGAAAATTATATAGTTTTTAAATGTTGCTGAAACACCCTTCTGAAATTTTATCCACGCAGACAAACGGATATTGAAATTTCCCCGTTGAAGATCGCAT
>JBDTWP010000106.1:0-17233 GCA_040006615.1 Ferruginibacter sp.
CGCCTACCTTTCTCCCACTATCCTTCGTTGTTCCCCCTGGGTTCTCCCTATGTTCTCCCTACCTTCTCCCATACATGACCCTACTAAGAATCTTTCATTGATCTCAGTTACACGAAAAAGTATCGGCTTCCTCTGCCAGTCACCCTGCACCGACTTACGAAATTGGTACTGACTATTTTTGCCGGGCCACGCACTCACCCCATTAGAAGTTTTAATCTTAACCTTCATCCATTTCCAGTAATAAATTAACTATTAAAGCTGTCCACCCGGTCTGGTGTGAAGCACCCAAACCCTGCCCCGTGTCCCCATGAAAAAATTCATAGAACAGGTGATGTTCTTTGAAATGATCTTCTCCCCAACACGACTGATGGCTGGCATGATACTGAAATTTTCCTAAATCATTTCTTTCAAATATCTTTAAAATTCTTTTGGTAAGCTGATTGGCAATTTGTTTCAGATTCAATTTATTTCCTGACCCTGTCGGAAATTCAAAATGGTATTTATCGCCATAATATTCATAATATTTCCTGATGGAATTAATTATCAGATAATTTAATGGCAACCAGATAGGTCCCCGCCAATTGGAATTACCCCCAAACATATCGCTGACGCTTTCTCCGGGTTCATACTGAATACTATAATTGCTGCCCTGGTATCCAAATACATATGGATTGTCCTGGTGGGATCTTGATAAGGACCTGATGCCGTAATCTGATAAAAACTCTGCCTCATCTAAAAGCCTTTTTAAAAGTTTTTCCAGCCGGTCATCCATCATAATAGCAAATAAGTAATTGCCATCCTTGTTTTTTTTGTCAATATCTGAGATGATCCGGGTTAAATCAGGCCTGGTAAGCCTGATGACCTCTAACCTGGTATTAAATTGCCGCAGACCTTTAAATACATTGCTATGGATGATTTCAACAGCCAATAGGGGAATGATTCCTACCAGGGAGCGGATCTTTAAGCGCTGGCTTGCGCCATTCTCAAATTGAATGGCATCATAATAAAACGAATCCTGGTCATCCCAAAGAGAAATATCCTTTTTCCCTATATGATGCATGGCCCAGCCAATATTAAGAAAGTGCCGGAAAAACTTGGCAGCCGATTCTTCATAAGCCTGGTTATGCTGGGCCAATTCCAGTGACATGTGCAACATATTAAGGGCGTACATGGCCATCCAACTGGTAGCATCGGCCTGTTGAAGTTTTTTAATGCCGGGTGGCATGTGGTTTCTGTCAAATACGCCGATGTTATCAAGGCCAAGGAAGCCTCCCTCAAAGATATCTGTACCATTTGCATCCTTTTGATTGACCCACCAGGTAAAATTCATCAGCAATTTCTGGAAAGCTCTTTCCAGGAAGTCCCAGTCAGAAACACCGGTTTTTTTCTTATCCGCTTCATATACATACCATACACTCCAGGCATGCACCGGTGGGTTAACATCACTGAAGTTCCATTCGTAGGCCGGAATTTGCCCATTAGGGTGCATATAGTACTCGCGGAGTACCAGCAGTAGCTGCTGCTTGGCAAAATAAGGATCTATGTGAATAAAAGTTGCGGCATGAAAGGCAAGATCCCAGGCTGCAAACCAGGGATATTCCCATTTGTCAGGCATTGAAATAATATTACGGCAGGTAAGGTGTTGCCAGTCATAGTTTCGCTTTTGGTTGCGACCAGGAGGCGTTTCATCGGGTTCCCCGAACAGCCATTTGAATACATCGAGATAATAAAATTGTTTGGTCCACAGCAACCCGCTTATCGTACTACGAAGCAATGACTTATGTGCCTCGGATAAATTTTTTGGTGCAAGCTGATCATAATATTGATCTGTTTCTAACAGGCGCTTTGCAAATATTTCATCAAATCCGGCCCAGGGGTCTTCCACCAGGCTTTTGCTTAACCTGACTTTAAAGGTTTTCGATGCTCCCGGCTGAATCTTTTCTTTTAGCCAAACGGCTGCTTTGGTACCTTGTTTTTTGGGATTGACCGTATTCCGCCCATGCACGATATAGTCGTTGATCCCATCCTTTACAAATGGAGAATCATTGGGCCTGTGATACATCCGATGGTTGTTCGTTTCGTTGTCGCAAAATAATTGCTCCCCACCCTGGTGATGGAGAAAAAAACTGCCATTGCGTGATGAGCTTGTTTGAAGGCAATTGGTTGAAACTGAAAAAATTTCAGGTTTGTTAAACCTTGAATTGTGTTTCCAGAAATTACGAAACCAAAGGTGGGGCAGTACGTGGATTGTTGCGGGTTCAGGACCCCGGTTAAACACAGTAATTTTCATCAGGATGTCGTTCATGTCATCCTTTGCATATTCGATGTAGCAATCAAAATAACGGTTTTCCCTGAATACACCTGTGTCGAGTAATTCATATTCCGGACTTAAGCGATCCTTTCTGTTTTGCTTCACCAATTCCAGGTAAGGGAATGTTTCATGCGGATATTTGTAAAGAAATTTGCAATAGGAATGAGTGGGAGATGAATCAAGATGAAAATAAAGTTCTTTCACATCCTCTCCATGATTGCCTTCTCCGTTTGTCAATCCAAAAAGCCGTTCTTTTAAGATGGGATCGTTTCCATTCCAAAATGCGGGAGCAAGACATAAAATCTGGTCGCTGTCACAAAAACCACCAATGCCTTCTTCGCCCCAACGGTAGGCATAGCTTCGGGCAAGGTCATGATTAACGTAGTTCCAGGCATTTCCATGCAGGCTATAATCTTCCCTTACCGTGCCCCACTGGCGCTCAGACAGATAAGGACCCCACTTTTTCCAATTTTTATTATCATTTGAACGGGCCAGCCGCTCCTTTTCAATACTTTCCGGCATTATACATTTAAAATATTTAATCTATTTGAATTAAGCAAATATTTCTCATTAAATATATGGTATAGTGCGCAAAAAAGTAATATATTATTTATTATTATATAAAGCCAGCCACTATTTTTCAAATCAATACGATCAGATATGCGCAAGCTTTTTTATAGCGGTTATTTAATTGGCCCCCTAATCTGAAAGTTGAAATCAGTTCACGCATAAAAGAGGAAAATGACAATGGAAAAGAATACTACCATGAGGAAGATTTAATATCCTCCTCCCCTGGTCAACATGATCCATTGTATCGCTATGAACAATATCCCCTTTGTGAAATTTTCGGTTTGTGTTAAACAGGAATGTATTTCTGCCGGTTTGTGCTTTGAAGAAAGGCAATTTTAACAGGATACCCTGGTTAAACAATTTCGGGAAGAATATAGGGTGCCCGATAATCCCGTGAAAGCATACTATTAGCTTCTGTCTCCCCTTCCCCGATAAAGCGTTCTGCTACTGAATCAAAGTTTAACTGGCGGCCTAGCCGATAGGAAATATTGCCAAGGTGGGCCAAAGACGATGCTAGATGACCTGTTTGTACCGGTCCATTTTGAATAGTCATATCCCGGGCCCGTATCGCATCAAACCAGTTCTGGAAATGTAGGGTTAGTTCCCCTTTTTCAGAACGGGCTGGCCCTTTTTCACGATTTTCACCCAGGTAGGTTTCATAAGTTCCATATCCCTTTATGACCATATATCCCTTTTCACCATAAAAAATGTTACCTACTCCCGCGCCATCTTCAAGGTTGGTACACCAGTTACGAACTTCAAACTGAATGATTTTCCTTTCTTTTGGATAATGATAGATTGAAGTCTGAATTTCAGGAACTTCCTTACAATCGTCCCAAAGAAATTTGCCACCCATGGATGTAATATGCTGAGGAAGGCTTTCCAGGCCCAATCCCCACATACAAAGATCAGTTTCATGGATTCCCTGGTTGCCAACATCGCCGTTACCGTAATTCCAATGCCAATGCCAGTTGTAATGAACAAGGTTTTTCGTGAATGGGCGCATGGGAGCAGGTCCGCACCACAGGTCGTAATTAAGACCCGGAGGAATCTGCGAAATGCCTTTATTACCAATGTCGGGCCGCGTGCGGTAAACTAGTCCGCGGGACATATAAACCCGGCCAATCAAACCATTCTTTAATTGCTCAACCGCTTCCCGGATAGCTACCGAACTGCGTAATTGAACACCATGCTGAACGATTCGATTATATTTATAGGCAGCTTCTATCATTTTTTTCCCTTCGTAAATGTTGTGGGTGGCTGGCTTTTCTACATAAACATCTTTTCCGGCCTGGCAAGCCCAAATGGTTTGCAATGCATGCCAGTGATTGGGCGTCGCAATCGATATAGCATCAATGGTCTTGTCTTCATAAGTTCTCCTGAAGTCTTGTTCAATTTTGACCTTTTTACCATATTTCTTTTCGAAATCATTGGCGGCTATCTGAAGAATATTCATATCAGGATCGCACAAAACAGCTACTTCTACGTTTGCATTTTTAGAAAGACCCATAATTTCTTCAATATGCGTTTTCCCCCGCCCGTTTACCCCCAGCACTGCAACGCGAATACGATCGTTTGCACCTATGACTCTTGCAGGAACGCTAACCGGCTTTGCCAACGGATCCATAACCAGTGAAGCCGGCGAAACAGCCGTTAACAATGCTCCTTTAGCTGCCGTCCTTAAAAAAGACCTTCTTGAATTGCTTTCTTTATTTTCCATTTTACAGATTTCTTAGTTAGTATTTTGATTAATTTCACCTTATTTGGGAAAAAACTATTTCCCTGCTTCTTTTTTAGAATTCTCAATCATTGTGTTAAATAACGATAACTGCTCTTTCATAGCAGCTACCCTGTCAGCGGGATTGCCGTTGGCCTCCAGGAGTATCCACCTGTTATATTCAATAGAGGTAAAAAGATTAAGGAGCATTTGGAAGGAGTAAACCCTATCATTTAATTCACGAACGTGAACGGTATCTCCAAACCATTTTTTCACGCTGTTGAAGTTGCTTTCCAGCCCTGGAGGCAAAAGATCCGTTTCGTTGCTATTCCAGCACATTTTTACATTTGGATCCGTAACCTGCTCAAAGATCGCCCTCATATTTGGAATCTCCTGGGTATATTTGCCATGTACTTCTACCCTAACAAGCTGTCCATTGTCCCTGGCAAATTTTCCGCACTCGTTCAAAGAAGCGGCGATCTGTGCAATTGTTTTTTCCTTTGGAACCTCAGGGGGAAGAAAATTGGGTTTAACCTTAATGCCAGAAGCCCCGATATCTTTACAAAGCAGGATGTATTCTTTGGTCTGGTCAATGTTCAGACGCACCTCTTTTGGATCTGCACTATGATACTCAAAATTAGATCCGTATCCAATACATGTAACCTTGCTATCGGCAAACCGCCTTTTAACCTCCAACCGCTGAGCGGTAGTAAGGTTAGTTTCAACTTTATGAGCGTGCTGTGTTCTTAATTCAACCCCCAGGAAACCTGCCGTTTCGCAATTTGAGATCAATGTGGGAAGATCCCAGTCTCTTCCCCATTGATAGGTTACCAGTCCCATTCTCATACCGGACGCCCCTGTTTTCAGGAAATCAGGAAGCTTGTCGATGGTGAGGGCCACACTGGCACCGAAGCTGCTCTGGATAAACTGACGTCGTGAAAGTTCATTTTCCATATTATTATTATTGTCTTATTCTAAGTTAAGGACTAAATACGAATATCTCCAATCCCTTTCAAGGGGGAATATTATGTAAAAATACACGGTTTCGCAATTCCTCAGGCTTGTCCCCTGGTTTCGGGAGCATTCCAAATTGTCGCTACAGATTTCGGTCGGTGGGACACCGACCGAAGCCCTGCCGTGGTTTGTGTCCTCACAAACCACTCTTTGCCGCGACAATTTGAAATCCACCCCTGATTTATCACTGCCCTCTTTTATATTATAAAACTATAGGACCGCCGGTTAAACCTGCTCAAACTTTTACTTTTTATAAATGCGGGCTGCCCAGCCACCGCCCGGATAGAGCTTTATGGCGGGCTTTGCGTTTTTTGATACCGGGACGATCTCCCGGTTATAATCAGTGGCATCGCGGTCTGCATTTACACCATCTTTAAAAATCTCCGCTTCATAGGTTCCTTCTGGCAAAAACGAAAAATCAAGTGTAATATCGCGAGGCGTCCAGTTGCTCATAGCACCAACATACCAGGTGTCTCCCTTTCTGCGCGCAAGAGCAACGTATTCGCCTACCTTACCATCCAATGCTACTGTTTCATCAAACGCTGTCGGCATTTTAGCAATAAAGTCGGTACACTCCTTTTCCCTTTTATAAATAGTTGGGTTATCGGAAAGCATTTGAAGCGGTGCTTCGAAAATAATATACTGCGCCAATTGGTTGCACCTTGTTCCTTTGCTCATTGGGTTGCCTGGAACAACACGGTAGTTTGCTTCGGTGGAATTGCGCATAGCACCAGGCGTATAATCCATCGGGCCGGCCATCATGCGGATAAAAGGTATCGTTGTGGTATAACGCGGCTGGTCTTCGTTTGCCCATTTATAGTTCTCCAATCCTTTCACACCTTCGTACCCTACCACATTTGGATAGGTACGTTGTAAACCGGTTGGTTTAAAGGCGCCATGGTAATCGACCAGCAGCTTATATTCTATGGCTTTTTTTGCAATGTCGTAGGTTGATTTAACGGCTACCTGGTCATCGCGGTCAATATAATCAATCTTCCACCCTTTTACTCCCATCTTCGCATATACGGGGAAAGCTGTGTCCATTTGTCTCAAAATATTATACCAGGTTGACCATAAAATAACATCAACGCCTTTGCCCTTGCCATAGTTGATCACCTCCGGCAAATTTAAATTGGGTGAAACTTTCATCAGGTCAGAACGATCAGACCAACCACCGTCAATAATAATGTAGGGGATTTTGTTTTCCGCTGCAAAATCAATAAAATATTTATAGGTTGGTGTATTAAGTCCTGCTTTAAAATCAACACCGGAAATGTTCCTTGCGTTCCACCAATCCCATGCAACAAGCCCGGTTTTTATCCAGGAAATATCTGGGATACGGGATGGCGCGGCAAGCTTTTGCACAATGTCCTGGTTTAATAAATCCTTATCCTGCTCGCTGATCACAATAGCGCGCCAGGGAAAGCTACGGGTGCCGGTTGTTTTAGCAATATACGCTTCTCTTTTTGTTGGAATATAATTGGAACCAACGATGTGGGCTTCTGCAGGACAGGGAGCGTAAACACCTTTAAGCCCTTTTCCGGTGCTGTTCAGATCGAGGTACATACCCGGGTAATCTTCCAGGTCGGCCTCCAGCACTACAACTTTTTTCTGACCTGCTTCTACTAACAGCGGCAGAAATGCTAAGGAGTCTTTTGGAAACTGCGATAATTTGATCTCGTGGTAGAGCGCTTCAAATGAAGAGTTGAAGTTCTTGCCATCGCGGTAATCCCATTGTATGGGAATAAAGGATTTGTAGTCGTCAGTAAAATTGAAATTTGCTTCTTCATTTTGTACAATTATCTCTCCCATCTTTTTCGTAAAGAAACGGTAGGCTACCGCATCATCATATACGCGGAAGGTCACACCATAATCACCGTTACAATTTAACATAAGCTCCTGGTATTGATCGGGAATAGCTGCTTTTTTATAATTGATGGCATTGATAATGGCGTTTACATTTCTTGCAGGGGTCGAAACAACAGTTGCATTATCTCCAAGGACGCCACTTGCCAGTTGCAGAGAAATAGCGGATGGTGCAATGATCTGCTGGCCTTTGTGATACACTGACCACTGCAGTTTGTTACCTGCTTCGATAAAAACAGAAATGTTTCCATCCTGAGACTTCAGTTCGTATTTTTTAGTCTTTTGCGCAGTAACTAACGTAGAAGCCAACAGGCAAATGCATATTAACCGAGCGAATTTTTTTTTCATATCAGGTCTGTTTGATTGTTCCTTACTTTACAAATTATTAATTCCAAAAGCACGTTGTTTAACGGTTACATCATTAATATATTTGCGATCACCAAACCCCCACCCGATCCCAGTTCTCCCCTGTCAAAATTTTCCTTCTGTACATTGCTTGCAAAAAAGCATACACTGCTTATGCTTCATTAGCCGGCTTTGGATTTAATAATTGCTGCCTGCTCTGTGCGGTTAGCATCAATGGCAATCCGGCACAATAAGAAAACCGAATAAAAGTAGTTTGGAATGATGCATACCTGTTGCCTGGCTTTCTTCTATCGGCGGTGTGTTGCACCAGGCCATCAAAAAGATTAATTTTCAAAATTCAAAAACGAAAATAAATATAAAGTTGCAAAAAGACGTTTTCGTCACAGAATATATTATTTGATTTTTAGCCCTTTCCCTTCACAATCCATTAGGCATTAATTTCCATCTTTAAATTTGCTACCATTCCCGATGGAAATTTGGTACTTACCAATCGGTCTTAATCCACGGATAATGATAACCTGCAAATTTTAAAGACACATGCCCTGGGTACTGCAGGGTGTACATTCCAAATCTTCTTATAAATTTACGTAATCGCTTATGGTTATATAATCAACTTATTGCCGAAACTTCTCCTGTCACAAAACACGGACCGTTTCGATCTTGCTCAGCAAGCTGCAGGATTATGGGCGATTTCAGCAGGACTTTCCTACAATTATTAGGATGATCACGAAATGCTCTATATTGGCATGAAACTATATGATGCTTTATATAGCTGGACAAAATACTTACAAAGAGAAACACAGATGGAACCCAACCCTATAAGATAAAAAATGTTTAAAAATGGACCAACCTGTTTATGCACTTCGTCAAATTATTATATATTTCTTAAAATTAGGAACCATTGGTTTTGGGGGCCCTGTTGCCCTGGTTGGCTACATGCACCGTGACCTGGTTGAAAAACGCAATTGGATTACTGAAGAAGATTATAAAGAAGGTTTGGCCCTCGCTCAATTAGCTCCTGGCCCACTGGCTGCACAGTTAGGTATTTATCTGGGTTTTGTCCATTTCCGGATTGCGACCTGGTTATTTATTGATTTGATATTGTTTTGTTTTTAAGGTTTTTACTGCGTCTGCTGATTCGGGCCGTATCTCATCCGACAAACCAATATAGCCAGCCAATTCATTGTTGATTATTACTTTTTAAGTAATATTTTCTGTGCGATTTATAGCCGGAACAGCTTTATTTTGCCTAATCAGCCGACAGGAAAAATTTCCATATATGTTAGCTGACAAGCCTGTTATAACGATAAAATAGCAATTTGATTGGGTTACTCTCACTAATTATTTCATTGTTAACTACTTTTACTTAGAATTATTTATCTGTACTATTACAGTATTTGCAAGTAGCTCCACTCCCTTTTCATTTAAGTGTCTAAAATCTGCAAACAACAGGGGCTTATTTATGAAAGAAGTATCCCTGGAGTAGTCAAAAAAACTGATATTATATTCCTGTGCAATTTTTTTTGCAGTAGTGATGGAATAATCTACTCCTATTGCATTGATCATGTATGGCGGGCAAACGACATACAATTTAATATTTGCAGCCCTGCATTCCTTTAAGAAAGCTCTGTAAGTATTGACTTTAATGGTATCTAATTCCTTTTCAATTGTATAATCTAATGTTTTTAATGGCCCTTTAATAATTTCCTTTAATGGAACATATCCTTTTATAGTGGCGTATTTTGTTTTACTGAAAGCTGAATTGCCGGCTATTATCGGCAACAATAATGAATTATATGGATAAATAGCGGAAAGCATCTTTACTTTTTCATTAGGGCCTTTTAAGTCTACAATGGGACGGATTTCCGGATGGTAGCTATAGTAAGGTAACAGGCTGCTAAGCCGGTCATAGGCTTCCTGTTTTATGCTGAAATTTCCAGCATCAAAACTTAGTATGACTATTTTGGGTAAATGTCTTTTTAAGTTGGCTTTTAGCAATGCATAATGATAAAACAGGGGATGGCCATCTCTTCCAATATTGAAACAGGACATATTGAAATGTTTTTCAAATATTTCCGGATTAAAAAGATTGGCAGCTCTTGAAGAGCCGAATATTAAAATATCTGCTTCTGTTTTATCAATAGCATAAGTGGTTTGATAATAATAACCGGATTCCTGTTTAAAATAATATTTTTTCAGCAACCGGCCAATGACTAAATCTGAAAGAAAGACCACTGCAAAAAATGCGATTAATTTTACTATAAAAAGTTGTAGAAAACTATTTTTTACTTTTCTTATCATAATGCTAACCTCCTTTAAAATTGAAAATAGATAAACTGTCCACCATCAAAAACACCTAATAAAATGATGAGAATAACTAAAAATGAATAATACGAATTACGGACCCAAAAATTATTATGATGCGACAAGGAAAACGAACCGGTATAAAATTCTTTTTTAGACTCAACCATTAATAAAAAGGATATTGCGAAAAATGAATACAACATTAAAGCTGAACCAGCATTAAAAACCGATCCTTTGAACGTAGCCATTTTTTTTATAACTATGAATGCATCTTCCACCGATTTTGCCCTGAAAAACACTCTTGAAAACGTTATTAATAGAAATGTGATGCCTATTTGAAAAAAAATGAGTAACCTGGGAAATTTATTAATCCTTGTGAATGCATTGAATTTATCAGCATACTTTTTCGTCATCATAGCAAATACCAAATAAAAGCCGTTAATACCCCCCCAAATGATATAGGTCCAGTTGGCGCCATGCCACAATCCGCTGATTAGAAATACTACCATTAAATTTATATAGATCCGGAAAACTGATACTCTGCTTCCACCTAGCGGGAAGTACAAATAATCTTTAAACCAGGTAGATAAGGAAATATGCCAGCGTTTCCAGAATTCTCCTGTACTTTTTGCGAATATCGGTCGCTTAAAATTTGTCATTAAATCAAATCCCATCACCTTTGCAGCGCCAATTGCTATTTCTGAGTAACCTGAAAAATCGCAATATACCTGGAATGAAAAAAATATGGTTGCTAACATTAAGGTCATTCCATTCTGTTGTTCTACATTATTGTAAGCGGCATTGACGTAAATGCCCAGCCTGTCGGCTATTACTAATTTTTTAAATAAGCCCCAGATCATTATTTTAAGACCTTCATAAACCCTGTTACTATCGAATTGGAATTTTTCCCTAAACTGATGCAACAGGTTTTGTGGTCTTTCAATTGGCCCGGCCACTAGTTGAGGATAAAACATCACGTATAAAGCGTAAATTCCAAAATGACGTTCCGTTTTTTGATTACCCCGATATACTTCGATAGTATAACTCATTGCCTGGAAAGTGTGGAATGAAAGGCCGATTGGTAACAGGATGGATAAATATGGAATTGGATTGGAGAGTCCAAATCCATGTAGTATGAAAGAAAAATTAGTATTTATAAAATTATAATACTTAAAAAAGCAAAGAATACCAATATTGGCGACTAAACTATAAACGAGGAATAACTTTCGTCGTGTGCCTTTTGAGTTTTCTATAAAAATTCCGGCAAAATAATCAACTACAATCGTAAATCCCAAAATCAAAATAAAAACCGGCACAAATACCATATAGAAGTAACAACTACTTAATAATAACAATTTCCATCGCTGACGATATGGTGAAATAAAGTAAACGGTCGTAACTATAATAAAAAAGTAGAGAAAATGGAAAGAATTAAAAAGCACGGCGTAAAGTTTTAGGTATAAACGGCGATGGCATGGCGTTACCGCAATAAGAATTTTTTATTGCCTTGCTATTATTGAGACTGGATGGTTTTTTCAATGGGCAAAATTGCCGGTAACCGGATTCTGGGGAGCCTTTTGCCGTTTTAGCCAATGCAAATATATTAGCAGATAATGTTGCCAACTTTTCACGCTGAATCGCAAGATACCCGTTTTGGGAAATAATACCGCCATCGCTTAATAAATTGATAAGAATTTGTTCATTTTCTATTTCCTTATCTAACACATTTTGTCCTTTAATAAGTTTTCCGGAACCGGAAGCTGCAGCAGCAATATCGCCGGCAATCAATGCGTATCGTATGTTGCAATTTGAAGTGAGTTTTTGTGAAGGGAGTGTCTTTATTCTATACTGTGCAAACCTGTGTATCACAAAAGTCATTGCGATTAACACAACTATAATAAATATTTTTTTCATGTTGATCTGATTTGATGTTTATGCAAACAATTAAAGGCATGAGGACGGCTCATGCATAAAACAATAAATCAAATCATATTTGAAAACTCCGGATAGCTATGCGGTTATCTGAAATGGGAGGATGGTAACAACGGACAAAATATTTGATACTGGCAGTTACCTGCGAAGGAAATAACAGAGCGATGTTATAATAAGATGAAACGAATACGGTAAAGAATACTGGGTTAGCGATGGTATTGAATTGACGAACAGATTTATCGCTTTGGAGGACCTTAATTACTTTATTGTTGCAGCAATCGCCCTTATCTGCAGCGTCTTTTTTTTCACAATGGTGTCCATTAGAATGATTGTGAGGTAAGGGTTTTTCACCATTTACCTGAACATGTACTGAAACTTCTGAAACATTATCAGGATGATCCTTATTAGCTTCATCATGATGTTGGTGGTTTGCACCGTTTGCATGAACATGTACCGTACCTTCTGAAGTCTCCCCGCGTTTATGGGAAGTGTTAAATCCCATTTCTATACCCATCGCGCATGCAAAACCCACTATAGTATTCAATCCGAATATTAACAAGAGGAAAGCTGCTTTTAGTTGTATGACTGTGGTCCTGTTCATTTAAGCGGGTTAAATATATAATTATTTTTGGGAAATCTGCAATTTTTTAGCGCAAAGACAGAACCAGAGGTAGTCCAGCATGTTACATATTTAAAAGGAACTATATATTTATTAGATTGCTATATTTTATTTACTGCAATCCTTCTCCCTTATAAATACTTTAAAGATTTTCCTTAATAATATTTTAATTTCCTTCCAGTCGTCATTGAATAGCAATCTGCGGAAAATGCAAAGGCTTCCAATAATACTTATACAGATAATCGGATGGAGAACATCAAAGCGGGTGAATTAATTATCCGGGAATTGGGATACTAAAGCATTGACAGCTATCAGAAGATTGAAAAAATGAAGCGCTTTATATAAGCTGGTTAAAATTCCAAATAAGTATTTATGAGCAGAATGAAAATCGGATCTATGAAGAAATGACGTTGACAGCCATAATTGAAAGGATAAAAAAAAGTGGAGATGCTTATTCGGACCAAATAGTTTATATAGGTAATAAAGAAAAAAAGCAAGTGAAGCCAATGGCCTGGCTTTTAGAGGAAGTGTACAAAAGAAAAGACTTCAAAAGGAACTGAGCAAAAAAGGTAAAATAAGCAACAATGAAATATTAAGGAGTGTATTAAATGTATTTATAACTAATGTGCCATGTAAAGAAACATCAGTACAACAAGCAATATGCCTTGTATAAAATACGATCGCAGATAGAATTGGTATTTAAGGTTTGGAAAAGTGTCTTGAAAATTCAATTAGTGAGAAAAATGAAATCCGAAAGATTTAGGTGTTATCTATACGGAAAGCTGCTATGGGTGCTGTTATGCTGGGATATAACAGTAAGTTTTGAACCGGTTGTACGGAAGCAGAAAAAGGAGCTGATATGTATATATAAATGTTATGCACTATTAAAAAACAAAGCCTGGCAATTAAAATCCTTACAGTTCAATGCAAATGAAAGGCTTAAAGGATGGCTATTAAAAATGCCCGATTGCTTTAGTGATTTTGGATTGGAAGAAAATAAAAAAGGAAGAAAAATACTTCAGATTATCTAATAATAAATGAATGTACAAAAGGGCTAATATGGCTATAAGGAACTTTTTCATTTTAAAAGAATAAACTTTTTTCATTAAATTACTCCATTGTCGGATATTGATTTATAAAACCCAAAGGAAGAAATAATGTATGTTGAAATTCATGATTACCTCTTTCCCATCATCAGAAAAAGAGTAGTTGATATTAAGCCTTTTGGTTTTTGTTGTGCAGAGTTGATGCATGTAAAAGCAACGAAGACCGAAAACAAAAAACTTTTTTTAAATTTCGATTGTACCATCGGGATTAATTTTTAGCGTTAAATTTTTCAGTTGTTCATTTGTATAGGTCTTACCAGTGTTACCATTGAGCGAAACCTTGTATTGGCCCACTTTAAGCCCGGTTATTTCCAGGTTAGTTATGTACACAGATTTCCAGGGAACCTTAAGCAGGGAGAGCTGATTGCGGATTGTAAGCGTAATATCACTACCGGTTAGGATAGCATCGTCGATGACTACTCCGTTAACCCCTGCATGCATTCCTTTTTCAAAATCAATATAGCCCCCGCTCAATTCCCTGTAAGCTTCTGCCAATCCTGTAAAAACCCCGGAGCCTTCTCCCCAACCCGGATGTGTTCGCATAGGAGATTGAGGATGAGCTTCATGGTCTATGTTTTCGGGACCGAGACCGTAAGGATAAATATTAATATGACGATAAATATTGTTCTCCTTATGGCCTGGTAAATTCATCAACACAACCGATGACTTTGCCGCTGCAATACCGCGTTCCAGCAAATCTTGCCTGCCTAATGTTTTACCATACCAAATGAAAGATTTCACCATTTCTGCCTGGCGTGCATCCAACATTGTTGCATTATCTGAATTGTCTGCAGTGAACCCACCAAAGGGAAATGCAGTGTATATGAAGTGTGGCTCCCAAACACATTGAGAGAATCCTATGTAGTCAACGGCCTGCTCTCCATCAATTAAATATTTTTTATCCCCGGTAGCTACATATAGTGCTGAAAAACCTTCACATGCCCAAATGTTGGCCAGGTTCCCCCTTGCAACCTGGTGTTGCCAAATATCCCGTTCAAAAAGAAGCGGCTTAAAGCCACAGGAAAAATATTGTTCCAGATCAATCCATTTCGCCTCGGGAAGAATTTCTTTTTCAATGTATGCCGCAATTCGTTTGGCGCCAACCAGGAACCTGGTATCCCTGGTGACATTATAGTAGGAAGCAAGAAACCACATACTGGAAGCAGGTTGCGCACTAAAGCGAAGTATTGAAGAAGCTTCCATTTCTTTTGTAACAAAGGAGGGCACGGAGCCTCTATTATCGATAGAAGTTAATAACCAATCAGCATATTGACGCAGGTATTGAACAATCCTCTCATCCTTTTCACAACGGGAATAGAAATCAATTAAGTGAGCAGCAGTTTTACTCATGGCTGATATATCATAAGAATCGCTTTCACGCAGAAAAAACTCATTCTTTCCATGGGGTGGATCAGTAAAACCCAATCCCCATTTTTTTGTATTAGCACTGTAAAGTGTAGCGAAAAGTCCATATTCATTTTTGGGAGCAGATAAGCAAAAATTGATAATGCGCCTGGCCCTATCTATGAATACCTGCTTGTGTAACTTTTGGCCCCAAAAATAAAACCCCGAAGCATCCCGGGCATTGTTCCAAAATGCTGAATTATGTATTACATCATTCCACCAGGGAATGGCAGAACGGTAACCGCCCACCGGCAAGCCATTCATTTCAAATTGCAGCCAGGAACCCATGTCATCAAATCCTTTTAAAGGAACATCGATATCCTGAACCATCGCGTTTCGTCCGGAGGTATTAAAAGTGCCTGATAATCTGGAATGGATGGGATGAAATGTAATCGAATCTACAATTCTGAAATACTCCTCAAAAGGCATAGACAAGTGAGGGCGATTCATAAAAACCGGGTGACCATACATTTTCCACTGATGAGCCGAAACCCTTTGAAATCCTGTGTTCTCTATCACATCAGCGGCTACAAAAAGGTCAAAACCATACTGCACTCTGTTTAAACTCAAGGTCCTTACCATGGAGGTATCGTTGACACGCTGGTAACGGATATGATGCGCTATAACATTATCCAATACGCCAAAAGTAAACAATGGTTTTTCTGTCCATCCGCTTTGCACATTGAGATCCAGGCCAGTTGGCATGGAGTACTTATCCGCTTCGACAGGCACGGAAAATATATTTCTTGCTATGTCAATTTTGCGCCTGGCATCAGGAGATATAATCGCATATTTATTGATATCATTAAGGTCAGGTACAAGCGCCACAAATAAATTCTTATTTTGTAAAATGACGGCGGGCGCATGAAAAGCCCTGTCGCCTATTATTTGATCTTGAGCGGGCAATAACTTAAAACGGTTTTGTCTTGAGTCATCATTGTCGAATTTTAATCCAGGTGTGTGGACAAATCCGGGAGCATTATCAATGTTAAATGTGAAGGTCGATAACAGGTAATCCAGTTTAGCAGGTTTCCCAATAAGTTGGGCTTCCACTTCAAAATGAAAATAATCTTTGCCGGGTTCAAGTTTAACCATCTGCTGAATTTTCGTGCCACCTGATTTCCCCATAAGTTTTACCTCAATTTCATCCTTGGTGTTTTTTACAATAGATAATTCACTTACAACTTCAGACACTAAAAAACGATGAATTGAATCAAGCTGCGTATTAAAAAGCTGTGTTTCCTTTTTTAAATTACGAGGTATAGGAATAAATGATTCAGCCACAAGCACCCAATCTTTATTTTTATAAGCAAGATATTCCTGAATTACTTTCTTATTTTCTATTTTGAATCTTGCTTTGATGAGACCATTATTAATCTCAATTAAATTGTTTTTTTTAGTATACTCAAGTTTTCCGACATGATTTTTACATCCTGCTGAAAATATTATTACTAAGTACGCCGCAAATATCCCAATACCATGTTTCACAAATAATGAACTTAGATGCATCATTTTATTTAGGATTTATTGATTAAAAAATTATATACGTCATTATGAAATAAAATATAAGCATCCGCATTGAGAGGATGCATTTCAAATTCATCATGCTCCGTGGGTGCAACAAAGTAGTATACACCCCATTGGTCGGAAGTGCTTTCATAAATTGCCTCCAGCTTTAGCTGGAGGAACAAATTTATTCATTCCCGGCTTTAGCCAAACCAATCAGGAAAATACTTACATCCAATTCGGCTAAAGCCGTCGATTATCGCATTTTTCATTATCCACATCCGCTAGCTAGCGGATGTGGCAACTCAAAACCCACCAGGGCCCGCCCAGCCCAGGCTCATATAATATTCGTCCGACAGTATTGTTGCAGAAAAGTCAAAATACTTTTCATTGGTTTTCAATTAATTGGGAATGGTGTATATATAATTGTCGCTGGTTGGTGGGGACACCAACCAGGGCAAACAAATACTTTTCATTGGTTTTCAATTAATTGGGAATGGTGTATATATAATTGTCGC